>DATFAE010000176.1:0-2083 GCA_035254945.1 Arthrobacter sp. | reverse complement strand
ACGGCCCTTTCGGGGCACGCCAGGCCTGCCGCCGGCGGCAGCTGCTCCCCTCCATGTTTGCGGTTGGCGGTCTGCCGCTGGCGACGCACCGCCCAAGCCAGCCGCGGGCGGCGGACCGCCCGCGGTGACCGGCCCCGGAAGGCCGGCCACCCGGTGGGGTTAGCTGGAGAGCAGTTCGATCAGTTCGGCCGTGTCAGTCACCAGTACGGCGCCGCCTTCTTTGAGGAGCCGGTGGCATCCTGCCGAGTTGGCGCTGTTTATCTGTAGTCATGGAACAGCGTCCTCGATTGTCAGTGATTGGTTGGTTCTTCTTTGTGGTGGACACGTCAGCTTCGTTGTCAGTGGCTGCCCTTAGGGTGCTCCCATGATTGCTCCTGGAGCGTTCGGGTTTCGTTGGGTGCGGTCCACTTCCGGAGTGGACCTGGCCGTCGTGTTCGACCGGCGGAGCGGGGTGATTCATCCGGGTGCGTGTGACTGGTTGCGGTCTTTGGTTGAGTCCGGCGCTTCGCCGAACACGGTGCGCAACTACGGTCTCAGGGTCGCGGGGTTCCTGAGTTGGCTTCCGACTCAGGGGTGTTAGACGTCGCAGTGGTTGACGGTCGGGGCGTCGTTGCCGGTGACGAGGCAGGTTATTGCTGGGGCGTCTTGATTTAGTGCCGTCGTCGGCGTCAGGCTGACGATGACCGGATAAGACGAACGGCCGGCGTGAGAGTTTCGAAGTATCACGCCGGCCGTTCTAACGCGTAAAGGCCGCGCTGATGCTCACGGTAAGTCATGATGCTTTTTCTGTCGAGTCGGATCTGGCCGCCGGGCGGTTGACCTGCCCGGGATGCGCAGGTGTGCTGCGCCCGTGGGGCTGGGCGCGGGCTCGGTTCATCCGCCACGACGTCGGGGAGGCCTGCATCCCGATATGCCTTCGTCCGCGGCGGGGACGCTGTCAGCGGTGCTCGGTCACGCATGTGCTGTTGGGCGTGGATCTGGCGGCCCGGCGGGCCGATACGGCTGCGGTGATTGCCGCCGCCGTCGAGGCCAAGGCTGCCGGCGGGTCGGGCCACCGGGTGATCGCGGCGTGGCTGGGCAGGCCGGTATCCACGGTCCGCGGCTGGCTGCGCGCATTCACCGCGTCGGCGCCCCGGATCACGGAGGCGTTCACCGCGCTGGTCCACCGTGACGGCACCGACGCCGCCGGGATCTGGCCGGCCGCGGCGCCGACGGCTGCCGGACGGGCGCTTTCTGCGGTGATGGCCTATGCGCGGGTGCTCTCGGCCCGGTTCGGGATCGTCACCATGGCGTGGCAGGTTGCGGGACTGGCCGCGGCGGGCGCCTGGTTTTTCAGCGCCAGGTGGCACGGGTACGGCCAACACGAACTGGCCCTTATGCCCGCTGTCCTGGGCGGCAAGGGTGGGAGGAGCGCCGGCTGATCCTGCCGGGGCCATCGTTTCCTGACCTTTGGAGGACAGTGACCCATGACAGAATCCGAACCGCAGCGCGGGCCCGTGGCCCGCAGGGACCGGGCGGAGAAGACCGCTTTGTTCCGTTATCAGCTCATCCGCGAGGCCGCGGACGCGTCGCTGACCTCCCGCCAGCGGGGCCCGATGGTCCGCGCCCTGGCCGCCGCCGAGCACACCGGCCCGTCCGGGCAGGGCGTGCGCTACTCCCGGGAGACCCTGGACCGGTGGATCCGTGCCTGGCAGCGTGAGGGATTCGACGGGCTCAAGCCTCGGGAACGGGCCGCCGGCCCGGTGACCCCGGTGACCGTTTTGTCCCTGGCTGCGACGCTGAAGCTCGAGCGTCCGCACCGCACCGCGGCCCAGGTGCGGCGGATCATGGCCGAGACCCTCGGCGACGCGCCGTCCGAGTCCACGCTGCTGCGCCACTTCCGCACCCTGGAGATCCCTACCGGCACGCCGGCGCAGGCCACCGGCCGGTTCGAAGCGGCCCGGCCGAACGAGATCTGGGTCGGGGACGGGCTCCACGGACCGAAGATCGGCGGCCGGAAAACCTACCTTTTCGCGTTCCTGGATGATCATTCGCGCCTGGTGACTGCGGCCCGCTGGGCGTTCGCCGAAGACGCCGTCCGGCT
>DATFAE010000175.1:0-4068 GCA_035254945.1 Arthrobacter sp. | reverse complement strand
ATTTTCGGATGGCCGGGCATTGGAAAGCTCATGATTGATTCGATCCTGCAACGCGACTTCGCTGTCCTGCAGGCGGCCGTATTGCTGACCGCTGTCGCGATTTTCGCCCTGAACATCCTCATTGACATGGGCTATGCGCTGCTGGACGCACGAGTCCGACCCGTCACGGTAAAGGCTTAGGAGTAGCCATGAAGACTTCACTCACTGACGGTGCCGTGCCGGAGCAGTTGCCGCCGGCTTCCACGCAGCCGGACGAAAAGAAGGATGGAAAGCAGGACGGAAAGCTCAGCCTGTACCGCCTCCTCCTCAAGGACCGCTTCGCGACAGTTTCGGCACTGGTCCTGGTGTTCATCGGACTCACGGCACTGATTGGGCCGGCCCTGATGGGCGACCTGGCCACCAAACAAAACCTGCTGTTTGCCAACAAGCCACCCTTCACGGCCGCATACGGCTGGGAGTACATCCTGGGCAGCGACTCCCTGGGCCGGAGCATGCTGGCACGGTTGGTGGTGGCCAGCCGGACCACTCTGTCCGTGGCCTTACCGGCTGTGGCGGTTGCCCTCATGATTGGTTCGCTGTGGGGCGTGTGGGCCGGCTTCCACCGCGGCTGGCGGGAGAACGTTTCCATGCGGGTGGCCGACGTAATCATGAGCTTTCCGTCCCTGCTGCTCGCCGTCGTTGTGCTTTACGTGTTCAGCCCCAGCGCCGCCAACATTGTGCTGATCCTGGCACTGACCCGCATCCCCATCTACCTGCGTACGGCCCGTGCGGAATCGGCGGAACTCCAGAGCCGGACGTTCGTGGACGCGGCCCGCACGTTCGGGGCAAAGCCAAATGCCATCATCCTCCGGCACGTCATTCCCGTGGTGCTGCCGACGCTGCTGACACTTGCCACGCTGGAATTCTGCTACGTCATGCTCGCCGAATCCTCGCTGAGCTTCCTGGGCATCGGTATCCAGCCGCCGGACGTCAGCTGGGGCCTCATGGTGTCCCAGGGCCGGCAGTACCTGCAGACGGCCTGGTGGCTGTCCATCTTCCCCGGCGTCGCGATTGTGGTCACCACTATCGCGGCCAACGTCCTCGCGGCCTGGCTCCGGATCGCCACCGACCCCGCCCAGCGCTGGCGCCTGGCCCTTCCCCGCAAGAGGCTGATTGCCCGCATCCCAGTCAAGGAGGCAAAGCCGTGAAAACAGCAGCCGAACAAGCTCCCGCCCAACGTTCCCGTGCCGCTGGAACAGCGGCCGTGCAGTCCAAAGCGCACGACGTCGTCCTGCGGGTGAGTGATCTGGCGGTGGATATCCGTACTCACCGTGGCACGGTCCGCGCCGTGAACAGCGTGGCCTTTGAAGCCCGTGCCGGCGAGACCCTGGCATTGCTGGGGGAATCAGGCTGTGGGAAGTCGATGACCGCAAAGGCGCTGGCGGGGATCATGGACCCCGTCTGCGATTTGGCCGACGGAAAAATCGTCCTTAATGGTACGGACCTCGCCGCGCTCACCCCCAAGGAGAGGCTGAAGTTTGCCGGTCCGGAGCTGGGCATAGTCTTCCAGGACGCACTCACCGCCCTCAATCCCGTCTATACGGTGGGAACCCAGCTGGGGGAAGCGTTCCGCATCCACCATGGCATGAGCGCCAAGGCGGCCAGGGCTGAGGCGATTGACTTGATGAAGCGGGTGGGGATTCCGGAGCCCGAATCCAGGATTAACTCCTACCCGCATCAGTTCTCCGGCGGCATGCGGCAACGCATCCTCATTGCCATGGCCGTGGCCCTTAATCCGCGCCTGCTGATCGCTGACGAACCCACAACCGCCTTGGACGTCACCGTCCAGGCGCAGATTATGCAGCTCCTGCGGAAGCTTCGTGAAGATGGCCAGATGGCGGTCATCCTGATCACCCATGACCTTGCGGTGGTTGCCGAGGAAGCGGACTCAGTGGCTGTCATGTACGCAGGAAACGTGGTGGAGAGCGGACCGGTTTCCGAGGTCTTTTCAGATCCCCGCCACCCCTACACCAAAGGGCTGCTGGAATCAGTGCCGGTTCACCTGGAGCGCGGTGCCCAGCTAAAGTCCATCCCGGGAAGCCCTCCCGAGCTTCACGACATCCCCCCCGGCTGCGTCTACCAGTCCCGCTGCCCCATGGTGCAGGACATTTGCCGGGCTCAGCGGCCGGCGCTCCGGCCGGTCGACGGTCCCGGCGAGCCTGGGAACATCCCGTCCGGCAATGATCAGCGGCCTGCCCGCGCCGCCGCGTGCCACTTCAGCGAGGAGATCAACAATGACTGAACCGCTCCTGACAATCGACGGGTTGACGAAAACATTCCACGTGGCCAAGAGTGCCAGCGGCAATACACGGCTTAAGGCGCTGGACGGCATCAGCCTGACAGTAGACCGAGGCGAAACCCTGGGGCTGGTGGGTGAGTCTGGTTGTGGAAAGTCCACCCTGGCGCGGACTTTGATGATGCTCGAAACACCGGACGAAGGGACAGTCAGCTTTGAAGGAACCAACCCGTTCGGGCTCCGCGGCAAGGAACTGCTGAGCTGGCGGCGGCGCGTGCAGATGGTGTTCCAGGACCCGTTTGCGTCACTGAATGCACGGATGAACGCCGGCGACATTATTGCCGAGCCGTGGGCTACCCACCGCAGCCTGTACCCGACGTCCCGGGAACGTGAGGCCAGGGTGCGGGAACTGCTGCATATGGTGGGGCTGCGTCCGTCTGATGCAAAGAAGTCGCCGCAGGAGTTCTCCGGCGGCCAACGCCAGCGAATCGGCATAGCCCGTGCCTTGGCACTGAACCCCGATGTCATCATCCTCGACGAGCCGGTGTCGGCGCTGGATCTCTCTGTCCAGGCGCAGGTCCTGAACCTGCTTAATGAGCTCCAGCAGGAACTCGGCGTTTCCTATATCTTCATTTCCCATGACCTGACCGTGGTCCGGCACGTGGCGGACCGTGTGGCTGTCATGTACCTCGGCCGGATTATCGAGACGGGGGCCACCGGGGAAGTCTTTGATCACCCGCGTCACCCGTACACAGCGGCACTGATGTCCGCATCCCCCAAGCTGGATGTCAGCGGAACCACACGGGAGAGGATCGTCCTCAAGGGCGAACTGCCCTCTCCCCTGGACCCGCCATCGGGCTGCCGTTTCCGCACCCGGTGCTGGAAGGCGCAGGATATCTGTACGGAAATCCCGCCCGAGCCACGGTTGTTGGCTGCACCGGAGGGGACCCATCATTTGGCCGAATGCCACTTCCCGCTCGATTCCATCAAAGGACTCACTGGCGCCATAGCCTCCGCACAGTGACCGTGGCCGAGTATGCCGTTATCGCCGGGGTGATCTTCCTGGCCGCCTGTCTGCAGGCGTCCAGTGGATTCGGTATGGGCATGCTGGCGGCGCCGGTGATCGCCCTGGTGGATCCGGCGCTGCTCCCTGCCACCCTGATCCTCCTTGCCCTGCTTGTCACCGTGCTTGTCACCGTGCGGGAGAGGCAGAGCCTTGATTTGCGGGGGACAGGCTGGGCCCTGGTGGGCCGCGTTCCCGGGAGCTTCCTCGGTGCATGGCTGGTGACCGCTCTTTCCAAGGAAGGCCTCGCCTGGATGGTTGTCGCGGTGGTGGTGATCGGCCTGGTCCTGGCCGGGAGGGGCTGGGCCCCCCGGCCCGTCCGGGTCAACCTGATCGCGGCGGGTGCTGCCTCCGGCATCATGGGTACCGCCACTTCCATCGGCGGACCACCGATGGCCCTTATCTGGCAAGGGCATAGCGGGCCAAAGCTGCGCGGAACCATGAGCGCGTTTTTTATGGTGGGCTCAGCGATTTCGATGATGATGCTGTGGATCACCGGGGCTGTCACCCTCGGCATGCTCTCGCTCGCCCTCTGGATGGTGCCGCCCGCGGTGCTCGGCTATGCGGCCTCCAGAGTTGTTAACCGCTTCCTCAACGCGGCACGCCTCAGGGCCCTCGCCCTGGGCGCGTCGGCGTTGGGAAGTGTGCTGCTGGTTGTTCAGCTGGTTTTGCCGGCCATCTAGCCGTGGCCGGGATCAGGCAGGTTCCGGCCGCTGCACCAGATTGATGA
>DATFAE010000174.1:0-1858 GCA_035254945.1 Arthrobacter sp. | reverse complement strand
CTCCGGGTCCAGGTTGTTCATCAGCATGCGCAGCGGTGCTTCCGTCTGCCATGACTTGGCGGTGAGCTCGGTGCCGCGGGCAGCTTTGACCGGGCGGGCACCGGTAGTGAAATCGGCGGGTGCCATGAGGGGCTCCTTCGTGTTCTGGGCGAGTGTGGTTCGCGGTAATGCGGGAGGTTCTGTATCTACTAAAGCCCCTCCATGGCGGCGCAAACAGGGCTTTCGGAGGGGTAGTGTCCGGTATTCCAGACCGCTGCGCCCCGTCGGGCCGGTGCTACTTGGCGGGGCGGCCGTGGATGCGGACCGAGAGCTCGTCCGCCACTTTCTGCACCCGGGCCGCGAGTGCCGGCCATTGGTCCGCCGGCAGTTTGTCTTCCAGGAACGTGACGGCGACTGCCGCCGTCGGCCATCCCACGTGGTCCGTCACGGCCGCGGCGATGGAGCCGAAGCCGGGCGTCACTTCGCCGTGTTCCGTGGCGTAGCCGCGCTGCCGCACCTGGTCCAGGTGTGAGGAAAGCGCCGAGTACTTCATGATGGCGCCTTCCACCTCGTGCCGGGCGGTGAAGGCCGCGGCGTTCGGGTACAGCGCCCGGACCTGTGACTTGGGCAGCGCGGCGAGGATGGCGCGGCCGCTGGCGGTGAGGTGGCTGGGCAGCCGGACGCCGACGTCGGTCACCAGGGACGGGCGGTTCTTGGCCCGCTCTTCCACGATGTACAGCACGTCGCGGCCGTGGAGCACGGCCAGGTGGGCGCTCTCGCCGATGACGTCCACCAGTGACGCCAGCAGCGGCCGGCCCAGGCGCGACAACGGTTCCTGCCGCGAGTAGGCCGAGCTCAGCTCAAAGGCACTGATCCCCAGTCCGTACCGCTGCTCTTCGTGAAGGTGGAGGACAAAGCCGTTCGCCTCCATCACCCCCAGGAGGTGATAGACGCTGGAGCGGGGCAGGTCGAGAGACGTGGCAATGCTCGACGCCGCCATCGGCCCCCGTTTGGAAGCCAGCAGTTTGAGGATGCGAAGGGTGTTCTCGGCCGCGGGGACCTTTGATGTCACCTTTGACCCCGCATGGGTCGGGGTCGGGGTGGTTACGGCGGCTGCAGTGGCTGGCATACGTTCCTCTTCGGTCTCGGCGGTGTCCGGTATCCCGTACTTAAGGATGCGCCCCATGAGTAACTGCGGGGGACCCGCTCACCGATCGCATGTCTCTAATCCCGGACACTGGCGGAACCGTGCCCAATGCCACCCCGCTTCGGCCACCCAGGCCAGGACTGTTCTTCGGACGTTGACCCGTCGAATCGGTGCAGGACGCCATGAAATCCCCGTCAACATCCATCGCCGGTGCCGCGGAGGCCGGGGTCAGGAAGGCCACCACCACGCCATAGGTCCGGCCGTCGGCAGCGACAGCGGATAAGTCGTCCTCCGCTGCGAAGGAATAATGGGTGCGTGCAACCCGAATAGAGTCCGCGCATCAGCTGGACTGACCTGCCCGGCCATGTTCGGGAAGGAATAGAACAGATTCTCGGGGCACCGGTGATGGAGGCGAGGGGCCAGCAGGGAGGCTTTTCTCCGGCGCCGTCGACTGGGTGCGCACCGCCACCGGCCGCACAGCGTTCGTCATGGCCGTCAGCCGCCAACTGAACGAGCACTCTCCGGCAATTCACCGGAAAGAAGCGGCGCCCTGCCGAAGACCGTGCCGGCGCCGTCGCTGATCGGGACATTCGACGACGGCGAATGGGTTGCGCTTGTGCTCAGCGATGTGGACGGCAGGCATCCCCATGTTCCGCGGGGAGACCTTGAGATTCAGCTTGTCCTCGATCCCCTGCTGACGCTTTCCCGGACGCCGCTCCCGCCGGATAGAGT
>DATFAE010000173.1:0-40006 GCA_035254945.1 Arthrobacter sp. | reverse complement strand
AACCATGGGACCCGGCTCGAAAACCAATGATGAGAGGTCTAGGTCGGGAATGTTGACCTGCCTGCGGAAGAAGACGTAGCCGACCACCACCGGCGAGGCGAAGACAACTATTTGGACGAGCCCGATTGCGAAGAGCGCCAGAACCTTGCCGCTGATCAGTGTTGTGGGCTTCAGGGTGGTCAGGATCATCTCAGTGACCCGGTTCTCCTTTTCCTCCAAGGTGGAACTGAGCATTTGTCCGGCCAGGAGAATGACCAGTCCGTAGAAAATCACCAGGTAGAAGAGTGGCGGGATGGCGGAGTTTAACCCCCCGGACTCCACCCCGCCGCGGTAGGTCGTCAAATCAACAGCGGCACTGGTGCCTGCCAGGGCTGAGAGCTGTGGGGAGCCGATGCGGGCATTGACCGCCTGGGTCAGCATCGCCTGGGCAACGGCGGAGTATTTGTTGTTCTCGAACAGGCCCTGGTCGACTCCATATACCCTTATCGCTGAAGTGGTGGGGTCCGCCGGGAAGTCGAAGAAGGCATCGACTCTGCCGGTCTTTACAGCGCGGAGGCCCTCTTCAGGGGACGCAGCCCCGGATGCCCTGAACGCTGCCGCCGCCTGGGGCGTGATGAGCCCTGACGCGTCCGTATAGGCGATCGAAAAAGTGGCGCTCCGCTGTGCGTCAGATGCGCTGTACGTGGAGGTGTTGCTGATGTAGATCAGCAGGAAGACGACGGCCATGATGACCGGCACTGCGAGAGTTCCGATCCAGAAGCGCTTCTTGGTGATGGTGCGGAAGAACTCGAAGCTGACGACGGTGCTGAGGTTGTGCTGTGCCATGTGCGTTACGCCTGTGCCGTCCCGTAGGTGGCCGCGTCGGTCCTGTTTTGGTCGCCGTACACCCGGATGAATATCTCCTCGAGGGAGATTTTGGTGGTGGTAAAGGAACGGACGGCAACGCCGGCGGCGACGAGGTCCTTCAGGATGTCGGCTTCATCGGTGTCATCCGCAATGGACAGCTCCGCATAGTTGGTTTCGTTGAGCACCACCGAGTATCGGGGCGACGCGGGGATCAGGCCACTGTGCTTGAGCCGTATGATGCGGCCGCCGTACAGGTTCTGGACCTCGTCGATGGTGCCGTAGGCCTCAGCGGTGCCGTTCTTGAGCAGAATGACGCGATCACAAAGGCGTTCAACTTCCTCCATCTGGTGGGTCACCATGACAACGGTGGCACCTTTCGCCTGATGTCCTGCGATGATGTCCATGAGCAGGCGACGGTTGACCGGGTCAAAGCCTTTGGTTGGTTCGTCCAGGATCAGGAGCTCGGGCTCGTTCATGATGGTGACGCCGAGCTGGACTTTCTGCTGTTCGCCGCCGGAGAGCTTGTCCAGCTGCACGCCGGCTTTGCCCGCAAGGGCTACGCGCTCCAGGTACGCGAGGGACCAGCGCTTGGCGGCGTTCCGTTCCAGACCCTTGAGGCGGCCGAAGTAGGTCATGATGTCGATGACCTTTTCCTTCTTGTAGAGGCCACGCTCCTCGGGCAGGTAGCCGAGGCGTTCACCGTCTTCAGGACGGAACGGCCGGCCGTCAATGTGGAGGGTCCCCGCGGTGGGCTGGTAGATGCCCAGGAGTGCCCTGATGGTGGTCGTCTTGCCCGATCCGTTGCTGCCGAGGAACCCGAACGTTTCACCCCTGTGGACATCGAAGGACAGATCGCGGATTACGGTGGTATCCCCGAAGTCCATCCGGAAACCGTCAACATGGACGAGTCCTTCACTCATGGCTGTTCCTCACGGCCTTGTTCCCACGGCAGGATGGGCCGTGTCGGCGGGCAACAGGTAATGGACGAACCACTCTGCTGCGAATCCGGCGGCCTGGGAGAGCGTTCCAGGTTCTTCGAAGAGGTGTGTGGCTCCGCGGATGACTTCCAGATGGGTCGGCGCCCGCATGAGCGCCATGGCCTGGCGGTTGAGCGCCAGGACTTGGGGGTCTGCGCTGCCGACGATCAGGAGGGTGGGAGCACGTACAGCGGCCAACCGCCGGCCGGCCAGATCCGGCCGTCCTCCCCTTGAGACGATGGCGGCCACGCGTGAGTCCGGTGCGGCGGCGGCCCACAGTGCGGCGCCCGCGCCGGTGCTGGCCCCGAAGTACCCGACGGCACTGGCGGCAGTGTCTTCCCTGGTGCCAAGCCATTGTGTGGCCGCTGCCAGCCTCTGTGCCAGCAGGACGATGTCGAACACGTTCTCGCGGATGGTTTCCTCGGCGGGGGTCAGCAGATCGAGCAGCAACGTGCCCAGCCCTGCGTCCTGGAGGACGGAGGCGACAAAGCGGTTGCGGGGGCTGTGGCGGCCGCTGCCGCTTCCGTGGGCGAAAACGACAACCCCTTCGCACGGCACGGGCAGGTGGAGGGTTCCCCTGAGCCTTGTGCCGTCGGAAGGGATTTCCACGTCTTCATCGCCGCGGGCGCGCACGTCCGTCGGAGCACCACGCCGGCGTTTGGCCGCGGCGCCGAGCAGCTCCAGGACGTCCTCGTCGCTGGTGGGGGAGAAATCGCGGTAGTAGTTGCCCACGGCTTGGAAATTCCGGTCGGATATGAGTGTTACCACGAGGTCGGGCTCCGTGAGCGAGGCGAGCTCGCGGCTTGGGGCGACCGGCACGGCGAGGATCACCCTTGCCGCACCCAGTTGGCGTGCCACAGCGCAGGCCACCCGGGCTGTGGACCCGGTGGCGATACCGTCATCGACGATTACGGCTGTGCGGCCGTTAAGATCTTCGCGCGGCCGCTCCTTCCGGTACCGGGCAACCCGTGAGTCCAGCAGTTCACGCTCAGCGAGTTCGACCGTCCGCAGGTCATCCCGGGTGACGCGGGACAGGGAGATGGCCCGCTGGTCAAGGACGCGTGCATTTCCTTCCCCGATTGCTCCCATCGCCACTTCCGGCTGGAACGGCAGGCCCAGCTTGCGGACCACAATGACATCCAGCGGCGCATCGAGGGCCTTGGCAACCTCGTAGGCAACCGGCACGCCGCCGCGGGGCAAGCCCAGGACCACCAGGTCCTGGCCCCGCAGCTCAGCGAGGTTTTGACCAAGTTTCCGGCCGGCATCAGCCCTGTCCCGGAAGTCATACATCATCCGCACCACCTTCGTTAAAGCATGCCGGGCCAAACGCGGGTCGGATCGCTATTCTTCTTCCTCCGGCACCACTGCCGAAGGAGACCACGACATCCGGAGGATGAAGTGGCCGTCGCCGCTGTTCCTGGCGATGACGGCCCCTGCGTCACCGGCAAGCTTCACGCCGAATTCAATCTCCATCTGCTCGGGAGCAAGTTCCCTCATTGCCTCCACTACGGCGGCGGCCGCCGGACGCACGCTGGCCAGCGCATCCTCCAAACGCCGTCCCGCGTCCACAATCCCCTGCTCGTTCCGGGCAGGGTGGTTGACGCCGTAGCTGTTGCCGTCCACTTCAACAAGTACGGTCCCGGATCCCACTTCGTATCGCACTACCTCAGTCATGCCATTACCTCTCCCAATCGGCCGGAAATTGTTGGAGCCGCGTCCATAAGCCACCCCGGGTCAGGTCCGGGGCGGCGAGTCCCTGGTGTGCTGGCCAGCGGTACGGTACCGGGGGGATTCGGGCTGAACGCTTTCAAAGAACCGTTCGGTGCCGTGGGCGGCGAAGGCGCTGTGGGCCCGGTTCCGGATGAACAGCATGTCATCCCCGGTGAGACGGACCTGGCCGTGGGAGTCCTGGGGAAGAAGCTGGCCAGCGGCCTGGCACAGGGCGGCGGTGATGGTTCGGGGCACGATGGCCGTGCCGGTGTGGTCCATGAACCACTGCCGGGTTGCCGGGTCCAGCCGGGACCACAGGGACCTGATGTCTACGGCGCCGGTGCCGGACGCGCCGGCGCCGGAACCCGTGCCATGGGTCGCGGGAATCATCTTATCCGCGGGTGATCGGGAGTTTCTTCGCGGCGGGCGGCTGCGCGGCCGTGCCTGGAAGGGGGGTCCGGACTTCCAGTACCCCGTCGGAGTATGTGGCCTTGATGTCTTCTTCCTTGACGTCGTCGGGGAGCCGGAGGCTGCGGCTGAAGGATCCGTAGCGGAATTCGGACCGGAAGCTGCCTTTGTCCTTGTGTTCTTCCTTTTCCTGGCGTTCGGCGCGGATGTGCAGGAATCCGTCATCGATGGTGACCTCGACGTCTTTGTCTGGATCGATCCCGGGCAACTCGGCGCGCACCACGAGGTTCTGGCCGTCGACGAACTCTTCGATGCGGATGGGGGCAGGCCCGGACTGGGAGTCAAACAGGCGGTCGAGGGAATCCATTAGCTCCGACGGCGGCCTTAGGAGCGTGTTGAACGGTGAGGCCCACCGTGTCGTCGCGAACGGGGACCATTTAAGCAGATCAGACATGAGGGAAACTCCAAAACTCTGGGCAGGGAAAGACCCGTAGCGGGGCCGATGTCCTTTCAGTACATACCTGCCATGGCACAAGCAACAGGGACGAAAGACCCCAAGCCCGCGCCGCAGCGCAACCAGGGCCTGTGCGGGATCTTCCGGCCTGGGGCTGTGACCCACGCGCTGATCCGCGGGACCAAAGCCTCTGCACGCGCGCTAACAAGCCAATGAGGCTTGAATCAGCCCGCGTTTGGGCCACTGATCGTCCCCGGGTACCGCGGACGACAGCGAATATCACCTTCAAAGGAGAAGCAATGTCTGCATCATCAGCACATCCCGGTCTGGGCACCCGGCACCACCGGACAGCACTTGAGATCACGGCACTTGCGGCAGGCGGTGTCTTTGCCCTCGTGGGGATCCTGGGATTTATCCCCGGGGTGACCACAAACTACTCGGAGATGGGCCTCGCCGGCCCTGACTCAGGCGCCATGCTCCTGGGTGTCTTCCAGGTTTCCGTTCTGCACAACATTGTTCATCTGCTCTTCGGCGCGGCCGGTCTGCTGATGGGCAGGACAGTATCGCAGGCGAGGTACTTCCTGATCGGTGGGGGCGCCCTTTACCTGGTGCTCTGGCTCTATGGACTCCTGATCGATCAAGGCTCCGCTGCCAACTTCGTCCCGATCAATACCGCAGACAATTGGCTCCACGCCGTCCTGGGCATCGCGATGGTTGCACTGGGCTTCTTCCTGGGCAGGGGGACCGAAAGGACCCGTCCGAACGCAATGTGAGGCTACCCGCTAGGATTAGTGGATGGCCACGATGGTCCATCATTCCAAAGGCGCCTTCTCGCTGGCACGAAGGGCACGGAGTTTCGTGCGCCGCGTGCCGGTGTGGGCATGGCGGCTCCTGATGCACACCGTAAGCTCCCGTGAGCGGGCGAGGTTCAACCAGGAACCCCTTACGGAAGTGGATTACATCCACGACATCAATTACATGGGAGACAGTCTCGCCGCGCACCACCTGGACGTCATCACGCCGGCGCGGGACAGCCGTGACCGGCGCGGGAAAGAAAAAGCCCTTCCCGTCTACGTCTATTTCCATGGCGGAGGCTGGACGTCCGGCGACAAAGGTGCCCTGACCAAATACTGCGCAAACCAGGCGGTAGGCGGGATGGTGGTCGTCAACGTCAACTACCGCCGGCCACCCCGCTTCCACATGGAACATGTGCTCAAGGATGCCAACGCGGCGTTGGCCTGGGTCAGGGACAACATCCAGGACCATGGCGGCGATCCGGAATGCGTGGTTCTGGGGGGCGACTCCGCGGGCGGGCAGATCGCCGCGTTGCTTACCGCTGCCACCTTCCGGCCCGAGCTTGCCACGCACTACTCCCTTCAGCCCGCGGTGGCCGGGCGGCAGCTGCGGGGACTGGTCCAGCACTGCAGCGTGGTGGACTTCTCCGTGTTCTTCGAGAGCGGCTTTGTCCTGAGCCTGAACTTCATCCGGATGCTGCTGCCATCAGCCCGCACGGCAAGAGGCCGGATTCGAGGCCCGATGTCCACCCGCAAAACACTGGAAGGGCTGAAGGCCGCGGCCGGTTTTGTTTCTCCGATTGAGTGGCTGGACGGCCAATTCCCCCCGGTGTTCGTCACTACCTCGGAACGCGACTTCTTCTACCAGGCGAACATGAACTTCATCAACCGTCTTCAAAGACACGCCGTACCGGTGGACAGCCTGATCTACCGGTGGGCCAATACCAACACCGAGCACACCTGGCAACAGGACTACCGCTATCCGGAATCCCAGGAAGTGTACCGGCGCCTGCACGACTTCGTCCGGAGGGTCTCCCAAGGCCCAGCCACCCGCATCCCACACCAAACGCAGCTGGCGGGGCTATCTTTGGACCATGGCAGCCCAGGACCAGGAACCGTTTGGAACCAGCCCTGAGGAGTTCGGCTCCTCACGGGGTGACGCCGCTGCCCTGCTGGATGCCGCACTCGGGGACGTCGACTGGGCTACGCCACCTGCCGGCGCGGTGGTCATGCGCATCCCCGTGCCCAGCGGCCACCTTGCGGCTCTGGCACTGGGCAACCCCGGCGATCCCTGGATCGTGCTTGTTCCGGGTGCCACCGGCTCCAAAGAGGATTTTTCGCTCATGATGCCGGACCTGGCCGCGGCGGGCTACTTTGTCCTGAGCTACGACCTGGCCGGCCAGTACGAATCCGCGGCAGCGGGGCCGGAGAACCTGGTGCCGCCCAGGCGGCATTACGACTACGAACTCTTCGTGGAGGATTTCCTGGCGGTAATGGAGGCAGGCGGCAGGCCCGCCCACGTTGTGGCGTACTCCTTCGCCGCCATCGTTGCCCAACTGGCCTTTTCGAAGCGGCCGGAGCTGTTCACGTCACTCACGCTCCTGAGCTGCCCGCCGGAGCCGGGCCAAAGCTTCCGCGGTGTAAGCCGGATCGGACGGTTCAGCGACTGGGCCAATGGCCGGATCGGTGCTGCACTGCTGATCTGGGGCATCCGGCGGGGCTTCGTGCGGGTGCCCGAAGGACGGCGGCGGTTCGTCAGACAGCGTTTTCGCTTTACCCGCCGGGCTTCTGTCCGGGACATCTTCGTGCTGATGAAGAACGCCCCCGACTTACGGAAACTTTTGGCCGACGCCGCCCTCCCCAAGCTCGTTGCGGTCGGCGAACATGATTTATGGCCTTTACGGCTGCACCGGCTGTTCGCACAGGCCATCGGTGCCCGCATCGCCGTCTACCGCGGCGGGCACAGTCCCTGTGAGACATCGCCGCACGAATTCAGCCGTGACCTGCTGTCCCTGTACGCCAGGGACAGCTGAGCGGCACCGGCCCTATCCGCCGTCGGCCGCCCCTGGATGCCCGCGCCGCCACCGCAAGCGGTCCAGGCGCCGCCGGAGCGGCGGTTCTTCGCTGAACTCGACCCGGAAAGTCGCCAGGGACATCGCCAAGCGCCGCCGCAGGGACGCCCAGTTACTGAACGGCCGGGACGACACCCCGACCCGCAGGGTACGGTCATAGATCACCGCCATATCCGGGCGGAGGTGGTACGAAACATCGAAATCGTCATGGACATCGGCGTTGTCCCGCACAACGGTGTCGCCGATACGCTGCCAGACTCCTCGACGAAGCGCGAAATTTGAACCAAAAACAGGCGGATGACCCAGCAGGAACCCGATGAACGTAAAGTAGCCCCCCAAAACCAGGTGCCGGCCGACCCACCGCACCAAATGGCTCCCACCATAAAAATCGCCCGGGCCGGTGACGACGGACATGGGACCCGCAGCCAGCAGGGCAGCCTCCACATTCTCAAGCCAGTCTGCCGGCGGCCTGGAATCGGTATCCAGCCGGGCGATGATGTCCCCGGCAGCTGCGTCAAAGCCTGCAGCGGCAGTGGCCGGGATGCCCTGCAGATCCACGGGAATCCGCCTCACGCCGGCCGCACGGCAAATGTCCGCCGTGTCATCACTGCTTGCGTTGTCCACCACGATGATCTCGTCTGCGGGCCTGCTCTGCCGGGACAGCAGCGACAGGCACGTCTTCAGCATCACGCCGTCATTGCGGCTGGGGATGACAACCGAGACGGTGGGCATACCGCGACCCTACCCGCAGCCCCGACGGTCACCCCAGCAGGTCATCGAGCGTGACGAAGCCGTAGCCCGCCCCGCTGATCCCCTCGATCAGCTGCGGCAGGGCATCGGCGTCCAGGGTGCTGCCGTCATCGGGGTTGGAACCGATATGCATCAGGACAATTTCTCCTGGCTGCAGGCCGGCAAGGACCCGCTCGATGACCGTTTGCGCACTGATGCCGCCGCTGGACCCCTTCCACCCCAGGGTGTCCACCGTCCACCGGACGGCCACGTAGCCCAGGCTGTTCACGGCCGCAATGGTCCGTGCGTCGCGTTCACCGAAAGGGAAACGGAAGAACGGGCGCGGATCCGCGCCGGCGGCTGAGATGGCCTGTTCCGCTCCCCGGACCTGCTGGTCTATCAGCGCTTCGGAAAGGCTGGTGAATCCGGGGTGCGTCATGGAGTGGTTGGCCACTCGATGTCCGGCCGAAACAATCTGTCCCACGCCTCCCGGATTCGTTGCAGCCCAGTTGCCGGTAAGGAAGAACGTACCCGGCACGCCTTTGGCGGCCAGTGCCGACAGGATTTTTGCCAGGCCGGCTGAGTTCGCCCCGGCGTCAAACGTCAGTGCCACGACTGGCCCCGCACCGGGAATGACCGTGAGGTCCTGGCCGAGCAGTGACGGCGGGAAAGGGGCGGCGGGCGGCGGCGCTGTTGTCCCGGGCTGTTCCGGCACGGTGGTGGGAGGGACCGTGACGGGAGGTACGGTGACAGGCGGCTGTACCGGTGTCTGTCCTGCTTCCGGGGTCTCCGTCCCCGTGGGAATTGGCGACGGCGCAGGCAGGGTCGTCTGCGACGGCGTCACCGATGGGGATGCTGTGACCGTCCCCGGCGGGGTCTGCGCCGTGGACGACGACGGCGGGCCGCCTGGCTGGGAAGCAGTCATCACAGCGAGCGCAATGGCGACCGCCACCAGGACCAGCGCCGCTACGGCGGCGACCACGCGCCGTCGTCCACTTTCGGAGGATGGTTGGGCCACTGCGTCACCTTTCGCTCTTCATGATCTCCTAAACATGCGCCCGGCCTGGGCGTTGGATCAGAGCCGAAAGTCACGGAATCAGCGCAGAAGGCACAACCCGGACGGGGCTGGAGACGTAAAGTTGAAGGGCCAGGAACTTTGCGCCCGGTCGCCGTTGGCCCGGGAGCTCCCGGCCCGGGACGTGGGAGAAACCATGCTTCAAGAGTCAGGACTGTGGTGGCTGCCCTGAATGGGCCTGAAAGCGCCCACGACGCGGGACAAGCGGCTCCTGCCGGGTCCGCGGCACAGGATGTCGTTGAGTGGTTGCTTGAAGGCGATCCGGCCATCAGATGGCAGGTTCTTCAGGACCTTACGGGCGCGGGCCCGGAAGAGGTGGATGCTGAACGGCGTCGGGTGGCATCGGAAGGGTGGGGCGCCAGGCTGCTTGCTGCCCAGGACGAGGCCGGCACGTGGGCGCAGGCACTGTACCTGCCGAAGTGGACGTCCACCACCTACACCCTGCTTCTCCTGCGCTGGCTGGGCCTTCCCGGAGAGGACCAGCAGGCTGTCCGTGGCTGTCAATGCCTGTGGGAAGGTGCCACGTACACCGACGGAGGGCTCAACCTCTTCCCCCGGCCCCCGGAAACCTGCATCACTGGAATGCTCGTCCTGCTGGCCTCGCATTTCCGTATCCAGGACTCGCGTGAAGACGCCGCGGTGGCGTGGCTGCTGCGTGACCAACTTCCCGACGGCGGCTGGAACTGCCGGGCCATAAGGACGGGATCCCGCCACGGTTCTTTCCACACAACCATCACCGTTCTCGAGGCTTTGCTTGCTTATCACGATTCAGGGGGAGCGATCGATGTGCAGGAAGCATCCGCAATGGGACGGGCCTTTTTCCTTCTCCACCACCTGTACCGTTCCCACACCACGGGACGGATTGCCAGGAGTGAGTTCACGCGGTTCCCGTTCCCTCCGCAATGGCATTTCGACATCCTGCGGGGACTTGAGTATTTCAGGGCGAGTGGAGCCCCGCCCGAGCCGCGCCTCGCAGACGCCGTGGAAAAAATACGGTCAGCGCGGGGTCCGGACGGCAGGTGGAAGCGGTATCCTCCGTATCCCGGCAGGCAGTGGTTCCCCCTTGAACCGCCCGGGCCGAGTCGCATTGCCACCCTGCGCTGCCTTCGGGTGCTGAACTGGTCCTGATGCGGGCAGGCTCCGGGACCAAAGCCTCTGGCATTGCAGGCCGGCCCGGGTGACAGTGAATCCAGGCCCGGTGCTCTTGCTGCCGGGCCGGCACCGGAGGACTTGAGATGATGTTTTGGAACGGCAGTATGGGCGGTTGGGGCTACGTCCTGATGGTTATCAGTTTTGTGTTGTTCTGGGGCGCCGTCATCGCCGCCGTCGTTCTCCTGGCCCGTGCCCTCGGACCCGGCAACCGCGGCCGTAACGCCGGCCCCGGCTCCGGTCCGGGCTATGCCGAGGACCTGCTGGCCGAAAGGTTTGCCCGCGGGGAAATCGACGAGACTGAATACACCTCCAGGCTCAACGTCCTCCGACGCGGCCCCCAACGATGAGGCCTGATTTTTCCGGCCCCAAGTCTGCTGGCCTAACGGGACGCGGGGCCCGCTGTCCCCGGCGCGCAGCCGCCCGGTGATCGTGCCATGGACCTTCGCCTTGTGCCACGGGTGCTGTTCCTCCGGGCCGCATGGCGGCGGCGGGACCGCTGGGATGCTGCGAGGATCACGGAACACCAGCAGGCGGCCCTGACCGGACTGCGGAATGCTGCCTACGCAGGGTCATCGTTCTACCGCCGCCACCACGCTGGCCTCTTTGACGCCCCCCTGGATCAGTTGCCGCCGGTGACCAAGGGTGACCTGATGGAGAACTTCGACGACGCCGTCACCGTCCGCGGGCTCAGCCTTGAGCCGCTGGAGGAGCATCTGCGCTCTCTGACGCAGGATGGGGGAGACCCCGGCATACCGTGGAAAGGACGCTGGTGGGCGGCAGCGACAGCCGGAACCACCGGGCGGCGCGGAACCTTCGTTTGGAGCCGTTCTGAGTGGGCCAGCGTCCTTGCCTCCTATGCGCGGGCCTATGACTGGGCTGGAATTAATGCCGGATTCAGCCGGCCGCTGAAGGTTGCCCTGGTCAGTTCCGTTGTGCCCACCCACCAGTCCGCGGTAGTCGGCGCGTCGCTCCGTTCCGGGTTGGTCCCCACCCTCCGCCTCGACGTCACCGCCCCGATGCAGGAGACCGTGGCGGCGTTGAACGGCTTCCGGCCCCGGGTGCTCGTCGGCTACGCCTCAGGCCTGCTGCCCCTCGCCGCCGAACAACTCGCCGGCCGGCTCCGCATCTCACCCCAGGGCGTGATGTCCGCCTCTGAGGTGCTGACCCCGCAGGCAGCCGCGGAACTTGAAGCGGCGTGGGGAACTGCCCCCTTCGATGTCTATGCCGCGACCGAAACGGCGGGAATCGCTTCCGCCTGCCGGTACCGGAAGCGCCACGTCTACGAGGACCTGCTGATCGTCGAAGCCGTGGACCAGGCCGGCGCTGCCGTGCCGCCCGGAACCACCGGGGCCAGGATCCTGGTCAGCGTCCTGTTCTCCCGGACCCTGCCGCTGATCCGCTATGAGATGTCCGACTCCATCCGCCTGGGCGGCCGCGGCTGCCCCTGCGGGCGGTCCTTCACCCTGCTGGAAAATGTTGAGGGACGGCTTGAGGACACCCTGCAGTTGCCCGGGACGCAAGGCACCGTCACCATCCACCCCAATGTGTTCCACCGGGTCCTGGACCAGGCTGCCGCCTTAGGGTGGCAGGTTATCCAGGAGCCCGGCCGCTTGCGGATAGTCCTTGTGGGCCTCACTCCGGGGGCCACCACCGAGGGCGTCCGGGCAGCGGTGGCCGGCGCACTCACCGCGGCAGGCGCTGTACACCTGCCGCTGGAAGTTCGCGTGGTTGAGCAGGTGGAGCGCACAGCGCTGGGCAAGGCACCGTTCGTGCGCGCCCTGGCTGCCGGAAGGGACCGCTCATGACCAAGTCGCCAACCGCGGCCGCGGCGCTGTCCCCGTTTGACGCTGTCATCTTCGACCTGGACGGCGTTGTGACGGACACGGCCTCTGTCCACGAGGCAGCATGGAAGCAACTCTTCGACGAGGTGTTGGCGGATCCCCGGCTTCCAGAGGAAGCCCGCAAGGACGCGTTCACCACGGGGGACTACCTGAAATATGTGGATGGCAGGCCCCGCGAAGACGGCGTAAAGACTTTCCTTGCGTCCCGGGGCCTCACCGTGCCCGCCGGCAGCCGTGCAGACGCCGCAGGGAACTGGTCGGTGCACGGCCTGGCCAAACGCAAGGATCAACTGTTTAAGGAACGGCTGGGACGTGACGGCGTGAGGACCTTTCCGGGAACAGTGGCCCTGATTGAGAGGCTGCGCTCGGAACGGATCCCTGTGGCCGTGGCGACGTCCAGCCGCAATGCGTCCGCCGTTCTGGCCGCGGCAGGCCTTTCGGCGTCATTCGACCTTGTCATGAACGGGGTCATCGCCGGCGAGTTGGGACTCCCCGGCAAACCTGACCCCGCGGTGTTCCTTGAAATCGTGCACCGCCTGGGGGTTCCGCCGGCGCGTGCTGTGGTGATCGAAGATGCCATTGCCGGTGTTGAGGCGGCACGCCGCGGCGGCTTCGGGCTGGTCGTCGGGATCGACAGGGCAGAGAGGAGGGCCGACCTTGAGGCGGCCGGAGCCGACGTCGTGCTGACTGATGTAGGCCAGCTGGACCTGGGCAGGGTCCTCACCGATCCATGGCGCCTCACCTATGAGGGCTACGATCCCGCCCATGAAGGACACCGGGAGGCGCTGACGTCCCTCGGGAACGGCTACCTGGCTGTGCGCGGCGCTGCTCCGGAGAGCCGGAAGAGCGAGGTGCACTACCCCGGAACGTACCTGGCGGGGGTCTACAACCGCCTCGTGAGCTCAGTGCAGGGCCAGGAGGTCGAAGACGAGCACATGGTGAATGCACCCAACTGGCTGGTGCTGGACGTCATGCTGGACGGAACGGACTGGTGGTCCCGGCGCGGCCTGAAGATTCTCAGGGAACGGCGGGTGCTCGACATGCGCAGGGCAACCCTTGAAAGGGAAGTGCTGCTTGAGGCACCCGACGGGCGCCGGGTGGCAGTGGCGCAGCGCCGGCTCGTGTCGATGGCCCAGCCGCACCTGATGGTTCTGCGCACCACCTTAACCGCTGTGGGCTGGAGCGGCTCCGCAGTGATCCGCAGCGGAGTGGACTGCGGCATCACCAACGAGAACGTCCCCGAAGACGCGCTCCTGGCCCACCATCACCTGGTCAGGCTGGAACCAGCGGACCCCGCTGAACCAATCCCGACAGTTGAAGTGGAAACCAGCCAAAGCCACATCAGGATCGCTACCGCGTTGCGCACGGAAATCTCCGGCCAGACCGGCAACGGCGATCCCGGTGAGGAGGAGGGGGTCAGTTACAGAACATGGGAATTGCGGCTGGCCGACGGCGAGCCGGTGGTGGTCACCCGGACTGCCGCCATGTTCACCTCCCGCGACCGGGCAGTGTCCTCACCGGCACTGGCAGCGGCGAACGTCCTCAGGACCGCCAGCCACACCTTTGAGCAATTGCTCGCCGAGCACGAGGACGCCTGGCGGAGGCTGCTGGGCCTGTTCGCCATCGATATCGACGGCAGCCCGCAGGTGCAGCTGATCCTGAACCTCCATGTATTCCACCTGCTCCAGACGCTCAGCCCGCACACCGCCGAACTGGACGCAGGCGTGCCGGCGCGCGGCCTGCACGGCGAGGGTTACCGCGGCCACATCTTCTGGGACGAGCTCTTTGTCCTGCCCCTGCTCACCTCCAGGATGCCCTCCGTGGCGCGCTCCGTCATCACCTACAGGTGGCGCAGGCTCCCGGCGGCCAGGGAGGCCGCCGCAGCAGCGGGGCTCCGCGGAGCGCTCTTCCCCTGGCAGAGCGGAAGTGACGGGAGGGAAGAGACTCCCCGCTGGCTCTTCAACCGGCGCTCCGGCCGGTGGGTAGCGGACCATTCCCATCTGCAACGGCACGCGGGCCTCGCTGTCGCGTTCAACGCGTGGCAGTATTTCCTGGCCACCCAGGACAGGGAATGGCTCCTGCGCCACGGCGCCGAACTTATTGTCGAAGTGGCGCGGCTCGTCGCGTCCATGGCCCATTACGACCAGGAAGCGGACCGGTTCCATCTCCGCGGAATCATGGGTCCGGATGAGTATCACACCGGCTACCCGGACCTCGGCGCAGGGCTGGACGATAACGCGTACACGAACGTCATGGCAGCGTGGGTCTGCGGACAGGCCTGCGGGATCATGTCCCTGCTCCACGGCCACGACCTTGAAGACCTCCAGGCGCGCCTCATGCTTGACCCCTCGGAAACCGCGAAGTGGCTGCACGTCAGCGAACGGATGTTCGTGCCGTTCCACGACGGCATCATCAGCCAGTTCGCCGGCTACGAAGACCTGAAGGAACTGGACTGGGACCACTACCGGAACGCCTACACCAACATCGAACGCCTGGACCTGATCCTCGAGGCCGAGGGAGACAGCACCAACCGGTACAGGCTGGCCAAGCAGGCTGACGTGCTGATGCTGCTCTACGTCCTGGGGGAGAAGGAACTGACGCTCTTCCTGGCCGGCCTGGGCTATGAAGTGTCCGCCACGCAGCTGGAAAAGACGGTCGACTACTACCTGGCACGCACGGCGCACGGCTCCACCCTCAGCCGGGTGGCCCACGCGTCAGTGCTGGCCGCAAGGGATCCGGACCGGGCGTGGAATACCTTCCGTGAAGCGCTCAGTGCCGATCTCGACGACACCCAGGGAGGCACCACACGGACAGGCATCCACCTTGGCGCCATGGCGGGAACCATCGACGTGGTGCAGCGGAGCTTCGCGGGCCTCAGGATTACCAGTGACGCGCTCCTTTTCGCTCCGAAGATGCCCAAAGGTATAAGAACGGTCGCTTTCCATGTCCGCTACCGGGACCATTTGCTCGCAATCAGCCTTGAGCACGGGCAGCTGACCGTCTCGGCAGCCCCCGGTGACGCCCCAGCCATCTGCCTGCAGGTTGGCGCAGAACGTGTACTCCTGGGGGCCGGCGGCACACAGCAATTTACGCTTGCGGCCGGGTAAGGAACAGGACGACGGCGGGAGTCGCCTGGGAGCCGGTTCTTCCGCCCGCGGCGGTGACCTTCGGCCCTAGACGCTGCGGCCCACCGGGTGTTGCCTGTCAACGAACCAGGCTTTCGCGAATTTGGAGTATAAATGCCGCAACGAGGGGATCCGCCGCGATCCGGGCTGGACGCAACCGGCCTGAGTTCTGACCGGGCCGCAGCATTGCTGAGGGAGTCCGGGCCCAACGTTCTTCCGGCTGCGAAGTCAGTGCCACAATGGCGGAAGCTTCTGGGCGAGTTAACGCATTTTTTTGCTTTGATGCTGTGGTGCGCCGCCGCACTCGCGTTTGTCGGAGGGCTGCCGGAGCTGGGGGTCGCGATCATCGTGGTGGTTGTCGTCAACGGGATCTTCGCCCACATCCAGCAGGAGCGTGCCCAGCACGCGGCCGCCAAACTGCAGGGGTTGCTGCCGGCTGAGGTTACCGTCCGCCGGGATGGACACCTCCTGAGGGTGCACGCCAGTGAATTGGTCCCGGGTGACGCCGTCGTCCTTTCGGCGGGCGACAGGGTGCCGGCGGACGTCGTCCTGGCTGCTGCCTCCGGCTGTGCCGTGGATGAGTCCATGCTGACAGGCGAGAGTGAAGCGGTTCCCAAAGCCAATGGGGACAGCGCCTGGGGCGGAACATTCCTGGTCAACGGGGAAGCAGACGCCGTGGTGTCCCACACAGGGGGCAACACCAGGCTTGCCGGGATCGCCGCACTGACCAGCGGGACCGTCTCGCCGCCCACACCGCTGGCCCGTGAACTGCGCCGGATCGTCCGGCTCATAGCAGCCGTGGCTTTGGCCGTGGCAGGGTTCTTTTTCCTCGTGTCTTTGCTGGTGGGCATCCCCTGGCGCGACGCTTTCCTCTTCGCCATCGGCGTTGCCGTTGCCCTGGTACCGGAGGGGCTCCTGCCCACCGTCACGCTTTCGCTGGCGATGGGGGCCCAACGGATGGCGGCCCGGAACGCGTTGGTACGCAACCTGGAAGCCGTGGAAACCCTGGGGTCCACCACTTTCATCTGCACCGACAAGACAGGAACCCTGACGCAGAACCGGATGAACGCCGTCGAAGTCTTTACCCCTGAGGGGCGTGTGAAGGTGACCGGGGAGGGCTATCAGCCGGATGCCGACATCGCAGGAACCGCTATCGCCGCCGCCACCAGAACGGCGCTCGCGGCCCGGGCAGCCTCCCAAGGCAGGGCCGTACTTCACGGGGGTGAGTGGCGGCCCCAGGGGGATCCGATGGAGGCAGCCATCGATGTCCTGGCCCGCCGGCTTTCCGGATCGGCTCCGGAGAATGAAAAACCTGCGCGGCGGTTCGCCTTCGATCCCCGCCGTCGCCGGGAATCGGTGATGATCGGTGCCACGCTGTTCGTCAAGGGTGCATCCGAGTCTGTCCTGCCGCTCTGTGGAAGGTCAGCGGGGGCTGCTGCGGAGGAAGTTGACGCAATGGCTTCTCGGGGGCTGCGGGTCATCGCGGTCGCTTTCCGTGAGCTGCCCGGCCCGGCCCAGGACTGGCTGGAGCGTCTTCCCGGGGACATCGAAGCCGACCTGACCCTGCTGGGGCTGATCGCCCTCCACGACCCGCCCAGGCCGGATGTGGGCGAAGTGGTCAAGACCGCACGCGAGGCCGGGATTAAAGTCGGCATGATCACCGGCGACCATCCCGCAACCGCTGCCGCCATTGCCCGGGAAATTGGCCTGATGGGGTCCCCTGAACTGGTTCTGGAAGGATCACAGTTCCCTGACGACGAACAGATCCTCGGGGCCTTGCTCGACCGGGACGGCATTGTGGTGAGCCGGGTCTCCCCGGAACAGAAGCTGCGTGTGGCCAAGGCGCTGCAGAGCCGCGGCCACGTGGTGGCCATGACGGGCGACGGCGTCAACGACGGTCCTGCGCTGCAGGAGGCCGACATCGGGGTGGCGATGGGACTCAGCGGAACGGACGTTGCCCGTGAAGCTGCCGATCTGGTTCTCCTGGACGACCACTTCGCCACGATCGTCGCAGCAATCGAACAGGGCCGCGCCACATACTCCAACATCCACCGCTTCCTGACCTACCACCTGACGGACAACGTTGCGGAACTGACGCCATTCGTCATCTGGGCACTGTCCGGCGGCCAGTTTCCCCTGGCCCTCGGTGTCCTTCAGATCCTGGCCCTGGACATCGGCACCGATTTGCTTCCCGCCCTCGCCCTTGGAGGTGAGCCGCCAGGAAAGGGTGTCCTGAAGCGGCCGCCCGAAAGACGGCATCTGATGGACCGCCGGCTGATGTTCCGGGTCTTCTGCGTGCTGGGTCCCGTGGAAGCCCTCATGGAAATGACCGCGTTCTCCGTAGTGCTGTTCGGAGGGGGGTGGGTACGCGGAGACCCGCAGGATGCTGATCTGGTGATGGCGGCGTCCGGCGCCGCGTTCACCGCCGTCGTGCTCGGCCAGCTGGCCAATGCCTTCGCCTGCCGCAGCGCCACCCTGCCGCCGTGGAAGCAGGGCTGGCTCACCAATCGCCTGCTGCTGTGGGCCGTGGTGGCGGAAATCGCCGCTTTGGCGGTGTGCCTGTACGTGGTTCCTGTTTCCGCCGTACTTGGACACCTCCCGCCGCCGCTCCTGGGATTCGGCGTGGCCGCTTTGGCTGTTCCGGCGGTGCTGGCAACGGACTGGGGATACAAGAAGCTGAGACGGCGGGGAATTAAGCCCGCCGGCCCCCCTCCCGTCCCGGAGTCCGCAGGACTAAAGCCTCTGCTGCTGCCGCTGCTCACCCGGCAGGATCGAGCCATGAAGGCAAGGACGACGATGACTGACGTTCACGTGGTGTGGTTCGAAGACGTAGGTATGGCCGATGTGCCCAGTGTGGGCGGCAAAAACGCATCGCTGGGCGAGCTGTGCCGCTCCCTGCTCAGTTCGGGTGTCCGGGTGCCGGAGGGCTTCGCGACCACCGCCTCCGCCTACCGGGCGTTCATCGCTGCGAACGCCATCGAACCCGGGATCCGTGCTTCAATCGATGACTACCGCGCGGGCCGGACCAACCTGCGGGAAGCCGGCGAAACCATCCGGGAACTCATCCTTGAGGGGCAGTTCCCGCCGGAGATCGCAGAGGAAATCAGGGAACACTACCGGGCCCTGTCACAGCGGACCGGCCAGGAACGGGCTTCAGTTGCCGTGCGCAGCAGCGCCACGGCGGAGGACCTTCCGGACGCGAGCTTCGCCGGCCAGCAGGAGACCTTCCTGAACGTTGCCGGCGAGCGCGAGCTGATGGATGCGTGCAGGCGGTGCTATGCCTCACTGTTCACTGACCGGGCGATCAGCTACCGGGAAATCAAGGGGTTCGACCATCTGGACGTGGCGCTGTCCATCGGCGTGCAGCGGATGGTGCGTTCGGACCTTGGGGCATCCGGCGTCATGTTTTCCATCGACACCGAGTCGGGTTTCCCGCGCAGCGTCCTGATCAGCGCCGCGTGGGGGCTGGGGGAAACGGTGGTCCAGGGCACGATCAACCCCGACAAGTACCAGGTTTTCAAGCCGCTGCTGTCCAGCACGCAATTTGTACCCATCATCGAGAAAACGATCGGTTCGAAAGAACGCAAGATGATTTACAGCCGGGGCGGGCACGCGCGCACCAGGACAGTCGACACAACAGGACTGGAGCGGCGCTCCTTTGTCCTCAACGATTCCGAAATCCTGGTCCTGGCGCGCTGGGCCGTGGCGGTGGAGGACCACTACGGGTGCCCCATGGACATGGAGTGGGCCAAGGACGGTTCCACCGATGAACTCTTTATGGTCCAGGCCCGGCCGGAGACAGTCCAGGCGCGGCGCAGCGCATCCGTGTTCCGCGTCTACCACCTCCGCGAACCGGGCCGTCGGCTGGCCTCCGGTGCGGCAATCGGTGAATCAATCGCGCATGGCACTGCCTGTGTGGTCAGGGACGCCCGCGACATCGACAAATTCCGGGACGGCGCCATCCTGGTAACCCAAATGACTGACCCCGACTGGGTTCCCATCATGCAGCGCGCCTCCGGCATCGTCACCGACCACGGCGGCCCGACAAGCCATGCCGCAATTGTGAGCAGGGAGCTGGGTGTGCCCGCTGTGGTGGGGACAGGGAACGGCACGTCGGTCCTTGCGGAGGGGGCGCCAATCACGCTGTCCTGCGCGGGCGGTGAGAACGGGGAAGTCTACGAGGGCACCCTCGCGTTCGATGTCGAAGAGGTGGACCTCGGGGCGCTGCCCCAGACCCGCACCGCCGTGATGGTCAACATCGCGAGCCCATCGGCGGCCTTCCAGTGGTGGCGCCTGCCTGCTGCAGGGGTTGGCCTGGCACGGATGGAATTCATCATCAGCAACCTCATCCGGATCCATCCCATGGCGCTGGTCCACCCGGAGCGCATCACGGATCCGGCCGTAACGGAGCGCATCAGCGAGCTCACGCACGGCTATTCCGACCTGCAGGAATACTTCGTTGACGTCCTCGCCACGGGCATCGCCAAAATCGCGGCGCCATACCATCCGCACCCCGTGATCGTCAGGCTCAGCGACTTCAAGAGCAACGAATACGCCCACCTGATCGGAGGCAGCTTCTTCGAAGTCGCCGAGGAGAATCCCATGCTGGGCTTCCGCGGGGCGTCCCGTTACTACGACGGGCGTTACCGGGAAGGGTTCGCCCTGGAATGCAGGGCGCTGAAGCGGGTGCGCGAGAAGCTCGGATTCTCCAACGTCATTGTCATGGTGCCGTTCTGCCGCACCCTCCACGAGGCTGATCTGGTCATCCAGGTGATGGCAGAAAACGGACTGGTCCGTGGTGGGGAGGGACTGCAGATCTACATGATGTGCGAGATCCCTTCGAACGTCATCCTCGCGTCGGAGTTCGCCCGGCGGTTCGACGGATTCTCCATCGGGTCCAATGACCTGACCCAGCTTGTCCTGGGCGTTGACCGCGACTCCGAACAGCTGGCGGGGCTTTTTGACGAGCGGGACGAAGCTGTGACGTCGATGATCGCGCAAGTTATCGGCAAGGCTCATGCGGCCGGAATCAAGATCGGCATCTGCGGCCAGGGCCCCAGCAACCACCAGGATTTCGCTGAGTTCCTGGTGAAGGAGGGCATCGACTCCATTTCGCTCAACCCCGACACGTACCTCAAGACGGTTCCTGTCATCGCGGCGGCCGAGAACCTGGAAAAATGACCAGGCTTGGCATCCTGACCAGCGGCGGAGACTGCCCCGGACTGAATGCCGTGATCCGCGGTGCGGTCCTGGGCGGCGTCATTTCCCACGGGTACGACTTCGTTGGGTTCCGGGACGGGTGGCGGGGGGTCCTTGACGGGGATGTCATCCCCTTGCCGCGCCATGCCGTGCGGGGACTTGCCCTCCTGGGCGGGACCATCCTTGGCACATCGCGCACCAATCCGCTGAAGGAAGGCGGGGTGGAGGCTGTGCGGGAAAGCCTCAGCCGTCTCGGCGTCGATGGCCTGGTGGCCATCGGAGGCGAGGGGACCCTCGCGGCCGCGCAGGAACTGTCAAACCAGGGAATCAGGGTCGTGGGGGTCCCCAAGACCATTGACAATGACCTCGATGCCACCGATTTCACTTTTGGCTTCGACACTGCGGTCCAGACGGCGACAGAGGCCATCGACAGGCTGCGCACCACGGGGGAGTCGCATCACCGCTGCATGATCGCCGAAGTCATGGGCAGGAAAGCCGGCTGGATAGCCCTTCATGCGGGGATGGCTTCCGGCGCCCACGCCATCCTCATTCCGGAACACAAGGTTTCGTTGCAGCAGGTGGCCCGGTGGGTGCTGTCCGCGCGCGGCCGCGGACGGGCACCGTTGGTGGTTGTGGCAGAAGCTTTCACCCCGGAAGGCCAGGACAAACCGTACTCTCCCCGAGGCCTTGACACCTTCGGCAGGCCGCGGCTGGGCGGAATAGGCATGCTCCTGGAGCATGAACTGCAGGATCTGACCGGAATCGAAACCCGGGCCACGGTTTTAGGCCACATCCAGCGGGGCGGGGCCCCCACAGCTTTTGACAGGGTGCTGGCTACCCGGCTGGGCATGGGCGCCGTCGAATCCGCCGCCACCGGCCATTGGGGGACCATGGTCTCCCTGCGCGGTACCAGCATCGTGAACGTCGGATTCGACGCTGCGCTGGGCCGGCTCAAGACCGTTCCCGAGGACCGTTACCGCGAGGCAGCGGTCCTGTTCGGCTGATCCCGGGCCGGGCCCTGCTGTCAGCTGCGCGTTATCTCGATTTTCCTCGCCGGAGCCTGCTCCGCGGCCGCCGGCACAGGCGTCCTGACCTCCAGCACGCCGTCCTTGTAGGAGGCTGTGATGTCCTCCTGCTGAACGCCGTCGGGCAAAGCGAGCCTGCGGACAAATGACCCATAGCGGAACTCTGAGCGGTAACTGTTCTTGTCCTTCTGCTCGGATTTCTCCCTGCGCTCCGCCTTGATCTCAAGGGCACCGTCAACGATCGTGACGCTGACGTCCTTGTCAGGATCGATCCCTGGAAGTTCTGCCCTGACCACGAGGGTGTTTCCTTCAACCGATTCTTCGACGCGGATCCCGGACGCCGCGGTGTCACCTTCGAAAAGCCTTTCAATCATCTCGACAGGGGAGCGCCGGGTATCAAACCATTTCATCAAATCTGCCATGTCTGCCTCTTTGCTTGGATGACCGTCGGGGCATGCTGTGCCCGACTCCTTAAGGGTCGGGCACAGCAACGGGGGGACCCAGAGGCTTTGGTCCTGACTGCCCGAAAGGTTGCGCCAACGGTGCGGGTCAGTGCGGCCCGGGACCGGAGGGCTAGGATCAGTTGCATGAGCAGCTCCCACTCGGAATCCCACACGGAAATCCTCGCCCCGGCTGACTGCTGGAAATACCTGAAGTCCTCCTACATAGGGCGGCTGGCCGTGATCAACGGAGCGGTCCCGGAGATCTTTCCCCTGAACTTCATGGTCGTCGGAGAAACAGTGGTTTTCCGCACGGCGGCCGGCACGAAACTTCGGGGCCTCCTCAGTGGCGCCGCCGTGGCCTTTGAAGCGGACGGGATGAACCCCTACGCCACCGAAGTCTGGAGCGTTGTGGTCAAGGGAATGCCGGGGCCCTTTGACGGAGATCCGGCGAGTCTGCAGGAAGCCGGTCCTGGCCGCGAGCCCTGGCAGCCCGGACTCAAGGACCATCTAATGCAGATCCACCCTGCGGAGGTCTCCGGGCGAAGGTTTGCGGTTTCACCGCGTACGCGCTGGTGGCCGCCGCAGGACTTTGCAGCAGACTGGCTCTAAGGCCGCGTCACCTTCGCCGGTCGATCGACGGGGTACCGGCGTGCGTGGAAACGGTTCAGCGCCAGGACCGCGAGAACGGCGACGGCGGCGGCCACCAAAGTGGCAGCCGCGAGTCCGGCAGGGGGCCATTCAAGCTGGAAGAACTCCTGCAGGATGGGGACGGTCATCAGCAGGACCAGGCCCAGGCACATGGCAGCAATGATGGCCAGCCGCGGGGTGATGAGGGGGCGGCTGACAGCCGCCAGCACGCTGAGGCCAACCAGGGAAAGGACAAGCACGGACGCTGTACGGCTGGCTCCAGCGCTGAAGCCCCCGGCAGCCCCGGCATACACCTGCACAGCAAGGACCGCCGTGGCGACGATGATTCCGGCCGGGACTGCCATGGACAGCGACCGCTTCAAGAATCCAGGCCGGTAGCGGCGCGGATTGCTCATCAGGGCCAAAAAGAACGCGGGGATGCCGATGGTGAGCCCGTCAGTGGCCGAGAGTTGCCGGGGCAGGAACGGGAAGTTCCACATCATTGCTCCGAACACTACCGACAGCGCGACCGCGTAGGTTGTTTTGCTCAGGAAGAGCACCGAGACCCGCTCAATGTTGGCGATGACCTGGCGGCCCTCCGCAAGGACAGCCGGAAGCCGGTCGAACCGGCCGTCCAGGAGCACCAGGCGGGCCACGGCTTTGGTGGCGGGCGCCGCAGTGTCCATGGCGATGCCGATGTCGGCCTCCTTCAGCGCCAGGGCGTCATTTACGCCGTCGCCCGTCATGGCGACGGTGTGCCCCATTCTCCGGAGCGCCAGCACCATGTCCTTCTTCTGCTGGGGCGTGACGCGGCCGAACACCGAAAAGCGTTCAAGCGTTTCCTCCAGCTCCTTCGCATCCGAGGGCAGGTGCCGTGCGTCGTAGCCGTCGCCGACGTCGATCCCCACCTCGCGTGCCACCGCCGTGACGGTCCGGTGGTCATCGCCGGAGAGGATTTTCACGGCAACGCCCTGCCGGTGGAAGTAGGACAGGGTCCGGGCGGCATCCGGGCGGACCTTTTCCCGGAAAGTGAGGAGCGCTGCTGCGGTGAGGCCTGGCGGCAGCCGCGCTTCTTCATCATCGTCCTGGCCTCCGTCTGCCATGATGACCTGCGAGTGTGCCAGCACCAGGGTGCGCAGGCCCTCCGACGCCAGGCGCCGGGTCCGGATCAGGACGTCCCGGGAACTGGTGCCGTCCTCCGTGAGCACCATCTCCGGGGCGCCCAGGACCCACGTCCCCGCGGCAGCGTGGAGCGGATGGAAACTGGCGGCACTCCATTTCCTGGCGGAAGAAAAAGGAACGACGGCGGCGGGGGCCTGGCTGCCGTTGAAAGTGAAGGCTTCGCTGAGGCACCGGGCGGTGGCATTGGCGTGGGGGTCGGTGCCGAACCAGCCCAGGGCTTCCCGCCAGCCCCGGGCAGGGGAGGGGCCGGCCGGGCGGACGCTGTCGAACACCACCCTGCCCTCGGTGAGCGTGCCGGTCTTGTCGATGCACAGTACGTCCACGCGGGCAAGCCCCTCGACGGCCGCGAGCTCCTGCACCAGCACGTTCTGGCGGGCCAGCCGCACACCACCGACGGCGAACGCGACGCTGGTCATCAGCACCAGGCCCAGGGGGATCATCGCGATCGCCCCGGCCACGGCTCCAACGACTGCCTCCACCCACGCCCCGGTGCGGAAAGCGGCCTCCCAGCCACCCTTCGCCTGCATCTGGCCGTTGGTGATGATTGCCACGACGGGCAGCAGTGCCCAGCTGATCCAGCGCAGGACCCGGCCGATCCCGTTGCGGATCTCTGAATTGACCAGGGAAAACCGTTTGGCTTCGGCAGTTAGCCGGCTGGCGTATGAACCGGCTCCCACTGCCACCACCCGTGCCCTGCCCTGGCCGGAAGCAATAGTGGAGCCGGAGAGTACGGCCGAGCCCCGGTCCTTGTCCACGGCCTCTGACTCACCGGTGAGGAGGGACTCGTCAACCTCCAGGCCCTTGTCATCGACGATGACGGCGTCCGCCACCACCTGGTCGCCGGCCTGCAGAACGGTGATGTCGCCCAGGACCACGTCCGCAACTGCGATTTCCTGCACCCGGCCCTCGCGCAGCACCCGGGCCGCGGGGGCATCCATGACAGCCAGCCGGTCAAGCAGCCTCTTGGCCCTGAACTCCTGGACCACGCCGATGACGGCGTTGCTGAGGGCGGCGAACCCGAACAGCGCGTCCTGCCACTGCCCCAGCAGCAGCAACAGCAGGAAACAACCGCCAACAATCCCGTTGAACAGGGTGAGCACGTTGGCCCGGACAATCTGCCACAGGGTTCTGCTCGAGTTGTCCGGAGCACCGTTGGCCAGCCCCGCAAGCGTTCGTTCCTCCACGTCCCGGGCGGAGAGACCGGATCCCGCGGGAGCATCAGCCCCGGGCGGATAAGGCGCCGCTGCCGTGCCCACGCTGCTCACTCAGGGTGCCGGAGCGAGGGCTGCCCCGAGCGTCTTTCCCCATTCGCGTGCCCGGTCCAGCTCACCTGGCAAAAGCTGGTTGGTGGTATCGACAAGGAAGCTCGCAGGTTCGCTGATGAGCTCAAGCCCATGTTGCCTGAGGCGTTTGGCGATGCCTTTGGACGCGTGGCCGGTCACCAGCCTGTTGCCTTCCAGCCGGGTGTCGAAGGCGGCCGCTTTTCCGGTTGCCTTGTCCAGCGAATCGAACCATGCCCGCAAGCCCGGTCCGGACGCCGCGGCGTCCGGGACCAGTCCCTTCTCCGGGTGGTCAAGGGCATCTTTGACTGCCAGTTCCCACATCGGCTTCCTGCTCATGCCGTGGATGTGGGTCGGCCCTCCCACCACCAGGAGATCGGTGGCCGTGGGATCAGTCCTGGCTGCCTCGTCGACGGACATCACGAGGGGTTCGGCCAGCCCTTCCATACCTTGCGCTATCGCATCGGCAATCGCGTGGGTGTTGCCGTAGAGGGATTCGTAGACGATGGCTGCTTTCATGATGCTGCCTCCTGATCGAGTGCTGAGGCCAGGCTCTTCGCCCACGTCGCCGCTTTATCCAGTTCTCCGGCTCGCAGCGGCCCTTCGGTGCCCCGGACGTAGAACGGCGCGGGTTCGGAAATGACGTGGGCGCCGGCTTCCTTAAGTAATTTGGTCATCTTCTTGGCGGCGTCGCCATGGATGAAGAAGCGGACGCGGGTGTCGAATGCGGCCGCCTTGATGTCCTTGAGCCTGCCGTTGCCCAGCTGCGTCAACAGTTCCGTGATCTTCGGCGTGGGCCGCCAGCCGTTGATCGGGGAGCCGACGACGAGCAGATCGCCGCCGGCCAGGATCCCGGGGTTGAACTCCGTTACGGAAACCGCGGCAGCGCGGACAGGTTTGAGGCCTTCTGCAACGGCCTCGGCAACCGCCTTGGTGTTTCCGTACGCGGAATCGTAGACAACATAGCTTTTCATGCGGTGATCACAACCTTCAGTGCGTTTGTCTCCGCGGCCCGGCTGAAAGTGTCGTAGGCCTCGATGAACTGGTCAAAGGAGAAGTGGTGCGTCGCGAACTTTTCCGCCGGGAGCTTCTTCTGGGCAACGAGCCTCAGCAGCATGGGAGTCGTGTTGGCGTTGACGAGTCCCATGCTGATGTTGATGTTCCGGATCCAGAGGTTCTCCACGTGGAGTTCCACGGACTTGCCGTGTACCCCGACATTGGCCACGTTCCCGCCAGGCCGGACGATCTCGGTGCACATGCTGAAGGTCGCGGGAATGCCCACGGCCTCGATGGCCACATCCACGCCCTGGCCGTCGGTCAGGGCCAGCACCTGTTCCTTCCAGTCCGTGTCGCCCGAAAGGACGGCATCGGTGGCCCCGAACTCCCGGGACTTCTCCAGGCGGTTCGCGTCAAGGTCGACGGCGATGATGGTGGCCGCTCCGTAAAGCCCTGCGGTGGCGATTGCGGCCAGCCCGACCGGACCTGCTCCAACCACCGCCACGGTGTCCCCGGGCTTGACCCGGCCGTACTGCACGCCGATTTCGAAGCCCGTGGGGAGGATGTCAGACAGCATGACGGCCTGCTCGTCGCTCACCCCGGCCGGCAGCAGATGCAAGGAGTTTTCGGCGTAGGGGACCCGCACGTATTCGGCCTGCGTGCCGTCGATCAGGTGGCCGAAAACCCAGCCGATGCCCGGGGCTCCCTCGTCACCCATGCAGTGCGAATAGAGGCCACCTTTGCAGTTGGCACAGTGCCCGCAGGACTTGATACATGAGATGATCACGCGGTCGCCCGGTTTGAGGCTGGTCACGGACGAGCCCACCTCGGTAATGGTGCCAACTCCTTCGTGGCCGAGGATTCTTCCCTCCGTCACAGCCGGCACGTCGCCCTTGAGGATGTGCAGATCCGTCCCGCAGATCGTGGTGGTTTCCACCCTGACAATGGCATCCGAAGGGTTCCGGATGACCGGATTGGGCACGTCCGTCCAGGACTTCTTTCCCGGGCCTCCGTAAACGATGGCTTTCATAAACCGTTCCTGCCTGTTGCTGATCATGGCTCCACGGCGCGTGGAAGGCCGCTCCACCTCAACGATGACGCCCGGCAGGTCCAGGCGTAAGGGACAAAGGTCCCGGAAGTGGCGACGGCGGCCGCTCAGGTCTGCACGTTGCCCGCATTCGCGCCGGGCTCCGGCTGCCGGGAGATGAGGACGGGTCCTTTGGCGTGGTGCAGGACTGCGTGCGCTGTTGACCCCATGGTTCCCTGCACGATTCCTTGTGCCCTGCTGCCGACAACAATGAGTGCGGCGCCCCGGGCGGCATTGAGCAGGGCACGTGGAACGGAGGCATCCTCAGCGAGCACTTCACTGATGTCCCCGCCCGGTATGAGGCCGCGGGCGGTGTCGGCTGCACTTTCCATAAGGTGCCGGGCCGCCTGCCGGCCGGCGCCTGACGGTTGGGCATCCTTGGGGCTTCGCAGGTGGGTCCGGAGGACGTGAAGGATTATCAGTTTCACTCCCAGGCCCCTGGCAAGGGCACAAGCGTCGTGCAGGGCGGCAAGGGAACCAGACGTGCTGATACCTACCACAACCGGTCCTTCCGGGTTCTGGTCAAACCGGATGACGGCCACGGGACAGGAGGCTGTCGCCGCGAGTTCCAGGCTTACTGATCCCACCAGGAGCCCCATGAAGCCGCCGATCCCCCGGCTGCCCAGAACCAGCATCCGCGCATCTTTCGCGATCCGGCGAAGATGGGCTGCCGGGAGTCCGTAGAGAAGGCTGCTTCGGACCCTGACCCGGGGCGCTATGGACAGCGCTTCGGCTTTGCCCGCATCAAGGATGGCCTGCGCCTGATGTTGCAGGCCGCTGCCCGCGACGCCCTTGACCGGTCCGAGGTCGTGGGTCAGAAGCGGCCACAGAGAACAATGAACCACCTGCAGCTCACAGCCCAGAAGCACAGCGTGCCGCGCACCCCAACGCACGGCAAGGCCGGCCTCGGCTGATCCGTCGTAGCCAACAACAATGCGGTCAGGGGAGAGCATGAGTGGACCCGGTCTGGCCGCCCCCTTCGACGGACGCCTGCCCGGGAGCGACTGTCAGGCCAGCCGGCAGGGTTGTGCCGTGCGCGACGAGGACGGGGCATTTTGCATGCTCGGCCACCGTGGCGCTCACCGCACCCAGCAGCAGCCCTTCAAAACCACCGTGGCCACGGCTGCCCACAACAACCAGTTGTGCAGACCTGCTTTCTTCGACCAGTACTTTGGCCGCCTGGCCCTGGGCGGCAACCAGTTCGACGCCGGCAGGAGGGGCGCCGTCGAAGGCCGCGTCCACAGCCGCGGCACAGACCTTCCGGGCTTCCGATTCAGGGTCCCAGATGACTGGGGTGAAGGTTCCGACCGCGATCTGGAACTGCCAGCAGGTCACGGCCCGGATCCGGGCCTGGAGCAACGGCGCCAATGCGCCGGCCCAGCGCAGCGCGAGGATGGAAGGAGCGCTTCCGTCCACGCCCACCACTATTGCCGGCATTTCAGGAGTCATGGCAGTAGTTTCGCCCGGATCCGGAGAGGCGCCTAGGGCCGAAGGTACCGGAAGGGATCTCACCTGTGCCTCAGGCTGAACGGAGCAACACTGCAGCCCCGGTGTAGCGGTCGCCGGACAGGTCCAGCAACGCCTGGTCTGCCCCGGTCCACGGGTAGGAAACAGTGGTGGGGCGGAGGTGCATTCTTTCTGCCAACGCCAGGAATTCGCGGCCATCTGCCCGCGTGTTGGCGGTGACACTGCGAAGGTGGCGCTCCTGAAACAGATCCTTCTGATAGTCCAGGACCGGGATGTCGCTGAGATGGATCCCGGCGACGGCGAGGGTTCCGCCACGGTCCAGGGCGCGCAGCGCTATTGGCACCAGCCCGCCGGCAGGGGCGAAGAGGATGGCCGCGTCCAGCAGCTCCGGCGGCTCCGCCTCGGCAGGCCCGGCGAACTCTGCCCCCAGTTCCAGTGCCAGCCTCTGGGCCGCCGCCGACCGGGTCATGACGTAGACACTTGCTCCCTCGTACATGGCCATCTGCGCAGTCAGGTGTGCCGACCCGCCAAAGCCGTAGATGCCGAGCCTGCCCCCAGGCGGCAGCCCGGAGCATCGAAGCGCGCGGTATCCGATGATCCCTGCACACAGCAAGGGCGCGGCTTGCTCATCAGTGAAAACCTCGGGTATCCGGTACACGTAATCCTCGTGGACAGTCATCAGCTCCGCGTAGCCGCCGTCGGTATCCCAGCCGTTGAACGCCGGTGCGAGGCAGAGGTTCTCGGACCCGCGGTTACAGAACCGGCAAGTGCCGCACGTGCGTGCCAGCCACGCCGCCCCCACGCGTTCGCCAAGCCGGAGCCGGGAGCTGCCTGCCCCGAGCCCCACGACGTCGGCGACCACTTCATGGCCGGGGATCCGTCGGGCAGCACGGGGCTGAAGGTCTCCTTCAGCAAGGTGAAGATCTGTGCGGCACACCCCGCATGCCCGTACGGAGAGCAGTACCTCCCCGGGCCCCGGTGACGGATCAGGACGCTCGCCCAGACGCAACGGCCCTGACGCGACGGGACCGGGCTTCTCAACCCACCATGCCCTCACGAAGGGGTCATTCCAGACCGGCGCGGGTGGCCTCATCGAGCGGACCGCCCCAGGTCAGCGGGGCGGAGATCCTGAAACGCCGTCCACTGATGCTCTCCGGGACAACACGGAGGAAGTGGTCCTTGCGTCCCGTCTCCCAGGGGAACAGCAACTGTCCAACAGAGTCCAGGAGTTCGGGGGTGCGGGCGAGCGCAGTTGCCGGCCCTTTCACGACGACGCTCCAGGCGACGCCCCCATCCGTGTCAGCACCGTCGGCTTCGAGTGCCACCAGCTTGCCCAGGGCGGACGCCAGCTTGGTGCCGGCACCTGTCCGGAATACCAGCGATTCATGATCAACTTTGTAATTGATGGGAAAGATCTCCGGGTGGTCGTTCACCCAGACGGCAAGCCGGCCCACGGAATCGCCCCGCAGTAACCGCCAGCATTCATCGCTTGGCAGCACGGCGGTCTCCGGTATCGATGCATCTGTGGTCATGTCCGTGATCCTACGGAGGCCCGGCATTCTCCTGTAGGGCATAAAGACCCCTAAACAGGCATGCCACCATGGCCATGACGGGCCGAGCGGGGTATTCTGGGTGCTACTGCGGCAGCCGGTAGACGTGCCCGTGTTCTGAATTTCCGGCGGAAGGCGGTTTCCGTGAGTGATTCCACCCAGCCGGCCGAGGTCAACCGCCAAAAAGCAGGTTCCCGCATCCCGGAACTGCTGTCCGACTTTGCCGAGTACACCGGGGAACCCGCCAAAGGCCACCAGCGGATGCAGGGGTTGCTGAATGCGGTTGTAGCCTTGGCCGAGGACCTTAGCCTGGAGGCCGTTCTTCATCGCGTGGTCAGCTCGGCCTGCCACCTCGTGGGGGCCGAGTATGGTGCGCTCGGTGTCATTGGAAACGACCGGGCCCTTAGCCATTTCATCACTGTTGGAATTGACGACGAACTCGCCCAGAAGATCGGTCCACTCCCTACAGGACACGGAGTGCTGGGCTTATTGATCCGCGATCCTAAGCCGCTGCGGCTGCATGACCTGAGCCACCACCCGGATGCTTACGGCTTCCCGAGGCATCACCCTCCCATGAAATCCTTCCTCGGTGTGCCGATCCGGGTGCGGGACGTGGTGTTCGGCAACCTTTACCTGACGCAAAAAATGGGCGGCGACGACTTCACCGACGATGACGAACGGCTGGCTGAGGCCCTTGCCGCCGCTGCCGGCGTCGCAATTGAAAATGCGAGGCTTTACGACGAAGCCCGGCGCAGAGCATCCTGGCTTCAAGCATGCATGGACGTTACCGGCAGGATGCTTGGCAACGAAGACACACCTGCCGGGCAGGACGGGGGACTGGACATGATCGCCGCGAGGGCATTGCGGGAGTCCAGTGCCGAGCTGGCGCTTATCCTCGTGAGTTACGACGTGGGGGCGGACACTGGGTCAGGGGAAGGCGCGGAAACTGTTTTCCGGGTGGCCGGAAGCTCAGGCCGAAGCAGCGCCTCGTGGCTGGGGCGGCTTTTGTCGCTGGACTCGGCCGAAATCAGCGCCGTCGTCGCCACTGGCAACGCAACCATGATCGAGGACGCCGGATCCGTCCTTGGCGACCGCGATGTTCCGGCCGCCAGTTGGCTGCTGGCCATCGATCTCAGTGCCCACGGAACCCATCACGGCCTGCTGGTCCTCGTGGGGACGGATGTTTCCGGCACGTTCCGGACGACGGACATGGAAATGGGCCCCGTGTTCGGGTCACACGTCGCGCTGGCGCTCGAGTCAGCCCGCACGCACCGGATGCGGGAACAGATTGCAGTCTTCAGTGACAGAGACAGAATCGCCCGGGACCTCCACGATCTGGTCATCCAGCGCCTGTTCGCGGCTGGGCTCAGCATCCAGAGCCTCCGGCGGTTCATGTCTGATGACTCCGCAGCCAGGACCATCAAAACGGTGACAGCCGAACTGGACGAGACCATCCGGGAGCTGCGCAACACCATTTACTCGCTGAGTGATTCCGCCGGAGAGAAGGAACTCCTCAGCAGCCGTGTCCTCCAGGCCGTCCGCAGCGGCGCGCACTCGCTGCCGTTTGTCCCCCTGCTGACTCTGACCGGGCCCATCGACGCGATCCAGGATGAAGAAACCACCGTCAACGTGCTGGCGGTCATCACGGAGGGGTTGAGTAACGCTGTCCGCCATTCCGGAGGTGACTCCATCCAGGTGTCGGTGGCGGTAAATGACGGACACGTCGCCGTCAACATCCAGGACAACGGAACCGGGTATGGTGCTGCTCCTGCCCCGGGGAACGGCCTCCAGAACATGGAACGCAGGGCCCGGGCGCTGGGCGGCAGTTTCGACATCTCCAGTTCGCCTCGAACTGGAACTTCGCTGACGTGGACGGCTCCTGTGTTCTGAGTTTTTCAGTTTCTGAGTTTTTCAGTGCTCGTGGTGCTGCGCCACATGGACCGCCGCCTGCGTCCGCCGTTCAAAACCCAGCTTCGCAAGCAGGGATGAGACGTAGTTCTTGACTGTCTTTTCCGCCAGAAGCATTCGTTCGCCGATCTGGCGGTTTGTCAGGCCCTCCCCGACAAGCTCCAGCACCCTGCGCTCCTGCCGGGTCAACGACGCGACCCTGGGATCCACGTGCTCGGGTTCTGCCAGGCCCTGGACGATCCTGGCCTTCAGGTCGGCGTCAAACAGGGATTCCCCCTTGGCGGCGCGGCGCAGGGCGCCGATCAGGTCGGTCCCGCCAATTTCCTTGAGGACGTACCCGGAGGCGCCGGCCAGTACTGCGCCCCGCAGCGCCTGCTCGTCGTCATAGCTGGTGAGGATCAGGCAGTTGATCGTCTCATCCACTGAATGCACGTCGCGACATACCTCGATGCCCGTCCCGTCCGGCAAGCGGGCGTCAAGTATAGCCACGTCCGGGCGGAGTGCTGGAATCCGACGTGTTGCTTCAGCAGCAGAGCCTGACATGCCGACCACGGTGAATCCTTCACTTTCCAGGAGATCCTGGAGGCCCCGCCGCACGAGCTCGTGGTCATCAAGGATGAACACCCGGATGCCCCCGTTGGATGATTCGACCCACTGCTGCGATGCTGTTGCGGCGTTCATCGTGATCCCTTCCGCCCCTCCGTTCCGACAGGGAAAGAGGTGCCGTATCTGCACCTGACTCATTCTTTAGGAACAGCGGCCACGCCACAAGGGCCCAACGACCCCCCACGGTGGAGCCGGGACGGTATGACCAATGGCCCTACACCGCGCGCCGGAACCGGGGGAACGTTGTGCCACAGCCGCTTTGGTCCGCGGCCGCCGTCGGCTTTTCGGAAAAGAGCAGGGATGAAGGATAAGGGCGGAGCCACTCTTCGCTTCCTGGGGGCTACGGACACCGTTACGGGGTCCCGGTACCTCGTGGACTCCGGTGGACAGCGGATTCTTATTGACTGCGGACTGTTCCAGGGATTCAAGCGCATCCGGGTCCGCAACCGGGGGCCTTTTCCGGTGCCCCCGGCGTCCATCGATGCTGTCCTGCTGACGCACGCCCACCTGGATCACAGCGGCTATATCCCGGCACTGGTCAGGGACGGCTTCCGGGGCCCCGTGCACGCCACGGCGTCCACGACGGAACTATGCACGCTCCTGCTTCCCGACAGCGGACACCTCCAGGAAGAAGAAGCGCGCTACGCAGACCTGCACGACTATTCATCGCACCACCCGCCACTCCCGGTGTACACAGCTGCCGACGCCGTGCGGTCGTTGGACAGCTTCGAAGGGCACGGTTTTGATGCCCCCCTGGATCTTGGCAGCGACATCCAGGCGACCTTTGTGCCGGCGGGGCACATCCTGGGCGCCGCGCAGATCAGGTTGACGGTGAAGGGTGTGCACGTGCACTTCACGGGGGACCTCGGCAGGCCCAACGATCCCCTGATGCGCCCACCGCGTGCCCTTGAAGCCACCGACGTCCTGGTGGCCGAGTCCACGTATGGCAATCGGTCCCACCCAGAGACGGATCCGGAGGCCACGTTGGGCGACGTCATCGTGAGGGCAGCCAAGCGGGGCGGGGTTGTCCTCATCGCCGCCTTCGCCGTGGGGAGGGCAGAGACCCTGATGCTGCACCTGTCGCGGCTTCGGAGGCGCGGGGCGATTCCGGACATCCCCATTTACCTCAACAGCCCGATGGCGATCGACGGTTCAGGCATGTACCAGAGGCACCCTGAAGAACACCGGCTGCAGGAACGCGAATACACCGAAATGTACCGGGTGGCCCGCATGACCCGGAGCGTCGACGATTCCAAACTCCTGAACCTCCGCGGCGGGCCCATGGTCATCATCTCGGCGAGCGGCATGCTCACAGGCGGACGTATCCTGCACCATCTGCAGGCCTACGGGCCGGACGCCAGGAACGTGGTGGTGCTGAGCGGATACCAGGCGGCGGGAACGCGCGGCGCTACGCTCGCGGGCGGAGCGAGGCTCTTACGGATTTTCGGCGAGGACGTTCCGGTCAAAGCCGAAGTGGTTGTTATGGACAACATGTCCGCGCATGCGGATTCGAACGAAATCATGGGGTGGATGCGAGCCGCACCGCGGGCGCCCCGCATGACCTACATCACCCACGGCGAACCGGACGCGTCTGATGCTTTGCGGGTTCGCATCAGACGGGAACTGGGCTGGAATGTCCGGGTTCCTGAGCACCTTGAATCGGTATCGCTGAAACACCCGCGCTAGCTGGCGTGCCCCGCACCGTACTGACCACAGGTACTGCGGGCCAGAGGCACTGCGGGGCACCGTGTCCTACTGCGGGTACCTCGTCTAAGGGAAGATCCTAAGCGCCGTGTCCCAGTTGAAGTGTTCATGCTCAGGGCTGACCTGAAGGCCCATGACAACCAGCATGAACGCTTCAAGCTCACGGGAACGCCGGAGCGGCCCAACGTCAATGGGCCTGAGCCCTGCGGCCGCTGCCACGGCACTGACCTTCTCCTTGGCCTGCTCCGAGTCGCCGGCGATGAAGACGTCCAAATGCTGCCCGCCGACCTTTCCAGCCTCCAAAGTGGTGGGGAACGTCGTGTTGAACGCCTTCACCACGTCCGCGCGGCCTGCCAACAGGCGCGCAGTTTCTTCTGCTGCGGAAGTCCCAGGCTCCGTGGTCAGCCGATCGAAATTCGTGATATCCACGGTGTTGCTGATGTCCACGACCACCCGTCCGTCAAGGGAGTCGCCGGTTTCCAGGATGGCATCATGGACCTCCTTGTGCGGGATGGCCAGGAAGATTATTCCCCCGGTGACGGCCGCCCCCACCACACCTCCCGTGGCACCGGGGCCAAGGCTTTCCACCAGGTCCCGGGTTTTCGAGCCGTCACGGCCCAGGATCTGTACCGGGTTGTTCCCCCGCAGCATCGCCGTGGCGAGGGCGCGGGCCATGTGCCCGCTGCCGAGAATGGTGATGTTGGTCATGATCTTCCCTTGCTGGATAACCCGCGGCTCGATACCCCGCGGTTTGGTTGTCCATCCAGTAGACATTGACAGGCGGTTCGGGCAACAGGGACGAAAGCCCCGGACGCCGGCATGGGGGCTTAAGGCACTGGCCGTCCAGTTCCCCGGCGGGACACTGGGTTGAGCGGTGAAAAGAAGGGGGCAGGAGTTGGAAGCGGATGAAGTCCTGGCCGGGGCCGACGGTTCAAGCACGGCCCAAAGGGCTGCGGACTGGGCTGCGCAGCGTGCGGACGGGCTGGGCCTCCGGCTGCATCTGGTGCGGGTGGTGCCCGAACCCTCGTACTACAGGCTTCCCGAGCAGTACAGTGACGCCGTGGCCGAGGCGCAGGAACTGCTGGAGCGCGAGCGGGGCAGGGTGGCCTCCCGGCATCCGGCGCTCCACATCGCCACCAGCTGGCAGCCGGGCGAGCCGGCACCGGTGCTCAGCGGTTTGTCCGTTGGCGCCGAGATGGTGGTTCTCGGTTCGGACCGGTCAGCAGACAGCCTGGGCGAGGGGTTCGGGTCAGTGAGCTTCCAGGCAGCAGTACTGTGCCGAAGTCCAGTCGCCGTCATCCCCGTTCCCAGGGCGGGGAACCGCACCGGAGTGGTGGTGGGCATTGACGGGTCAGGCGACTCATGGCTTGCCTTGAAGATGGCGGCGGAGGAAGCCAGCCGCAGGGGAGAGGCGCTGACAGTTCTGCATGCGGTGTCGATGGCCCCGGCCGCAGCTGGCCCGGACGGCAGGACCCAACCCGGCTACATCCTCCAGCCAGACCCCCGGACGCTCATTGAAGAAGCTGCAAGCAGCATGCGGGACCGCTTTCCGGCCCTTACGGTCCACGAAGCCCTGGAAGCGGACGGCACCCCCGCCGATGTGCTCGTCCGCGCCGGAGAACAGGCCAGCCTGTTGGTGATTGGCTGCCGGGGGCGGGGCGGTCTTCGGCAACCCATCGGCTCCATAGCCGAAAAGGTCCTGATGCGGCTGCCTTGTCCCACCGTCATCACGCGTCCGGTGGCCCTGCCGGCTCGCTGATTCCGCCCAGAAGTTGCACTCTTGCGCAGTGACCTATGGCCCTACTGGCTGCGGACCCGGAGGCGGATTCTGGAGAGGAACTGGCGCGGCGGTGGCTGGCGGCCAAAACCGGGCAACAACAGCGGAAGGACATCCATGAGGGCCCGTTCCATCACCATGCTTATCCTCGGCATCCTGTTCTCGATGCTGGGCATTGGGTTGCTCTTCGGCGGCGTGGGTGCCTCGTGGGTCAATTCCCTCCAGAACGACGGCGGCTACCTCACCTCACCAGGTGAGCGGTTCGACGCAGATTCTTCAGCGATCATTTCCGCGGGGCCTGACAAAATGCGTGATGACACCTACCCGGGGCCTTTGCCGTTTGACGTCGGCAGCATCCGGATCTGGGCGGAATCAGCCAGTCCCGGCAAGGACATCTTTGTGGGCATAGCCCGCCGGTCCGACGTGGAACGATACCTCTCCGGGGCCAATTACTCCGAACTGCTGGACGTCAGTTTCCGGCCCTTCCATGTTGAGTACCGGGAAACCCAGGGAACACAACAACCCCCGCCTCCGTCGGCGCAGGACTTCTGGGTGGCGTCCGCAACAGGACCCGGTGAGCAGGAACTGGACTGGAACATCGAGCCGGGAAACTGGTCTGTTGTTGTGATGAACGCCGATGCCACCCCAGATATCCGGGCCGACCTGAAGGCTGGGTTCCGGTCTGAGCTTTTTGGCCCGATAGCCGCCGGCCTGCTTGCAGCGGGAGCCATTCTGCTGGTTCTCGGGGTACCGCTGCTCATCTTCGGAGCCCAGGGACTGGGCAGGCACGCCCAGGCAGCGGCTCCGCGGGGAGCGGGCGCGCCGCCGTCCGCGCCCGTTCCGTTGCAGGGGCCGGCTCCGATGCAGGCACCGTCAGTGCCCGGGGCCGCAGCGCCGGCGGCGGTGTTTGCCGGTCCGACTGTGCCGGCGCCGCCCCCATCCCCTTACCTGCCGGAGAGGGCGCCGTACCCCGCCCGGCTGTGGGGCGAATTGGATCCCGTGCTCTCGAGGTGGCTGTGGCTCGTGAAGTGGTTCCTTGCCATTCCGCACCTAGTGGTGCTGTTTTTCCTCTGGTTTGCCTTTGTCGTGGTCACCGTCATTGCCGGGTTCGCCATCCTCTTCACCGGCCGCTTTCCCCGTTCGCTTTTCGATTTCAACGTGGGAGTCCTGCGCTGGACCTGGCGGGTGGCGTTCTACGCCTATGGTGCACTGGGAACGGACAAGTACCCGCCGTTTACCCTGGCCAGGACGGATTACCCGGCGGATTTCGAGGTTGACTACCCGGAGCGGCTTTCCCGCGGGCTCGTGCTCGTCAAGTGGTGGCTGCTGGCGCTGCCCCACCTGATCATCATTGGCGCGTTCACCGGTACCAGCACGGTTCGCTGGACAGACCCCCAGACCCCGGGACTCAGGTACGAGAGCGGCACCGGCTTCTCGCTGCTCGGCTTCCTGGTTTTTGTCGCAGCAGTGATCCTGCTGTTCAGCGGCCGCTACCAGCGACCCCTGTTCGACCTGCTGTTGGGCCTTAACCGCTGGATCTACCGGGTCATCACTTACACCGCCCTGATGCGGGATGAATACCCGCCGTTCCGCCTGGACCAGGGCGCCGGTGAACACGACGGGCCTTATCCGGAAGCGGGCGGCGCCACCGCGGTGCCCCCGGCAGCAGCCCCGGCGGACCGTCCCCGTCCGCCGGACATTCCCGGCCCGCCGTCGGATCCTACAGCGCGCGGTTGAGGCTCCGTTGCAGCACCACCGCGCCCAGCGCCAACAGTGCCGCGGCCATGGCCGCGAGGACCCCAAGCTGGGGCAGGATGTCCGCCAGGCTGCCGTCGTGCCGCTGGATCACGGCAAAGGCGTCATAGGCCCAGCGGTGCGGGGTGGCGCGGGAAACAGCCTGAAGCGTTTCTGAGAAGAACTCCGGCGGCACCATGGAGCCTCCCAGGCCGGCCAGCACCAGGCCGGCTCCCACCCCGACCCCGGAGGATACGGCGTCGTTGTCAAAAACTGAGCCGATCACCATCGCCGCGGCGGCAGCGACAGCGGCGAAGACAGCCAGAATGAGGCCAGCCAGGAACGGATTGCCCCAGCCGACGCCGAACAGCAGGGCCGTGCCGACCATGATGTAGGCACCCTGGACCACCGCGATGCCAAAGCGCCCCAGCGCCTGCCCGGCGATGGCCTCCCAGCTGGTGACCGGAGCTGACATCATCCGGGAGATGACGCCCAGGCGCCGGGCCTGGATCAGCGTTGCCGCCCCGGTGAGGGAGCTCAGGAAGACGAACAACAGCAACTGCTGGGCAGCCCCCAGATCGAACCGGCCCAGGCCCGTGAACTCCTGGGCCACGTTGTTGGTGTCCACGATCTCCAGGCGCGCCGGTTGCGCTGTGTTTCGCGCCTGCGCCAATGCCGCCGCCGCCTCGTTCCGGCTGGCACCCGCCTCCTGGAGGGCGGCAAGCTGGCGTTGTTCGGTGTCGATGGTCTGCACCGACGCGCGCACGGACTGCAGCGCCGCCTGGGCACCTGATTGCGCCGATGCCACCACTTCGAGATTGGCCGGTTGGCCGCCGTCGAAAGCTGTCGCGGCGGCGTCGCTGATGAAGATCCCGACGTCGGTCCGTCCACGGCTCAGTTCAGCGCGCACTGACTCCGGGCTGCCCCACGTGACCCGGAGCCCGTCCGCCGCGAGCTGCGCTGTGACCTTGTCCTCAAGTTCCGTGCCCGTCCCGCCGGCTACCGACACCCGGGCCTGTCCACTGCCTGCCCCGAACTGCGAGCCAAGGAGCAGGATCAGCAGCAGCGGGAAAATGAACACAAAGAAGATGTTTGACCTGTCCCGTAGGAAGCGCCGGATTTCCACGCCCGCAACAGCCAGGATGGGGCTCATAGCCTGGCACCCCGGTCCGGTATCAGCCGGGAAGCCAGTGTGCACACGGCGGCGTATCCCAGCATGACAGCCAGTGGCGCGGCCACATCTGCGGGTCCGCCGCCCCCGGCAGAGATGCCCAGGCCACGGATAAAGGCACCCACGGGATTCAAGTCCATAAGTGCCGCGACGAACCCGGAGGCCTCAACGGGGAAGAACGCACCACCGGCAATACCCAGCACCATGGCAAGGATGGACTGGGCGACATTGGCCTGTTCGGCGGACCGCACCAGGCGGGCCACAACGAACGTCATGCTGGTAGCCGCTGCCGCGATGGCAACCACGAGCAGTCCCACCACAACCGGGGAGCCGAATGAGACCCCGAAAAGCAGTGAGCCGACAGTCAACAGGACGGTGGTGGCCACTATGCCGAGGATGAATCCCACCAAGGCTTTGGCGGTGATGATTGAACGAGGCGCCACCGGCGAGGACCTCAGGCGGGCAAGGGTGCCCTGCTCCCGTTCAGCCAGCAGCCCCAGGACACCGAACCCCACGGTGAAAAGAAGGAACAGTCCCGTTTGGCCCGCCACCAGTGTTCCCTTCAGTGAGAGCTGTTCGGCAGCTGCCTGGCCGGCGGACAAGGTCAGCGCCGGAGCCCCGGCCGCGATCCGTTGACCAAGTGCCGCCAGGTCCTGCGCGGGGAGCCCGGCGCTGTGGCCTGCCAGCGCCGCGACTGCTCCGGCTCCAAACTGCCCCAGGAGACTGTCCACCACTGAAACCAGGACGTCAGTTTCGATCCCTTGCCGCCCGCCCTCCACCACTTGCACCGACACAGCCTGGCCTGACGTGACGGCGGCAGTGAAGCCCGCGGGGATGACCAGCCCCAGATCCGCGCCGCTGCCCTGGGTCTCCTGCAGCACGTCAGCGGCCGGGACGCTCCTCACTGTGACGTCCATGGTTTCCAGTGAGTCAAGCGCGCCAAGCAAAGCGCCGCCAAGCGGCCCGGCGTCCTCACTGCTGGCAACAACCGTGGCTGGTTTGAGTTCCACAGTGTCCGGGCCGAAGCCACCGAATGCCAGGTTCAGGACGCCCATCAGCGAAAGTGG
>DATFAE010000172.1:0-22436 GCA_035254945.1 Arthrobacter sp. | reverse complement strand
ACAAGTTGGAAACTTGTATTACAAGACATTTTTTGAACCGCTGTCGGAAATTCATGCACCCTTGGGCAGGCGGACGCGCGGGTCGGCCGGCGCCGCCCGACGCCGGACGTACTGAAGTCGGAACGCCACACCGCCGGGCGTCACGAAGTCAGAGGGTACCGAAGTCAGAGGGTACCGAAGTCAGACGTACCGACGTCGGACCTATTGGGCACCGGAACGTCACGCCGACGCAGCCGGACTTACCGCCGTCGGGCGTACCGAAATCAGCCACATCGCCGCCGGGCGCACCGACCGCCGGGCCCGACCACCGTCGGAAGCCCGGGGGCGGGCCGGCTCCGGGCGTCCCGGGGGCAGGAAGTCCGGGGGCGGGAAGGCCGGCGGGCGGGCCGGCTCCGGGCGTTCCGCGGGCAGGAAGTAAGACGCACGCCCAACAGGCGCCCCAACGGCCGACGGCCCGTCCGGTGGGACGGGCCGTCGGTTTCAGGCGGTGAGCCCGGGAAAGGGAACTGCAGTGAGATCTATTTGATGCCGGTGGTGGCGATGCCTTTGATGAGGAACCGTTGGCCGAAGAGGAAGACCAGGAAGACGGGCAGCAGGGACACGATGGACATCGCGAACAGCGATCCCCAACTGGTGGCTGACTGCGAGTCCACGAACGCGCGCAGTGCTACCGGGACGGTGAACATGTCCGGGTCCGTGAGGTAGATCAGGGCGCCGAAGAAGTCGTTCCAGGTCCAGATGAAGGTGAAGATGGTGGTGGTGGCCAGGGCCGGGACCATCAGGGGCAGGATGACGCGCAGGAAGATGCGGGGGTGGCCCGCGCCGTCGATGCGGGCGGCCTCGTCCAGGTCCTTGGGAATGCCGCGGATGAACTGGACCATGAGGAAGACGAAGAACGCGTCCGTGGCCAGCAGTTTGGGCACGATCAGCGGCCAGAAGGTGTTTACCCAGCCGATCTGGGAGAACAGGATGTACTGCGGGACGATGACCACGTGGAACGGGAGCATGATGGTCAGCAGCATGATGCCGAAGAACAGCTTCTTGCCGGTGAACTGCAACCGGGCGAAGGCGTAAGCGGCCATGGAGCAGGAGATCAGGTTGCCCAGGATGGAGCCGATGACCACGATCGCGGAGTTGATCATGTAGTGCCCGAAGGGGTGGGTCAGGGCTGACCAGCCGTCGGTGTAGTTGCTCATTTCCAGGCTGTTGAGCCAGAGCCCTGGCTCACGGAAGATCAGCTCGTTGGCCCGGAGGGAGGACACCACCATCCACAGCAGCGGGTAGATCATCAGCCCGCCCGTCAGGATCAGGATGGCGTGCTTGATGAGGGCCTTGGTCCGCTGTGACCGGCTGAAGGCCAGCGTCCCGCGGGACTCGCGGCGCTTGCGGTGGTTCGTAGGCTTGCCGGCGCCGGAAGTCTTCCTGTCCGGGGCGGGCAGCGTCTGCAGCTTAGTCGTCATAGAAAACCCAATACTTGGAAGCGATGAAGTTGATGGCGGTGAACACACCGATGATGACCAGCAGGAACCATGCCATGGCCGAGGCGTAGCCCATGTCGAACTGGCCAAAGCCCTTCTGGTACAGGTAAAGGGTGAAGAACATCGTGGAGTCCGAGGGGCCGCCGTTGCCGCCGGAGACGATGAACGCCTGGGTGAAGGACTGGAACGAACCGATGATCTGCAGGACCAGGTTGAAGAAGATGATCGGGCTCAGCATCGGCATGGTGATCTTCCAGAACTGCTGCAGCGTGGAGGCGCCGTCGACCTTTGCGGCCTCGTAGTACATCACCGGGATCTGCCGCAGGCCAGCCAGGAAAATGATCATTGGAGCGCCGAACGTCCACACGTGGAGCAGGACGATGGAGCCCAGCGCGGTGCTGGGGTCCGAAATCCAGCCCGGCCCCTGGATGCCGAACATCGCCAGGACCTGGTTGACCAGGCCCGTAGTGCCGAAGATCTGCTTCCACAGGATCGCAACGGCTACCGAACCGCCCAGCAGGGACGGCAGGTAGAACACCGAGCGGTAGAACGGCAGGCCGCGCAGGCCCTTGTCCAGCACCAGGGCGATCAGCAGTGCAACGGCGAGCTGCAGCGGGACACCGACAAACACGTACGTGAAGGTCACCCGCAAGGAATTGTGCAGCCGGGCGTCACTGAGCATCCGGGTGAAGTTATCCAGGCCGGTCCATTCCGGGGGCTGCAGCAGGTTGTAGTCCGTGAAGGACAGGTAGAGGGACATCAGCATCGGTCCGATGGTGATGGCAACCAGGCCCACCAGCCACGGCAGCAGGAAGATGTAGGCAGCCTTATTGTCCCGGCCGTTGGCCTTCTTCTCCTCGGCGGTGGCTTTGCCCTTGCGCCGGGAAATCGTGCTCAGTTCACTGATTGCGCTCATTGCGGCGACTCCATTTCACACAGCAGGCCCGCCGGCGCCGGCGAGAGTGCCGGCCGGGGCGTCCTGGGGATGTGTTTAGCGGCCATGTGGTCTCCTTTGGTCATCGTGGCCCTCCACGTCTGGGGTGATCGCCGGGGCGATCTGGATACGTCCCGCCTCCGGGGGCGGACTCCTGGTGCTGCGTACCACGTTGATTCTGTTTCCGCGGTCCGGATCTGCCGCCGCTCGGCGGGACTTCGAAAAAGCGGCTCCGTACCAAAGTAAACGGTTTCTTGACTCCTGTATAGCCCTTTGTTAGTTTTTGAGAAAGCGTTTTCTGTAACCCGGATTCACTCTACCCACACTTCAGTACCTGAGAGGCACAACAATGCGGTTTGGTCTCAAAAAGTCTTCGCCGGGCATGACCGGAGCCGCGGCGGCCCCGGCCCTGGTTCCCACGGGCCGCGGCACCGGGACCGCGTCGCCGAGCTCAGGATTGAAGCTCCGATGCCGTTCCCTGCCGGACCGTCCGCCACGCTTAAGGTTTTGAACCGATACAACGCGGATGTACTCTTCGGAAAGGTCTCCCGCGGGACACCGCAAAGCACATGATTTCCGAGGTGATCCAAAACCCGGACTGACGGCAGCACATTCCGGCAAGTCCCCCTTCAACAACAGGCAGGCCAGTGATTACACCAGACGAGCCCACGCGGCCCAGCGCGATCGCCGGCTATGAGGACTGGCCCGGCTACGTCCGGAACCAACCCGTCTACCAGGCCGCCACCCCGGCAGCCCAGGACCTCGCGGACGCCCTGGGCGTCCCGGCACCCGTCTCCCGGCCGGATCTCACCCTCCACTGGGAGGAAACGTACGACGGCGTCACCACCTCCCAGCTCAGCTGGCAGTTGGGCTTCGGTCCCCGGACTACCGGCTGGCTGATGCGGCCGGCCGGGGCTTCAGGGCCGCTGCCGGGCGTCCTGGCCCTGCACTGCCACGGCGGAAACAAGTTCGGCGGGGCGGACCGGCTCGTGGAGCTCCCCAAGTCCCCCGCCTCCGCAGCGGCGGCGAGGGCAGGCCATTACGACGGCCGGGCCCTGGCCACCGAGGTGGCCAGGGCGGGCTTTGCCGTGCTGGCCCATGACACATTTGCCTGGGGCAGCCGCCGCTTTGACCTCTCCACGCCGCCGTGGCGGACGGCCTCCGCACTGGAGGCGAGGAAGTCGCAGTGGCGGGAGGACGGCGTCGAACCAACCGATGCGGAACTGTACAACGCCGCGGCGGGCTTTCACGAAGACACCGTGGCCAAGGCAGCGGGCCTGCTGGGCACCAGCCTGGCCGGGATGGTGGCCCACGACGACCTCGCCGCGCTGGACATCCTGGCGTCAATGCCGGGGGTGGATCCGGAGCGGTTGGGCTGCGTCGGGTTTTCCGGCGGCGGCGGCCGGGCCGTGGCACTGGCGGCGCTGAGTCCCCGGATCCGGAGTTACGTGGTGACGTGCATGATGGCCACGTTCGGGTCCCTCCTGCCCGCCTACCTGGACGCCCATTCCTGGCTCCTCCAGACACCCGGGCTTTGGAAGCTCGGCGACTGGCCGGAGCTCACCGCTAGATCGGGCGCCGACGGATTGCTGGTGCAGTATGCACTGGCAGACCAGCTTTTTCCCGAGGATGGCATGCGCGGAGCCCACCGGATCCTGGAGTCGCTCCACCCGGCCGGCTCCTACACCGGAAGTTTCTGGCCGGGCGGCCACGTCTTCACTGCAGAGATGCAGAATGAAGCCATCAGCTACTTATCCAGGGCCTTGGGCGCCGGAGGCCCGGCCGCCCAGCACCATCCACCCCTTTCCACCCCATAGGCACCGAGGACGATCGATGACGCAGCAATCCGCCTTCGCGGCAGCAGACACCACAGGACCACACTCCGCGGCGGCACCAGGGCCGGCCCTCGCTCCTGCAGCCCGTCCGAGGATAGCCCTGGTAGGCGTCCACGGCTTCGGCGAGCGCCACCTTGCCAACCTGGCCCGGCTGGAGGCGGCCGGCGCCGTCGAACTGGTGGCTGTTGCCGATCCAAATCCGCCGCAGGATGGCACCCTGGGCGCTTCCGTAGCGGTTTTCACCACGTTGGACCAGCTGCTGGCTTCAGGAACGGCACCGGATGTGGTCATCCTGGCAACCCCCATCCAGACGCACGCACCCCTGGCGCTGGCCGCGCTGGCAGCGGGCTGTGACGTTTACGTGGAAAAGCCCCCGGTGGCTTCCATGGCCCAGTTCCAGGAGGTTTTGGCTGCGGCTGAGGCTTCAGGGAAGCTTGTACAGGTGGGCTTCCAGAGCCTGGGGTCCCTGGCCCTGCCTGCGATCCGCAAGTCCATTGAGTCCGGCGGGATCGGAGACATCCTGGGTTTGAGCGCCCAAGGCATGTGGCTACGGACCAAGGGGTACTTCAAACGGTCGCGCTGGGCGGGCAAACGCAGCCTTGAGGGCACGGACGTCGTGGACGGTGTGGCCACGAACGCCCTGGCGCATGCCGTTGCCACCGGACTGCATCTGGCTGGGGCCCACACAGTCGCGGACGTCGCATCCGTGGAGACGGACCTCTACCGTGCCCACGACACCCAGAGCGACGACACGTCCGTGATCCGTGTCCGTACCTCGGCGGGGCAGACCCTGCTGTGCGCCCTGACGCTCTGCGCCCCGGAGCAGCAGAACCCCTCGGTGACGGTGCACGGTACCCTGGGGGACATCACGTTCTTCTACACCGAGGACGAGGTGGTCACCACCACCCCGGCCAGCGAGCACCGCGGGACCTTCGGGCGGACTGACTTGCTGGAAAACCTGCTCGCAGCCCGGAGCACGGATGCTCCCCTGCTCTGCAGCCTGGCGGACACGGGCGCGTTCACCTGCGTGCTGGAAGCCATCCGTACCGCTCCGGACCCACAGGAAATCCCCGCAGCGTACCTCACGTGGGAGGGCGACGGCGACGACGCCCACCCCGTCGTCAACGGCATCCCTGAACTCATCGAGCGCGCGGCCAAGGCGCAGGCCACGTTTGCCGAGCTGGACGTCCCCTGGGCCCGCAGCCTCCCGCCGGTGCAGACGTTCGACATTGCCGGGCGCGCCGTGGCGGACTACCAGGACGGAAGCCGCATCCGCGCAGTGTCCTCGCCCCGTCCGTATCTCCACCCCGTCCGCACCCTCGGCGGAACGGTAGTCACCGACCACCAGCCGCTGGACCACGTGTGGCACCTGGGCGTGGGCGTGGCTTTGCAGGATGTGGACGGCGTCAACTTCTGGGGCGGCCGCACTTACACCCGGGCGGCCGGCGAATACGTCTGGCGGCCGGATCACGGCACCATCGTCCGCACTGGACAGTCCGTCGTCGAGCAGTCCCGGGCAGACGGCCGGCTGGAGGAGACCCTGTCCTGGAACGGGCCCGACGGCGCTCCCCTCCTGACCGAGCAGCGCACCTGGACCTGGGCGGCAGCGGGTACCTCCGCCTGGCGCCTCACCCTGGACTTTGCGCTCTCCCCTGCCGGCGATCACCCCGTGAGCCTGGGAAGCCCTGGCTCCAACGGCCGGCACCAGGGCGGTTACGGCGGATTCTTCTGGCGCCTTCCGGAATGCTCCGGGGCCACAGTCTGGACGCCCGGTGCGGCGGGCACCGGCACCGGCAGCGGCACCGGGGAGACTCACACCGGGGAGGCGGCCGTGCACGGCAGCGTCACGCCGTGGCTGGCCTGGTCGGGCAGCTTCAGTGGAGGAACGGACGACGGCGGCACGGGAGACAGTGCCCCCCAAGGCGCCGCCACCCTGGTGTTCGTCGCCGCTGAGGACTCCACCGATCCATGGTTCGTCCGGGTGGACGGCTACCCGGGTGTTGGCCAGTCGCTGGCATGGGACGCGCCGGTCATTGCCGAACCCGGCACGCCGGTGCGCCGCAGCGTCACCGTGTTCATTGCCGACGGAATTTTGGGTACGGAAGACATCGGGACATTAATCAACGCACAGGGGAAAAACTCATGAGCCAGACCACCGCCGCGGCAACTGCGCCGCTCCTTACGCCGTCCGCCGGCACTCAGTACAGCACACGGACAGCGCCCGCCTCCGCCGCCGACCGCGAGGTCAAGCGTCGCCGGGTCCTGGACATCCTCGATGCCAAGGGCCAGGACTCCCTGCTGCTGACCACGCACACGGCGCTGACCTGGTACCTGGACGGCAGCCGCGTCCACATCAGCCTGGCCGGCGATCCCATCGCCGCGCTGCTGGTGGACCGGGACGGCGACCACCTCGTCACTTTCAACAACGAGGCCGGACGGATCGCGGCCGAGGAACTCCCGGCCGGCGTTTCCCTGCACACCGTCCCTTGGTACGGCAACCTGCATGAGGCTGCTGCCGCCGTCGGACACTCCTCCGGCGGGCACTCCGCGACAGTCACTCCCCTGGCCGAGGCTGCCGTGGCCAGTGAACTGAGGGCGGCCCGGCAGCAGCTGCTCCCGGGCGAGAGTGCCCGCTACGCGCGCCTCAGCGCGGAACTGGCCGGCATCATGACCGACGTCCTGTCCACTGCCCGGCCTGATACTTCCGAGTTCGGGCTGGTGTCGGCCCTGGCCGGCCGGGTGGTGGCGGCAGGTGCCGAGCCCCTGGTCCTCCTCTGCAACGGCAGTTCCCGGAGCGGGTTCCGGCACCCGCTCGCCACGCACGCGCCGCTGGGCCGCCGCGCCATGGCCGTGGTGTGCGCCCGCCGGGACGGCCTGGTTGCCAACATCACCCGCTGGGTAAGGTTCGACGCCGGCACCCCCGAAGAGCTCGACGCCGAGGCCCGGATCGCTGCCGTTGAGGCGGACATCTTCGACGCGACGGTCCCCGGCGCCCGGCTGGACCGCATCTTCGGCGAGATCAAGGCCGCGTATGTCCGCCACGGCTTCGGCGCGGAGCAGTGGGAGCAGCACCATCAGGGAGGTCCGGCGGGCTACGCCGGGCGGGATCCGCGGGTCACAGCGGCCGCCACCGACACCGTGGTGCTCAACCAGCCGTTCACGTGGAACCCGTCCGGACCCGGCGTAAAGATTGAGGACACGGTCCAGCTCACCGAGTCGGGCGTGATCGTGCTGACCGTGGATGACCGCTGGCCCACCACCACGGTGAACGGCCTCAAGCGCCCGGTCACGCTGCAGCTCTAGGCAAGACGCTCTCTCAGATCCTGCAGCAAAACGCGAAACGCTCTCTCACACGTCGCCCCCGCCGCGGGGGCGACATGTGATGGGCGTCGGCAGGAGGTACGACGGCGTCACGGGGGGCAGTCTTTTGGCCCGCCGCAGGTGCCGCTCCCCCGGCAAACCGGCCGCCGCCGTCGTCCGCTGCCCAAAAGCGCGCACTGCCTGACGCCCGCCGGCCCTGCGGCGCCCTGGCCGTCCTGTCGCTTAAACCGAAACGCTCTATCACTCTCCTCAAGGAAGTGATAGAGCGTTTCGGTTAAAGCGACGTTAAGTGAGAGAGGGTCGCTAGGGGAGGCGGAGCTCGCCGTCCACGCGGCGGGGGATACCCAGCGGGTTGCTTTCGCGCAAGGCCGGGTGCAGGACCGGTTCCGGAGCATCCTGGTAGGCGACGGGGCGCTGGAAGCGGCGGACCGCCGTCGCGCCTACCGAGGTGAACAGCGACGTGGTGGCCGGGTACGGGCCGCCGTGCTGCTGTGCCCAGTTCACGGCAACGCCGGTGGGCCAGCCCTCGAACAGGACCCGGCCGGCGAGCCCGGACAACTGCTCCACAAGGTCCGCGACGTCCTCGCCCGGCTGGGCGTGGACCGTGGCGGTCAGGCTGCCGGGAACCTTGGCCAGGACAGCGGCGAGCTCTTCCTGGTCCGCGTATTCGATCAGCATCGTAGTAGGGCCGAAGCACTCCTCCAGCAGCTCGTCCGGGCGCTCCAGGACATTGGCGGCGGTGGTGGAGAACACCACGGGTGCGGCGCCGTCGCGGGTGGCGTCCTGGTCCGCAGTGCCGCTGACGATGGTCACGTCGGGCAGCGAGGCCACGCTGCGGAGGCCCTCAGGGTAGGCGTCGGAGATCCGGGTGGTGAGCATGGCCGCCGTCGGCTTGTCCTTGCTGGCTTCAGCCAATTCAGCGGCGAAGCCGGTGCCTGCCGGAACGAAGACCAGGCCAGGCTTGGTGCAGAACTGGCCGGCACCCATGGTGAACGAGGCTGCGAGTCCCGCCGCGAGCTGGCCGGAGCGCCCGGCCAGCGCGGCCGCGGTGATGACCACCGGGTTGAGGCTGCCCAGCTCGCCGTAGAAAGGGATGGGGTCGGGACGGGACACCGCGAGGTCAAACAGTGCCCGGCCGCCGGGGATGGACCCGGTAAAACCGACGGCTTTGATGGCGGGATCCTGCACCAGCGCGGTGCCCACCTCGCGGCCGCTCACCAGGGCGAACAGCCCTTCCGGGGCTCCGGCGGAACGCAGTGCTTCGGTGACCACCTCGGCCGTCCGCCCGGACAGCTTCAGGTGGCCCGAGTGGGCCTTGACGATCACCGGGCAGCCAACGGCGAGGGCGGACGCGGTGTCGCCGCCGGCGACGGAGAACGCGAACGGGAAGTTGGAGGCCGAGAAGACGGCCACCGGTCCGATGGGACGAAGGATGCGGCGCAGGTCCGGCTTCGGCGGGGTGGCGGACGGATCCGCGTGGTCGATGATTGCTTCGAGGTATGAGCCCTCGGTGATCACACGGGCGAAAAGCCGCAGCTGCCCGGACGTGCGGGCCACCTCGCCCGCCAGCCGGACGGTGCCGAGGCTGGTCTCCGCATCGGCGATCTCCACCAGTTCTGCCACGTTGGCGTCCAAGGCGTCGGCGACGGCGGTGAGCCAGCCTGCGCGCTCGGCGTCGGACGCTGCGGCCGCGATCGAGGCGGCCCGGGTGGCGGCAGCCGTGAGTTCGGAAAGTGAAAGGGTTGCAGTTGTCACTGGGGTACCTGTATTTCGTCGGGAGGTGTCGTGTCTGCGTCTGGTAGGTCTGCGTTCATAGGACCTGCATCAGGCCTGTGGGATGTCCGTGAAGCGGAAGCCCAGCCCCAACTGGTCCGTGAGGGTCAGGCGGCTGTTGCTGAAACGGACCGGTGAGGGCCCGGCCAGGATGCCCAGCTGTTGGAAGGACGCTTCTTCCACGTCTTCCACCAGGGTAGGCTCCGCCAGCGTGAGGGCCAGCTGCCCGGACAGCTCCGGCAGCAGGTGCGGCATCACACGGATGCTGTTGGTCCGCGCGAGCTCCACGATCCGCCGGAACGGCGTGATGCCGCCTACCCGGATAATGTTGGGCTGGATGATGTCCACCGCTTCCGCCTCGATGAAATCGCGGAAGCGGTAGATGGTGTGCAGGTTTTCGCCCAGGGCGATGGGCACGGGTGAGTGCTTGCGCAGCCTGCGGTAGGCCCAGAGGTCGTCCGCGCGGATGGGCTCTTCGAGCCACTCCAGGCCGTACTCCGCCAACACGTCCAATGCCTTGAAGGTGGTGGGCAGGTCCCACCGCTGGTTGGCGTCGATCATGAGCTTGCGATCCGGGCCGAGGACGGACCGGACGGCCGCCACGCGTTCACCGTCCTCACGGATGTCCGGTTTGCCCACCTTGATCTTGACGGCGCGGTGCCCGGCTGCGACCCAGCGTTCGGTCTGGGCCACCAGCTCCTCGAGCGTGTAATGCAGGTTCACGCCGGATCCATACACCTCCGCGGACTCCTGCCGCTGGCCCAGCAGCCCCGTGACGGATGCCTGCGCACGGCGTGCCTGGAGGTCCCAGAGAGCCAGGTCGACACCGGCCATGGCGATGGTGGTCAGTCCCCCGCCGCCGGCCTCATGCAGCCGCTTCCACAATGCATCCCACACCGTCTCGGGGTTGGCGGGCAGCCCTGTGACGAAAGGTGCGATGTCGTAGTCGAGGAGGGCCTTGACGGCCTGCGGGCCGATGGTGGGCGTCCACGAAAAACCGTGCCCCGCGCCGCCGTCGTCCGTCCGGATTTCCGTGACGATCACATGGTTTTCCGGGGCTTCCACTCCCCAGCTGCGACGCAGCGGGACCGTCAGGAGCCGGGCGGACAGCCCGGTGATCAGCGGAGCGGTCCGGACCGGATCGAGCACGGGCGCACTCATCAGCGCCCGGCCAGCTCGTAGCCCTTGGCCAGGATGGCCTTCAGCTGGACCAGCTGGTCTTCGGTGGGGTCCACCAGGGGAGGGCGGACGCCGCCAACAGCCAGTCCGCCGAGCCGCAGACCCGCCTTGATCAGCGAGACGCCGAAGCCGGGCGTCTGGTCGCGGAGGCGCACCAGCGGAGCGTAGAAGCCTTCCAGGAGGGCGTTGCGGCGCTCCTCGTCACCGGACATGTAGGCGTCGTAGTACGCCTTGGCGATTTCCGGGGCCATGGCGAACGCGGCCGAGGAGTAGAGCGGGATGCCCAGTCCGCGGTAGGCGCCCTGGGTAAGTTCGGCGGTCAGCAGGCCGTTGAAGAACGCGAAGTCCGTCCGTCCCGTGGCGCGGACCGCCGAGACGATCTCCTGGGCCAGGCCAACGTCGCCCAGGCCGTCCTTGAAGCCGATCACCTTCGGGTTGGCGGCGAGATGTGCCATGGAGGCGGCGGTGAACTTGGCGTTGCCGCGGTGGTAGACGATCACAGGGAGGCCGCTGGCGTCCGCTATTGCCTCGATGTACGACACCAGGCCGTCGGTGGGTCCGGTGACCAGGTACGGCGGCAGGACCAGGAGGGCGTCGGCACCGGCTTCCTCGGCAACCCGCGCGGCAGCCAGGGCGTGGCCCAGCGGCCCGCCGGCCCCGGCGACCACCGGAACCTTGCCTGCCACAACCTCGACGGCGGCGGTCACCACGGTGCGCACCTCGTCGATGCTCAGCGCATGGAACTCACCGGTGCCGCAGGCGGGAAACACGCCGCCGGGGCCGAAGGGCAGCCGCGAGCGGATGTGCTCCTTGAGCAGCTCCACATCAACAGTGCCTTCCGGCGTGAACGGGGTGACGGGGAAAAACAGTACGCCGTCGAATTTCATGGTGTCTCCTTGGATCCGGCTCCGGCTGTGACCAGGGCGGCGGACGTCTCGTCGTTGAGGGTGGTGTTGGTTTTGAGTTCCGTCCGCCAGCTTCGTTTGGGTTCCCAACCCAGCAGTTCGCGGGCTTTGGCGATGGAGAAGGCGGGGCTGGTGCCTGTGAGGCCGGCGGCCAGGGCCTCGCTTCCGGGCAGGAAGCGGGGCATGAGCTCGGCCAGGGGTGCGGTGGCGAGGGCGTCAGCGGCTCCGACGAAGAAGGTTTCCCCGTTGGGGATGGAGTCCATTTTTCGCAGGAGCACGTCCAGGAAGTCTGCGACGTCACGGGCGTCCACGTAGTTGAACAGTGCCGGGGCTGACAGCGCGGGGTCGGCCAGGCGTTCGGCCACGGTGTGGCCCTGCTGGGTGGGCGCGCCTTCCCATTCCTCCGGCGAGATGACGTAGCAGGGCCGGAACGCGGCGTAGCGGATCTTCTCCCCCTGGGCCGCGGCGAACATCTGAACGGTCTGCTCGGCGATCAGCTTGGACAGCGCGTAGGCGTTCCACGGCTTGGGCGTGGTGCGCTCATCCAGCGGGAAGGCCGCCGGCAGCCAGCCTGCCGGGCAGCCGTAGCCCAGCGCGGTGGGGCTGCTGGCCGTGACGATCTTGCCGATGCCCAGTTCCGTGGCGGCGCTGATGACAGCGAACGCGAGCCGGGTGTTGGTGGCGAAGATGACTTCTTCCGGGGCGCTGAACGGTACCGCGATTGCCGCAAGGTGGATGACGGCGTCGGGCCTGGTTTCCTTCAGGAGGCGCAGCGCCTCGCCCGGGGCCAGCAGATCGCCGGTTTCCTGCACGACGCCGGCCGGCAGCTGGTCCGCCGGAATCGCGTCACGGTCCACCGAGATGACCTCGTGTCCCGCTTCGGCCAGCCCCGCCACCACGCTGCGCCCCAGCCGGCCGGAGCCGCCGGTGACAAAGATCCTGCTCATGATTGTTCCTTTAGGTTCGTCAGGCCGCGGGCTATGCGCCGCGGCGAAGATCGGCGCCGAGGTCCAGGTCCTCGATGCGGACGGGCAGGGAGGACTCCAGCGAACGGTTGCCGGCAATGCCCACGGAAACGGAGCGGAGGCCGTCGAGGTAGCCGGACGGCCGGCCCAGCGGGTCCTCGCCCGGGCCGTTGAAGAGGTCCGAGAGGAGGAGCTCGTCCCCACCGCCATGGCCGCCCTCGCCGTTGACGATCGGCACCTCGTAGGCGGCTTCCCAGTGGCGCTGGACCACGAGGCGTTCGCCGTTGCGGCGGATCGCGTCTTCCTCCTGGACAGGGGTGGCACTCGGGTCAACCACGGTCTTCTTGTCGGTGCTGCTCAGGACCGCGGCGCGTTCCACCACTTCGAGTTCGGCCCGGCCTTCGGTGCCGTTCACCGCCACGCGGTAGCCTTCCCACGGGCTGTGGGCGTTCAGCGAGTAGCTCAGGCGGGGTCCGCCCTGGTACTCCACCACCAGTGCCAGGTTGTCCTCGATGGTGATGCCGCCGGTGAAGACGTCCTGGTCACGGCGGTAGCCGTCGTAGTGCTCGTTGTCCAGGAACAGCGCCTTGAGGCGCTCATCGTCGCGGAGGTCCAGCGCAAACGGGTCCTTTTCGGCGGCGGCGGGAGTACCGGCGTCGGGCGTTCCCCGCTCCGGACGGGGGCCCAGGCCGCGTTCGGCGGCGTTCTTGTCGCCATAAAACTTCAGCCCGCCGGAGGCAAAGACACGCTCCGGGACGTCGCTGATCCACCAGTTGACCAGGTCGAAATGGTGCGAGGCCTTGTGGATCAGCAGGCCGCCGGAGTTCTTCTTCTCGCGGTGCCAGCGGCGGAAGTAGTCCGCGCCGTGGACGGTGTCCAGGACCCAGCTGAAATCGATCGAAGTGACCTTGCCGATCACGCCGCTCTGGATGATCTCCTTCAAGGCGCTGTTGCGCGGCGAGTAGCGGTAGTTGAACGTGACCACCACGTTCCGGCCCGTCTCTTCCACCGCTTTGGTAATGCGGCGGCAGCCCTCGGCGTCGATGGTCAGCGGCTTTTCCACGACGACGTCGGCGCCCGCCTGAAGTGCCTCCACGATGTAGTCCGCGTGGGTGTAATCCGGCGTGGTCACCACCACGCGGTCGATGTTGTTGGCCTGGATGAACGCCGTCAGCTCCGCCGGGTCAAATGAGGCCACCGGTCCCGGCGCGCCCAGTTCCTGGATCAGCTTCTGGTAGAACTCCACCCGGCCGGGGTTGACGTCGGAGAAAGCCACGAGCTCCGCGGTGTCCGCGTGTTTGCCGAAGATGGCGCGGATGTACATCTCCGAGCGCCCACCGGTGCCGATCAGTGCGATGCGGGCCTTGGTGCGTGTGCCGGACTCCGCAGCGCCTGACGCCGGGGCGACTTCGGCTGCGGCGCCGGTCAGCGGAGCGGACGTGAAGGCGGTAGCAGAACTCGATTCGGCTGTGTTGACCATGGGGTCCCTTTCGAAGGCTCAATACTCGGCCGGAGGGCGGCCGTTCGTGGTGGCGCGGTGCGCAGTTTCTGGAACGTGATCGAGAAAGCGTTTTCTCGGAAGCGTTATATGATTTGTACCAAGAGCAACGTCCCCACGTCAACCATTATCCTCCTTATGGGAAAGCGTTTTCTAGACAGCTTGGACTTCCGGGCCTATTCGGTGGCACCGCCACATAGGGCGTACCCATAGAAATCGCTTTCCGGCAGCGTTATATGCTTTTTCTCACGACACCGCCATCTGCCGGAAACATCGCCAGCCCTCGGGCGGCAGAATGGCCCGAGGGACCTACGAAAGGCAGGCCATGGTCAGGAGATCGGCAACCGGCAGGATCGGCATCGCGGATGTTGCCGTCAAGGCCGGGGTTTCGCATGCCACGGTTTCGCGGGTGATGAACGGCAACTTCACCGTGGATCCGGAAATCGCGGCGCGCGTCCGTGCCGCAGCGGCGGAGCTCAAGTACCAGCCCAATCCGGTAGGCCGGAGCCTGGCCCTGGGCAAGACGGACACCATTGGCATTGTGGTTCCGGACCTCGCCAACCCCACCTTCCAGGCCATCCTGCGCGGGCTGAGCCGCGCCGCCGCGCAGGACGGCTACCGCGTACTGATCGCCGATTCCTTCGAGGTCTCCAGCGAGGAAGCGATCCTCGCGGGCGAGGCCCGCCGCCGTTGCGACGGGCTGGTGCTGTGCGCGCCCCGCATGAGCGATGCCGAACTGGAGGAAATCGTGCCTTCGCTGCACCCGCTGGTGCTGATCAACCGGACCACAACCGCGGCAGGCGTTCCGAGCCTGGTTGTGGACTACGGGCAAGGCGTCCAGGACCTCGCCGGGCATTTGGTGGGACTGGGCCACACGCGCCTGGCCTTCCTGGCCGGCCCGCCCCGCAGCGCCTCCAACGAACTCCGGCTCCAGGGCCTGGAGGCCTTCAAGGCGGAGCACCCGCAGGTGGAGGTCCTCATGCTGGAAGGCGGCTCGGACTTCGACACCGGACATGAAGCGGTGGACGCCGTGCTGGACAGCGGCGCCACCGGCATCCTGGCGTTCAACGACCTCGTGGCCATGGGCCTGATGAGCGGGCTCCACGAGCGTGGAGTGGACGTTCCCGGCGACATCTCCGTCACCGGCTTCGACGACATCCCGTTTGCCCGCTACACCACGCCTACCCTGACCACCGCGGCCGTTCCCATCACGGAGCTTGGCCAGCAGGCGTGGCACCAGATGCGTGCGCTCATCCGCAAGGAAGAAAATGACGCGCCGGGCAGCCGCTACCAGCCGCGGCTTGAAATCCGGGCCAGCAGCGGCCCGGCCAGGGCGCCACGCACCGCCGCACACGGCTGAGCCACCGACCTACGGAGTGCGGCTGAGCCAAAAAACTACGCGAGATGGCAGTTCGCGGCAGTGTTGACGAGCAACACTGGCGCGAACTGCCCTTTGGGCGTCTGATGGGGCCTCAGGACGAGCGCCTGACACCGGCTTCCCGGTAGTAGCCCTCGATATGTGCGGCCACAAGCTTTGCCGCCCGCTCGCCGTCGTCATTCCGGATGGCCTCCAGGATTTCGTGGTGCTCTGCCCGCAGCCTTGACGCCGTGGCATCCCAGTCCGGGAGGTTGGCCGTGAGCCGTGACGCGTAGCCGGTAATGGATTCGCGCAGGGAACCCATCATGGCGCTGACCACGGCATTGCCCGCGGCATCGGCAAGGGCGAGGTGGAAGCGGACGTCCAGTGCGAGGAATTCGTCCACGGCCATACCGTCGGCATCCATTTCCTCCAGGAGCCGGGCGGCCCCGGTGAGCTCCGGCGAATCCGGGCGGGCATGGGACGCGGCCCAGGATTCGAGCAGGACGCGGGTCTGCACGATATCCGACACCGGGAGATGCTGCGTGGCAACGTGAAGCCGAAGGGCCGAGCCCAGCGCCGCCGTCGGATCTGAAATCACCACGGTCCCCGCCTCGGGACCGGAGCCGACGCCGGCACGGACAACGCCCATGGCCTCCAGGATGCGGATCGCCTCGCGCACCGATGTGCGGGAGACCTGCAGCTGCTCGGCGAGGGTCCGCTCGGCGGGCAGCCGTCCGCCGACGGCCAGTTTGCCCTCGGAGAGCTGGCCCTCGATCCAGTGCAGGACAAGCTGGTGGGTACGCATACCGCCATCCTACTTGATGTGGTTGGACCACATGCCCTAGAGTGTGGTTAGACCACAGGCGGAACCATCAATTGCCGTCCGCCAGCCGTCCGGCCCACCAACGGAGGAAGCCATGACCCATACGATCCAGCCGAACAACCCCGAGACCACCCCGGCTCCGGACGCCACGGATGTCCCGGCTTCCGCCGCCTCCGCGCCGCGTACCGCCGATGCGTCGGCTGTGCCAGCCGCCCTGAAGCGCCGCATCCCGAAGTACGCGGACCTTGCCCCGCTGATGCAGTTCAAGAAGCCCGAGTTCAGCAAGGAAGCCCGGCTCAAGCGCGCCAGCACCATCTGGGAACTGCGCGACATCGCCAAGCGCCGCACCCCGCAGGCACCCTTCGACTACACCGACGGCGCCGCCGAAGCCGAAATCACCCTGCGCCGCGCCCGCGAAGCCTTCCTGGACATCGAATTCCGCCCCGGCATCCTCCGCAACGTCTCCAAGATCGACCTCACCACCGACATCCTGGGCAAGTCCTCCCGGCTGCCCGTGGGCATCGCCCCCACCGGCTTCACCCGCATGATGCAGTCCGAGGGCGAGTACGCGGGCTCGCAGGCAGCCGAGGCGGCCGGAATCCCCTACACCCTCTCCACCATGGGCACCGCCTCCATTGAGGACGTTGCCGCCGCTGCCCCGAACGGCCGCAACTGGTTCCAGCTGTACCTGTGGACGGACCGCGACCGGTCCCTGGAACTGATCGAGCGCGCCGCCAAGGCCGGAAACGACACCCTGATGGTCACCGTGGACACCGCCGTTGCCGGCGCCCGCCTCCGCGACGTGCGCAACGGCATGACCATCCCGCCGGCGCTGACCATCAAGACCGTTTTGGATGCGTCCTACCGCCCCGCCTGGTGGTTCAACTTCCTCACGCACGAGCCGCTGACCTTCGCCTCGCTGTCCCGCTACACCGGAACCGTGGCCGACCTCATCAACTCGATGTTCGACCCCACCCTCACGTTCGAGGACCTGGACTGGCTGCGCGAAACCTGGAAGGGCAAGCTCGTGGTCAAGGGCATCCAGACCGTGGAGGACGCCCGCAAGGTGGTGGACCACGGCGCCGACGGCGTGGTGCTCTCCAACCACGGCGGCCGCCAGCTGGACCGGGCTCCCATCCCGTTCCACCTGCTGCCGGACGTCAAGGAAGCCTTCACCAAGGACAACTCCGACGCCGCCATCATCCTGGACACCGGCATCATGAGCGGCGCGGACATCGTCGCGGCCCTCGCCCTGGGCGCCGACTTCACCCTGATCGGCCGCGCGTACCTGTACGGCCTGATGGCCGGCGGCCGGGCCGGTGTGGACCGCGCCATCCAGATCCTGGAAAAGGACATGGCCCGCACCATGGCACTGCTGGGCGTCAGCAGGATCTCGGAGCTGACCCCGGACCACGTGCGCCTGCTCAACAAGTAGCCCCGCCCGCCCAACCAGGTAGCAGCAAGTGTCGTTCTGAGCCCTCAAAACGACACTTGCTGCTACCTATTTGGGTTAAGGGGGCTACTTTTTGCGGCCGAACTTCGGGAGGTTCGGGAGGTTCGCCAGCAGGTCGGCGGCCTTGGTTGCGGCACGGCCAACGGTTCGTCCGATTTGCTGCGGCACGGTGTCGTCGCTGAGCGGGGCAACAGTGCCGCCCGGAATGACGACGGCGGGGCTGAGCTCCGCGTCGTCGCGCGCCAGGACCGCGGCCACGGCTTCGTCATCCGGCACCGGGGTGGCCAGTGCCGGCTCTGTGCCGGCCTGCGCAGCGGGAGACTCAGCTGACTTCGCGGCGCGGGCTGCCGGGCCGACGTCGAACGTTTCCAGCCAGCTGACGATCCCCTCGAGGGGCTTGGGGTTGAGGGCGTAGTAGCGCTTTTGGCCCTGGGCGCGCATGCTGACGAGCTGTGCCTCGCGGAGGACCTTCAGGTGCTTGGAAATGGTGGGCTGGCTTGCGTCAAGCTCTTCCACCAGCTCCCCTACGGCTTTGTCTCCGGCACGCAGGGATACGAGGATGTCGCGCCGGGTTGCTTCCGCAATGACGGCAAATACGTCGTCTGTCACCATGCCTCCCACCCTAGCGACATATACGCCGAAAGGCATCAACTATTTCGCCCGCACCAGCAGGCCATTGCCCAGGTTCCGCCGCGGTGCTAGAACGGTTCCACGGTTGCGCCGGGGATTGTCCGGCGGCGGCCGCTCAGGGATGAGGGGTGGGTTGCCATGAATGTCCTGCGCCAGCAACTGTTCAATATCATCGCGTTCGTCTTTCTCAGCCTTTTTGTGGCGGTCTGGGGCGCCGTATTGCTGCGTGTTGGCTTCTGGGTGCCGGACGGCCGGACTGTGGCGCCGCCGCTGAACGGCGCCCTGGTGACGGCCGCGGGCGTGCTGGCCACGTCCCTGAGTTCGTTGACCGCGTCGGCGCTGGGTTTCACCATCGCCGAGGTCCGCCGGGACGAGCGTGCCGCTGGGGACCGCCGGCCCGCAGGTCCCGGCGCTCCCGGAGGCGCCATGGCCTTCAACCCCTCCGAGGTTACCGCCAGGCTGTCCGGCCGGATTGTCGCTGCCGTAGTGGTTTACCTCGCCGTGGGGCTGTTGGTGCTGCTGCTCTGGCTCGTTAAGGGAACCGCGTCCACGGACCTGATCGGGGCCTTCGCATTGTCCCTGCTGGGCTGGCTCATCGGCGCTGCCGGAGTGGTGTTCCAGACGGAGAAGCCCACAGTATGAGCTGGCTCAGTGTCAGTCGAACCAGGGGTCCAGGCCGTGTAGCGGGAAAACGGCCTTGCGGGTGGCCATGACGGTGCGGTCCACGGCGTCGTTGGGGTCGAAGCCCACTTCCCAGGACCGCCACCACAGCTCCACGTCATCGCCCATCAGACCCGGGGCAGCCGCGCCGAACTTCTCGTCAACATACGCGCGCCAGTCTTCGGGCACAGGGGTCCGCAGCGGCACCGGACGGCCGGCGGCGATGGCTATGAGGTGGCTCCAGGACCGCGGCACCACGTCCATGACGTTGTACCCGCCGCCGCCGGTGGCGATCCAGCGGTTTGCGCAGTACCGCGCAGCGAGGTTCCCGACGGCGGTGGCTGCCTCACGCTGGCCGTCCACGCTGAGGTTGAGGTGGGTCAGGGGATCCGTGCGGTGCGAATCGCAGCCGTGCTGGCTGACGATCACCTCGGGTGCGAAGGCACCGACCAGCTGCGGGACCACGGCATGGAAGGCCCGCAGCCAGCCGGCGTCTCCGGTGCCTGAGGGCAGGGCGACGTTGACCGCGGTCCCCTCCGCCTGCGGGCCGCCAATTTCGTTCGCGAAGCCCGTCCCGGGAAACAGCGTCAGGCCGCTTTCATGCAATGAGATGGTGAGCACGCGGGGGTCGTCCCAGAAGATGCTTTCCGTCCCGTCGCCGTGGTGGGCGTCGACGTCGATATACGCTACGCGGCGGATCCCGCCGTCGAGCAGGCGTTGGACGGCCAGCGCCGAGTCGTTGTAGATGCAGAAGCCGCTGGCGCGGTCACGGGAGGCGTGGTGCAGGCCGCCGCCGAAGTTCACGGCATGCAGTGCGGACCCGTCCAGGACGGCAGCTGCCGCGAGCAGCGAGCCGCCTGCCAGCCGCGCTGCTGCCTCGTGCATGCCCAAAAAGGCGGGATCGTCCTCGGTGCCCAGTCCCCTGGCTTCGTCGGGCGAGAATGGGTCCTCACTGACCCTGCGCACCGCCGCCACGAAATCCGGCGAGTGCACGGTCTCGAGCTCGGCGTCGGACGCCACATCCGGGGCCTCCACCGAGACATGCGGGAGGTCCAGCAGGCCCAGGCTGCGCGCGAGGCGGGCCGTCAGGTCCATCCGTTCAGGCGCCATCGGGTGCCCTGGGCCAAAGTTGTAGGCGGTCATAGCGGAATTCCACACCACGATCGTTGGTGGCGCGGGCTGGCTGAGACCGGACAGGTATGTCATCAATCACAGGCTACCCGAGCATGCCGCCCGCCCGGCCCGGCCATTACGCGTGCATTAGTGGTTTACTACTGAAGGAAACAGTTTCAACCGAGGAAAAGCCACCCATGACGCAACGCCAGTCGAGGCCCCGGAACCCGGCCAGCTGGCACCCCGCCGCACCGGAGCGCGAAGGCCTCTGGATTTTCACGCGGCTGCGCGACTTCATTGACGACATCGCCAATACTTCGCCCGCCCGGCTTGCCCTGAGCGTGTTCGCTGCCGTCTGCCTGGTCTTCACATTCCTGCTGTCGCTGCCTCTCTCCTCAGCCACCGGAACAGCCACTCCCCTGCATCAGGCCATGTTCACCGCGGTGTCCGCCGTGTGCGTTACAGGCCTGACGGTCGTTTCGACGGCGGCGCACTGGTCCTTCTTCGGCCAGCTCATCATCCTGGTGGGCATCTTCGTGGGCGGCCTGGGTACCCTGACGCTCGCCTCGTTGTTGGCCCTGATGGTGAGCAAGAAGCTTGGCGTGCGCGGGAAGCTGATCGCCCAGGAAGCCATGAACAACGCCGGCCGCCTGGGCGAAGTGGGCACGCTGCTGCGGATCGTCATCACCACCTCGGTGGTGATCGAGGGAACCTTGGCCCTGACGCTGATCCCCCGCTTCATGACACTCGGTGAGCCGGTCCTGCAGTCAGTGTGGCACGGCATCTTCTACGCGATCTCGTCGTTCAACAACGCCGGCTTTACCCCGCATTCGGACGGCATCGTCCCGTACGAGACTGACCTCTGGATCCTGATCCCGCTGATGCTGGGCGTGTTCCTGGGCAGCCTGGGCTTCCCTGTGGTGATGGTGCTGCAGCAGAACGGGCTCAACTGGAAAAAATGGAACCTGCACACCAAACTGACCATCCAGGTTTCCTTCATCCTGCTGGCGGCCGGAACGGTGCTGTGGGGCCTGATGGAGTGGGACAACGCCCGGACCATCGGGCCCATGGACTTCGGTGACAAGATCACACACTCGCTCTTCGCCTCGGTCATGACCCGGTCCGGCGGCTTCAACCTGGTGGACCAGAACCATATGGAGTCCACCACCATGCTGCTGACTGATGCGCTGATGTTCGCGGGCGGCGGCTCGGCGTCCACCGCGGGCGGCATCAAGGTGACCACCATCGCCGTGATGTTCCTGGCCATCGCGGCTGAAGCCCGCGGCGACGCCGACGTCAAGGTTTATGGCCGGACCATCCCGCAAGGGACCATGCGGGTGGCCATCTCCGTGATCGTGGCCGGAGCGACGCTCGTGTCCGTCTCCGCGTTCCTGCTCCTGCAGATCAGCGGTGCGTCCCTGGACCGGGTGCTCTTCGAAACCATTTCAGCCTTCGCCACCGTGGGGCTGAGTACCAGCCTCAGTGCCGAGCTGCCGCCGTCGGGCGTTTATGTCCTGACCCTCCTGATGTTCGCCGGCCGCGTGGGTACCGTTACCCTTGCAGCCGGCCTGGCCCTGCGGCAGCGCAGCCAGCTGTACCACTACCCGGAAGAGAGGCCCATCATTGGCTAATTCCCCAGGCGCGCCCAACCGGCCAGCGCACAACGCCCCGGTCCTGGTGATCGGGCTGGGCCGGTTCGGCTCCTCCACCGCCGAGCAGCTGGTCAAGCAGGGCCGCGAAGTGCTCGCCATCGAACGTGACCGCACCCTGGTCCAGAAATGGGCACCGCTGCTGACGCACGTGGTGGAAGCCGACGCAACCAACATCGATGCGCTGCGCCAGTTGGGCGCGCAGGAGTTCAGCTCGGCCGTGGTGGGCGTGGGAACATCCATCGAGTCCTCGGTGCTGATCACGGTGAACCTGGTGGACCTGGGCATCGAGCACCTGTGGGTCAAGGCGATCACGCCGTCGCACGGCAAGATCCTTACCCGGATCGGCGCCAACCACGTGATCTACCCCGAGGCGGACGCCGGCGTCCGTGCCGCGCACCTGGTCTCCGGCCGCATGCTGGACTTCATCGAGTTCGACGACGACTTCGCCATTGTCAAAATGTATCCGCCGCGCGAAACAGTCGGATTCACCCTGGATGAGTCCAAGGTCCGGTCCAAGTACGGGGTCACGATCGTCGGCGTTAAGTCACCCGGCGAGGACTTTACCTACGCCCGGCCAGAGACCAAAGTATCCGCCCGGGACATGCTGATCGTGTCCGGCCACGTGGACCTGCTGGAACGCTTCGCCGCGCGGCCGTAGTTTTTGTCCAGATAACGCGTCGAAAACCCACTTTTGGGCCCTGTATCTGGACAAAAACTCCTGGAGCCGGGTGGGGATCAGCTGAGCTGTTTGGTGATCTCTGCGGCCCGGTCCGCGGCGGCGCGGGCACCCGCTGCGATGATCGCCGGGATGCCGCGCTCATCAAACGTGGCGATGGCGCGTTCTGTAGTGCCGTTAG
>DATFAE010000171.1:0-20575 GCA_035254945.1 Arthrobacter sp. | reverse complement strand
ACAGCCGCGGACCCGCTCATCATCGACATCGACGCGACCCTCGCGGCCACGCACTCGGACAAGGAAAACAACGGGTCCGGGGAAATCCTCGCCTGTGTGCTGCGGCCCGGCAACGCCGGAGCGAACAGCGCCCAGGACCACATCCGCGTCTTACACACCGCGACAGCCCAACTCCCCGAAAGCTTCTACGACCAAACCGCGGTCTTGGCCGGGGAGAAGGTCCTGGTCCGAACCGACAGCGCCGGGGCCTCGCGAAAGTTCCCCTGGCACCTGCACAGCCTCGGCGTGCAGTTCTCCACCAGCTACACCCTCCCGTTCGACAAGGCCCACATGATCGACTGGATCAACAACAAGGAATACTGACAGCCGGCGCTGGACCAGACCGGCAACGACCGGACCGAGGCGTGGGTCATCAACGCCACCGACGTCATCCCGGGGCCAATTCCGGGCCTACGCCTGGAAGTGCACGGTCCAGCTGGTCGCTTCACGGGGAAGCCGGTACTGGCCGGGCAGGGATGGCCCGCAGGCGGCGGATCCCAGGCCGAGCTGGGCCTGGTCGACGTTCAACCAGACCCTGCCGGAATCCACAAGGTCGTGGGGGTGCCGGGCGCGTTCCAGTGCCTCGCTGGTCCAGCGCCGTGCCGTGAAGTCGAACAGCGGGTCACCTTCAACCCTTAGAGTGGGCAGCCCGGCACCTAAGAGCTCCAGCCAGCGCGTTTCCACGTGGTTGCCGTTTTCCTGGGGCACCGGATAACCGACCTGCAGGCCGTCGACACTGGACGCGTACGTCCCGACGGCGGCCGCTTCCCGCGAATCGGCATACGACTCCCCCGGTCCGCGCCCGAACCAGCGCACGTTCCGGTAGGCGCCCGGCAGGCCGAGCCGGAGTCCCAGCCGGGGCAGGACGATGTCCCGGTGCTGGTAGGGGGTGTCCGCCCATGGGCCGGTGAAATCCACTGAAACCTCCAGCCGGAGTCCCGGGCCGTCGGCGGTCCAGTCGAACACATACTCAATTGCATGCGGGTGGGTGGCCGCGGCGCAGCGCCCCGCTACCCGCAGGCGGTCGCCGTCGGCTTCTATACGGTCGGTGCGGTGCTGCATCCTGTCCAGTCCGACGGCGGACCACACCGCTGCGAGGTTATTGTTGCCGCCCTGCCCGCGGTCGTTCTCGGTGGGGGCCCGGTAGACGTCGAGCCGCGGGCCATCAAGCTCCAGCCCGCCGAGCCGGGTGAGCTTTCCGGACATCGCATCGAAGACCGCGTCGCCGACCAGCAGCTCGCCACTGGAAGACGCGGGTTGCCCAGTGGACACCGGGCGTCGCAACTGTTCCACGGCGCGCGTGCGCGGGCGCACGGCCAAGACACCCTGGGACCACGAAACCAGGTGCCCGGCCGGAGCCCACGCGGTGTCCTCCTTCAGTGCCGCCTCGATGGTGAGCCACCACTCGCCCGGTTCATCGCCGGGGGCAACCGGGCACGGCACTGCGACGCTCTCCCCGGCGGCGACGGCCGGGACGGCAAGGACGCCGTTGCCGCGCGGAACACCATCGAGCTCAAGGCGCCAGGTGAAACCCAGGTGCTCGAGCCCGACGGCGTCGTGGTCGTTCCGGATCCCAATCGCCTCACCGACGGAGATGCCCACAGGCTGCAGCACTTTCTTCAGCTCAGCCAGGCCGGGCGACGGCGTCCGGTCCGAAAAAACCAGCCCGTCCAGGCAGTAGCGGCCGCCGTTCGGCCGGTAGTCAACGTCCGAGCCGTGCATGATGAACCCGCGGCCGGCGGCATCCCGGTGCGTGAAACCGTGGTCGATCCACTCCCACACAAAGCCGCCGCAGAACCTCTCGTGGGCCTTCAGGATGCGGTGGTAGTCCAGCAGCGAACCGGGACCGTTGCCCATCGCGTGGGCGTATTCACAGAGCAGGAACGGCAGCGAGCGCCGGCGCGCATCGTCGTCGTCGTTAATTCCCCCAGGCCGGGGATCCTCGCGCCGGCCGATCTGCTCCAGCAGCTCGAGCGATGGGTACATCAGCGATGCGAAGTCGGAGTTGCGGTAGCTGGGGTCGCGTTCGTAGTGGAGGGGACGCGACGGGTCACGGTCCCGGATCCAGGCCGCCACGGCGTCGAAATTTTCGCCCACCCAGCTCTCGTTTGCCAGGGACCAGGCCACGACGCTGGGGCTGTTCTTGTCGCGCTCCACCATGCGGCGGGTGCGGTCGAGCATGGCCGGAAGCCAGCGGGGATCCGCCGGCGGATTGCCCTCCCAGCCGGCGTAGATAAAGCCGTGCGTCTCAAGGTCGGATTCCTCCACCACCCAGAGGCCGTACTCGTCGCACAGGCGGATGAAGTCCGGGTGCGGCGGGTAGTGGCTGGTGCGTACGGCGTTGATGTTGTGCTGCTTCATCAGCTCGATGTCGCGGACCATGGTTGCCCGGTCGAGCGTCCGCCCCGCGTCGGGGTGGTGTTCGTGCCTGTTCACCCCGCGGAAGAACACCGGCCTGCCGTTGACGCGGAGCACCCCGTCGACGATCTCCACAGTGCGGAATCCGATCCTCAGCTCAACCGTCTCTCCCGCTGACGCAAGCGTTCCCCGGTACAGCCGGGGCGATTCAGCACTCCACGGCTGCGCGGGCACGGTGGCTGTTTCGCCGGCGGCCATGCTGATTCCCAGCTCCGGGATCTCCACGCGGGCAGGGGTTGAGGCGTCCACCCGGAGAGTCCCGTGCCCGGTTCGGTGGTCGAAGGCGGCGTGGACAAAGTAGTCGTCAATGGCGCCGGCCGGCCGTTCGATGAGTTCGACGTCCCGGAAGATGCCGGGCAGCCACCACATGTCCTGGTCCTCCAGGTAAGTGCCCGAGGACCAGCGGTGGACGCGCACGGCGAGCACGTTCCCGCCCGGCAATACGGGGGCATCGAATTCAAACGGCAACCGGCTCCCACTGGAAAAACCAAGCTCCTGCCCGTTGAGCCAGACCTTGGCGCAGGAGTCCACCCCCTGGAACCGCAGCACCGCACGGCCCCAGTCCCCTGGGGCGTCGAAGACCAGCCGGTAGTCCCCGGTGGGGTTTTCGGTGGGGACCCGCGGCGGGTCCAGCGGTATGGGCAGTGCGGTGTTGGTGTAGAGCGGTCCCTCATCCGTGCCGCGCAGCGACCGGGCGGTTCCGCCGGCCAGCGGTGTGACCGGCTCGAGGACCCAGTGGGACGGGACACGGATGGTGTCCCAGGCCGAGTCATCGAACCCGGCCTTGATGAAACCGTCGCCTGTGCCCGTTGCCGTTGGCGAAAGCCGGAACCGCCAGCTTCCGTTGAGGCTCAGCTTGCGTGCGTTACTGAGCGCATCCGCACGCGGCTCGCGGCGGCCTGCCCCCGGGGCGTGGTCCTGCCAATATTGGCGCATTCCGGTCCTGTTCAGTCTGCGTTGGTTGCGGCGGGTTGCGGGAGCCAGCGGACGCGCAGCGCGAGCGCCTCGCCTTCTGGCAGCTGGACCGGTTCGGCCCCTGCGGCGAAGGCATCATTTCGCTGGACGTCCGTCAGTTCGAACGTCCGGCCTGCCGGCTTGATGGTCATGTTCCAGGTGTCAATCACGTCAACCTCGAAGCGGTCACCAACCTCCAACTGGATTCCCGCGCCCGTATTCGGCAGCCGGAACGTCCACGACGCGGGAGCCGACCGGCCAAGGTACTGGAAGTACACCTGACGTGGAATGCCGGCGACGAAAGCTTCGTCCCACCAGTTGTCGATGGGGTCCAGGCCGTCGCCGTCCACCTCGTCCAGCAACCGGCGCAGGAAACCGAGCCGTTCCGGACTCCCGCCCTGCAGGCGCCCGCCTTCGACGATGTGGAGGCTGCCGCGGTCGAGCACAAAGCTCTCACCGTGCGAGGCGTAGCAGCCTGACACGGTGGCAATCCAGAACTGGTGCACCAGTTCGCGGGCTGTGAGGTGCCCCCACCGCTCAGGCACGTCGCCTTCGTACTTGATCTCGTCGAGCACGATCGGCTTGAGGTAGGCGTCGCGGAACAGCGAAGCGCGGCCGAAGTCCTCGGTGGCCTGGCCGAGCTGGATCGAGGCGTGGGTGACCCACGGCTGGTTGTGGTCGTAGAAACGAACCCAGTTATGGATGGACCGCAGGTGGCCATGGGGATCAAGGGCGGCGAGCAATTCGCCGGCTGCATCCCACCGTGCCGTTGGACGGTCCAGGATGTCGAACTCGTTGCAGAGCGACCACCACACGTTGGGATAGGCCGAGAGCCGGGCTATCAGGTAGCGCAGGTACGCGGCGTCCTCGGTTTCGGTGAGTCTGTCGAGGCCGAAGCGGCCGTTGTCATAGGCGTTGTAGATGAGGACATCGGCCTGGATCCCCCTGGACTGCAGAAGCACGACGGCGGCGTCGAGCCGCCGGAAGAACGCCACCACCGGGCGCGTCACGTCGAAGCGGCCGTCGGCCCCGCGTTCAAAGGGCAGGAGCCCGGGGAAGTGTTCCACATAGCTGCCCGCCTGCGGGAAGACCATAAAACGCAGCTTGTTGAAGCCTGCTTCAGCCACTGAGTCGACAGTGGCGGCAAACCTCCCGTCGGGCTGGTGCAGCCAGTTGTACACGGTTGCCCCGACCGGGCGGAACGGAGCGCCGTCAGCGTGGGCGAAATGGAACGTGCCGGCCACCCTGACCGGCCCGTGTGCGGCCGGTTCGGCGCGGACCACGTTGACGGTGCCAGTGACACCGGAGAGGCCGGCGGCCGCCGACGTTGTGGTCCAGGTCCAGCGGCCAACACGTTCGGGGGCGAAGCGCGCCAGGTAGCGGTCGCCGCCGTCCCAGAATCCAGGCACCCTCCTGACGTCTCCGGACTCGTGCTCATAGACGGCCCAGAACGGCACACGATCGGCTGGAAGGGGTGCGTCCGGCCCGGTCAGTAGTACCTCGAGCACCGCGTAGCAGGGGTGCGTCACGGAAAGTCCTTTCAGGCGAACTGGTGCGCCGGGGAACGTTGGGGAGGCAACTATTGAACCGTATCAATAGTTATTCCCCTGAAACAAGGCCCAGTGAAGGAAACTCTTGAAACGTGTCAAGAACTGCGCCATGATGAGGAGGATCCGGACACCGTCCCCCTTCCCCGGCATGGGCCGACAGGCCCGCCCACCAGGAGTCTTTATGAGCATCACCGTTGGTGCACCAACGTTCGAACACCACCGCCAGGCCCTCGGCACCGGCGTCGCCGCGCCACGGATCTCCTGGAAGACCCAGGCGCCTCCGGGTTGGACCCAGGCCGCCTACGAGGTGCAAGTGGACCGCGGGGGCACCGTTGACCTGTCACCAGCAGTCGGCTCGGCCGGCTCGGTCCTGCAGCCCTGGCCTTCTGCGCCGCTCGGCTCCCGCGAGCAGGCAACCGTCCGGGTCCGGGTCACCGGCGCCGACGGCACCCGGTCGGAGTGGAGCGAACCGGGCACCGTTGAGGCGGGGCTGCTGGAGCCCGGCGACTGGCAGGCGATGGCGATCGGCGCAGGCTGGGAGGAGGATCCGGCGTCGGACGAACGGCGGCCGCCACTGCTGCGGCGCGAGTTCACCGTGCGCGGCGACGTCGCCTCTGCACGCCTCTACGTCACGGCCCACGGCCTCTACGAAGTCGAAATCAACGGGCGGCGCGTGGGCGACGACGCCATGTCACCCGGCTGGACCACCTACAACCATCGGCTCCGGTACTACACCTACGACGTCACCGGCCACCTCGCTTCCGGCGCGAACGTCATCGGATCCTGGCTCGGGGACGGCTGGTACCGGGGGCGGCTCGGCTGGTACGGCGGGTTCCAGAACCTCTACGGCACCGACCTGTCGCTGCTCGCCCAGCTTGAAGTCCGGTACCGCGACGGCTCGGTGGCGGTCATCGCCACCGATGGCTCCTGGCGGGCGGCGCCAAGTCCCATCGTCCGCAGCGGCAACTACGACGGCGAGCTGTACGACGCGCGGCTTGAGCTCCACGGCTGGTCCCGGCCCGGATTCGACGACGCCGGCTGGCACCGCGTCGTCGCCGCACACCGCGACCCTGCCACGCTGGTGGCTCCCGAGGGGCCCCCCGTCCGGTGCACGCAGGAGCTGACTCCGGTGTCGGTTTTGACCACCCCGAGCGGCAGGAAGGTCCTTGATTTTGGCCAGAACCTCGTGGGCCGCCTCCGCATCCGGGTTTCCGGCGAGGCGGGCAACTCAGTCCTCATCAGCACCGCGGAGGTGCTGCAGGACGGTGAGATCTACACCCGGCCGCTGCGCAGCGCGAAGTCGACCGACGAATACATCATGGCCGGGCGGCCGGGCGAGGAATGGGAGCCGCGGTTCACGTTCCACGGATTCCGCTATGCGGAGGTCAGTGGCTGGCCGGGCGACCTTGAGGCTGCCGTTGCCCGCGGCGACGTCGTCGCCCGCGTTTATCACACCGACCTTGAGCGCACGGGCTGGTTCGAGAGTTCGAACCCCAGCGTCAACCGGCTCCATGAGAACGTCCTCTGGAGCATGCGGGGGAACTTCCTCGACATCCCTACCGACTGCCCGCAACGGGATGAACGCGTCGGCTGGACCGGCGATATCCAGGTCTTCGCACCCACCGCCTCGTACCTCTACGACGTCTCCGGCATGCTGTCGAGCTGGCTGAAGGACGTGGCGGCGGAGCAGCTTCCCGACGGGACTGTGCCCTGGTATGTCCCCGTCATTCCCGCGCACAAGATGTGGACTCCCATCCGCCCGGGGGCGGCGTGGGGCGACGTCGCAACGTTCACGCCGTGGACCCTGTACGAGCGCTTCGGCGATCCAGGGATCCTGGAAGCGCAGTATGACAGCGCGAAACGGTGGGTGGAACTGGTGGAGCGGCTGGCCGGCCCTGACCGGCTCTGGAATGAAGGATTCCAGCTGGGCGACTGGCTCGATCCGTCCGCCCCGCCGCATGATCCGGCCGACGCCCGCACGGACCGGTACCTCGTGGCCACGGCGTACTTCGCCCGCTCCGCAGACCGGATGGCCCGCATGGCCGGCGTCCTGGGCCGGCACGAAGATGAGGAACGGTTCGCCCGGCTGGCCGCCGACGTCCGCCGCGCCTTTGCCGCCGCGTATGTGCTCCCCGACGGACGCATGACCAGCGATGCCCAGACGGCGTACTCGCTGGCGATTGGGTTCGAATTGGTGCCCGACGCCGGGATTGCTGCCGCAGGGCGCCGCCTCGCCGAACTAGTGGAGGAGGCCGGGCACCGCATCGCCACGGGCTTCGTGGGAACGCCGCTGGTGTCCGATGCGCTCACGGTGACGGGACATGCAGACTCGGCCTACAGCCTCCTCCTGGAAGAACAGGCCCCGTCCTGGCTCTACGCGGTGGTGCAGGGCGGCACGACAATCTGGGAACGCTGGGACAGCATGTTGCCCGACGGCACGGTGAACCCAGGCAAGATGACCTCGTTCAACCACTACGCACTGGGAGCCGTCGCCGACTGGCTCCACCGGGTAGTGGCTGGCCTGGCGCCGGGCGCGCCGGGGTACCGCCACATCGTTTTCCGGCCGCAGCCGGGCGGCGGGCTCACGCACGCTTCTGCAGAACATGAGACACCGTACGGACGGGCTGCCATCGCCTGGCGGATCGACGGCGGGACCCTGCGCGTGGAGGTTACCGTGCCCACGGGTGCGACGGCGACAGTGCAGCTTCCCGGGGGCGAGACCGTGGAGATTGGGAGCGGTGCGCATCACTTCGAGGGTGCGGCAGCCGCCGTCGACCGCGTTCCCTTGCTGGTCCGCGAAGCCTCCGCGATGTAGCCGGTGTCCGGCGGCGGGGCCATATCCCCGCCGCCGGACACTTCAGGCGAGAGTCGAGGCCCGGACGATCAGCTTCGGCTGGAAGACGATCTGTTTGGCGGACGTCGTGTCATTGGCGATAGCCGCTTGGAGGAGTTCCACGGCGGCGATGCCGAACTCCTCGTGGGGTGCCCTGACCGACGTCAGGGGAATCACCGAGGCTTCCGCGAACTCGATGTCGTCGTACCCGACGAGGAGGATGTCGGCAGGGACGCGCAGTCCGCTGTCCACCACAAGGCCGTGCATCAGGCCTAAAGCCAGGAGGTCATTGGCGGCGAAAATTGCCTCGGGTCTGCGCTCCGGTGAGCGCTTGGCGATCTCAGCTGCGACCTCCCGGCCCACGGCGAGGGTCCGGGTGCCCACATTGATCACTTCAAGGGTGGCATCCACGCATTCGCGCACCGCCCGGCTGGCGCCCTCGATCCGGTCCGAGATCTGGGGGACCCCCAAGGGACCTCCGACAAAGGCGATGCGCCGCGCCGACTGCTCAATGAGATGCTTCGCTGCCAGGTATCCCCCCATTTCGTCGTCCACAGACACGGAAGGCTGATCACCGGCCAGGGCCCGCTGCCCCACGAGGACACTCGGGGTGCCAAGCCTGCGGATGTGGGCCAGCCGGTCCTCTACGGGGCCGTTCGATGCCACCAGCAGGCCACGGACGCGGTGCGCCTGGAACATTTCCAGGTACGCGTCTTCCCGTTCCCTGCTCCTGTTGGAGTTGGCAAGGAAGACCGACAGCCCGTCTGCTGCGGCGCGCTGCTCGACCCCTTCGGCGATGGTGGCAAAGAAGGGGTTGCTGATGTCCGGCGCTATGTACGCGATCGTTGCGCTGCTGCCGCGGCGCAACTGCGATGCGGCGTCGTTGCGGACGAAACCCAGCTCGTCGATGGCACGCTGGATCCGCTCGCGCTTCTCGGAAGAGACCTTGTCCGGATGGTTGATGAAGTGCGAAACAGTGCCCTGCGCCACCTGCGCCAGCGCTGCGACTTCCCGGATCCCTACCCTTGAGGCCATGGCCTAGTAGAACTCGACGGTGTTGACCCTGTTCACAAGCGGCTCTCCGTCCAGGAGCCGGGTCGCGTTCGCGGCGAACAACCCGGCGATGAGTCTTTCCTCATCGTCGTTGATCGCCGCGGCGTGCGGGCTGATCAGGACGTTCGTCATTCCCCACAGCGGGCTGTCCGCGGGGAGCGGCTCGGTGTCAAAGACGTCGAGGGCGGCGAAGCCGATCCTGCCGTCAGCGAGTGCCTCCACCAGGGCAGGCTCATCCACCGTCGCCCCTCTGCCCACATTGACGAGCGTGGCTCCCGGCTTGACGCTCTGCAGGACCGTCCGGCTGATAACCCGGTGTGTCGCCGTAGTACTGGGAAGGCAGACCACGATGGCGTCCGCGGTGCCTGCCACCTCTGCCAGCCGTTCCATGGGGAAGATCCGTTCAATCCCCGGCACCTCCACCTGCCTGCGGTGGGCACCGATGACCCGCGCCCCGAGGGCGGCAAGCTTCTCCGCCACAGCCCTGCCGATTCCGCCGAGGCCCACCACAAGGACGGTGGCCGCGGAAAGCTGCGTGAGTGTGCGGCGTTCTCCCCAGGTCCGGTTCCGCTGATCGGCCAGGAGCCTGCCGATATCCCTGGCACCGGCCAACACTCCGAATACGGCGAACTCTGCGAGCGGCTGGGCGTGGACGCCGCCGGACGTGGTGAAGGCTACGCGTTCCAGTTGAGTCTGGCTCAGGCCTGCGGCCCGCACCTGTCCGCCGCCTCCGGCAGGCGTGGTGTGCACCCACAGCAGCCGCCGGTTGGCCTCAACCGTGCGTTTGAGCTGCGACGACGACTGGTCAGGTACGCCGTACAACGCGTCTGCCGAGTCAATGAGCTCCTCGAACCGGGCCTGCGCTTCTGGGGTGCGGGTGAAGGATTCGTCGCCCCGGTGATCACCGGGATACCGCTGGGGCGGCAGCAGTGCCTGGTCGCGGACCACCTCTACCCGGGGCTCGGTCCGCTCAATCAGGCTGCACAGTTCCTCAGGCAGCGGGGTTGGCACGACGACCCGGAGTTTCTTCATGGATCTACTGTAGTTGAACAGCTTGACACGTTTCATTGTGCGGGCGTGCCAAACCCCTACCCAACCCGGCAACCCGGGACTACACTCGGAAACCGAGAGTCCGCGAAGGCATCCGGACCCCGGGAGAGATCGGAGGTGGTTTTGATGACTGTTTCAGCCGCGCGCCCAGAGTGCCCCGCACACATCAAACCAATCACCCCCGTCTCCAGCCTCCGCACCACGTAAGGCACGCCGCCACAGGCTCACGCCTGCACGGCCGCGCACCCGGTGCCTGGGGACTTTTCCCGAGGACTCACCTTGAACAATTCGTCAGGCACCAGCCTGGACAGCTTTACCGCATCCATTTCCAGTCACGGGGGACCCGTCCGTTACGGCTACTCCCCCGCCGTCGCCCGGCACTTCCACGCCCACCACAGCGAGCACCATCAGCACCACCAGCCCGGACGGGTGGTGCGCGTGGACCGCAACCTGGTCCTCACCGCCGTCGGCAGCGACCTTCTCCACCTGCCCTACCCGCTCGATGCCGGCATACCGGTCACGGGCGACTGGGTCTGGATCGGGCCCAACCGCGCCGGTGACCGCCAGATCACCGGCATCCTGCCCCGCAGGTCTGAACTTAGCCGGAAGCGCGCGTTCGAGGATTCCTCGGAGGCGCAGGTCCTGGCCGCCAACATGGATGTGGTGGGTGTGGTGGTCCCCGTGGACCGGCCACTCACGCACAACCGCCTGGAACGCACGCTCGTGGCCGCCTGGGATTCCGGCGCGGTTCCGCTGGTGATCATCACCAAAGCCGACCTGGTGGATGTGGCGGACGACGTCGTCGGGAAGGTCATCCTGCAGGCGGCGGGCGTGGACGTGGTCACCACCTCGGCCGAGAACGGCGACGGGATCGATGCGCTGCTGGCGCACCTGCCGCAGCAGGGCACGCTGGTCCTCCTCGGCCCGTCAGGCGCCGGCAAATCAACGCTCATCAACGCCTTGGTGGGCCGCCAGGTCCAGCACACCGGCGAGGTCCGCTCGGGTGACTTCAAAGGCAAGCACACCACCACGTCCCGCGAACTGGTGCCGTTGCCCAACGGCGCCGTCCTGATGGACACCCCGGGTGTCCGGGGATTCGGACTGTTCGACGCCGACGAAGGGCTGGGTGAGATGTTCGGCGATGTGGAGGCGCTGGCCAGCCGCTGCCGGTTCTCGGACTGTGCCCACCGCCAGGAGCCGGGCTGCGCCGTGCAGGCGGCACTGGCTGACGGGACGCTGGACGAGCGCCGCTGGCACAGCTACGGGAAACTCCAGCGCGAACTCGCCGCGCTGGCCCGGCGCACCGATGCCGCAGCCCGCCGCGCCTACCAGCGCGAGTGGCACCAGAAGGTGGTGGTGGCGGGGAAATCGCAGCGTTCCGCGGAGCGTGACAGTTCCGAGCGGAGGGAGGATCAGCGGTCCAAGCGGAAGCGGCGGTGAAAGGCTCCTGACGGGGCCACCATTGATGCGGGTCGGGGAAGCGCTTCAGGAGCCACTTTGTTTTCGATAGGCTGAAAGCGCTTTCCCGACCCGCTCTTCCAGAACCCCGCCATCCCGAAAGGGCCTCAATGAGCCGCCGCACGTCGTCGTTCCCGCTGTCCAGCGTCCGCCTGCTGCCGGGCGACTTCAAGAATGCCCAGGACGTTGACCTCCGCTACCTCCTGAGCCTCGACGCCGACCGGCTCCTCGCGCCGTTCCGCCGGGAAGCCGGACTTCCGGTGGCGGCACCCGGCTACGGCGGCTGGGAAGCCGACGGCCTGGACGGGCACATCGGTGGACATTACCTCTCCGCCTGCGCCCAGCTCTTCGCGGCCACCGGCGATCCCCGCATCCGGGAAAGGCTGGATTACGTGCTCGCCGTCCTGGCCGAATGCCAGGCCGCCGCCGGGGACGGGTACCTGGGCGGAGTTCCGGGCGGCCGCAGGCTTGGAGAGGAGCTGGCCGCCGGGGCTGTGGACGCGGACCTGTTCACCCTGAACGGCCGCTGGGTCCCGCTGTACAACCTGCACAAAACCTTCGCCGGCCTGCTCGACGCCTACAACTACGCCGGATCCGCCCAGGCCCTCGCCATGATGACCACCCTCGCCGACTGGTGGCTGGGAATCTCCTCACAACTCAGCGACAAAACCTTCGAAGAGATGCTCCACTCCGAGTTCGGCGGCCTGAACGACACGTTCGCCGCGCTGGCGGACATCACCGGCCGTGAAGACTGCCTCCGGGAGGCCCACCGGTTCGCCCACCGCGCCATCCTGGAGCCCCTGGCCGGAGGGCGGGACGAGCTCGACGGGCTGCACGCCAACACCCAGATCCCCAAGGTGGTGGGCTACGCCCGGCTCGCCGCCACCACCGGCGACGCCGCCTCCACCAAGGCGGCGGACTTCTTCTGGGACACCGTGCTCATGCGCCGTACCGTCTCCATCGGCGGCAACAGCGTGCGTGAGCACTTCCACCCCTCCGGTGACTTCGCGTCCATGGTCCAGGACGAGCAAGGCCCCGAAACCTGCAACACGTACAACATGCTCAAACTCGCCAAACTCCGCTTCGAACGCACCGGCGACCCCGCCGCGATCGACTTCTACGAGCGCGCCACCTACAACCACGTCCTCTCCTCGCAGCATCCCGAACGCGGCGGCTTCGCCTATTTCACCCCCATGCGGCCAGCCCACTACCGCGTCTACTCCAAGTCTCAGGAATCCATGTGGTGCTGCGTCGGGTCGGGGCTGGAAAACCACGCCCGCTACGGCGAACTCATCTACAGCCATTGCCCGGAAGAGCTCTTCGTGAACCTCTACATTCCGTCCGAACTGGACTGGGCGGGCCCGGAAGTGCAGGTCAGGCTCGAGACGGACTTCCCCTACTCGGACACCGCCACCCTGCATGTGACCGCTGCAGCGCCCACCGAGTTCACCCTCCGGCTCCGCCGTCCGGACTGGGCCACAGGCATGGAGGCCGACGCCGGCGGGCAGCTCCTGGGGGCCGGTCCCGGCAGCCATGACCTGGCGATCCGCACGACCTGGGAAGGAACCACGACGGTCACCGTCCGGCTCACCGCCGAGGTACGGGCCGAGGCGCTGCCGGACGGCTCGCCCTGGGTCTCGTTCAGCTATGGGCCGGTGGTCCTGGCAGCCCGCAACGGTGCTTGCGGAGTCCCCGGCTTCGAGGCCCCGGACGAACGGATGGGCCATGTCGCCTCCGGGCCCAAACTTCCCCTCGCGGGCACCCCGGTGGTCGCGGCACCCAACCCCGCCGACGCCGTCGTCCTCCTGGACCGCAAGACGCTCACCGCCGAACTGACGGCGGAGCTCGACGGCCGCCAGGTCAGCGTGCCGCTGGAACCTTTCGCCGGCATCCACGACGAGCGCTACACCGTCTACTGGCCAGCCGGGGCATCAGCTGCGGAGCTGACCGCCGAGCTGGCCGCGCTGGACGCCGCAGCCGCCGGAGCCGCGGATGTCATCGACAGCGTTACGGCCGGCGAGCAGCAGCCCGAATCCGACCACCACTTTGCCGGTGATTCCACCCGGGCGGGCGGCAGCGACGGCCTGCACTGGCGGAGCGCCACCGGCTGGTTCTCCTACACCCTGGCCGGCGCCGGAGAAACACCGGCGGTGCTGCGCGTCCGGTTCCGCCCCGCGGACGGCGCGCAGAACAGGGGCCACGAACTTCGCCTCAACGGCGTTCCGCTCGGCGAACCAAGCACCGCGTGGCGTAGCGTGGACGCTGACGTACAGGACTTCGCGGTTACCGCCGGAGCGGCTGCGACGCTTACGTTCTCGGTCCACGCCCTTCCCGGGGCGGTCACCGGCGACCTGCTGTCAGTGGCGCTCCTGCGAGCCGATGCAACGTTGTAAAATATGGGGACAGGCCGCTCCGGCCTGGAACAGCACCCGGGGGAGGCAGGATGGCGGCAACGCTTCACGACGTGGCCCGCGTGGCAGGCGTGTCCTTCAAGACCGTCTCCAACGTGATCAACAACCATCCGCACGTCCGGGACACCACGCGCGCCAAGGTTGAAAAGGCCATCGCGGAGCTGGGCTACCGGCCCAACCTCACAGCCCGCAGCCTGCGCTCCGGGCAGACCGGCGCCATCACCCTGGCACTCCCCCAGCTGAGCCTGCCCTACTTCGCCGAGCTGGCCGACGCCGTGATCGAAGCCGCCGCGAAGCACGGCCTGGTGGTGCTGGTCGAGCAGACCGGCGCGGACCGGAAGCGCGAGCTCGAGGTCATGGCGAGCCCGCGGCTCAAGATGTCGGACGGCCTGATCTTCAGCCCACTGGCCCTCGGCCAGGAGGACGCTGACCTGATCAAGGCCGACGTGCCGATCGTACTGCTGGGCGAGCGCATCTTCGGCAGCGCCTCGGACCACATAACCATGCAGAACGTCACGGCCGCCCGGGCCGCCACCGAACACCTGCTGGACCTCGGAAAGAAGCGGATCGCCGTCGTGGGCGCCCATGAGGGGGAAGTGATCGGCTCGGCCGGGCTTCGCCTGCGCGGGTACCGGGAGGCGCTCGAGGCGCGGGGTATTCCGTACGACGACGGGATCGTCGCCTACGTGGTGGACTGGCACCGGTCCAACGGTGCGGCCGCCATGCATGACCTGCTGGATCGCGGCGCCACCTTTGATGCTCTGTTCGGACTCAATGACACACTCGCCCAGGGTGCCGTGCGCGTCCTGCAGGAGGCGGGCTTCCGGGTCCCGGACGACGTCGCCGTGATCGGCTTCGATGACCTGGACGAAACCCGCTACTCCCTGCCCACGCTGAGCACCGTGGATCCCGGGCGGACGGAAATCGCAGAGACCGCCATCCGGATGCTGATGGAACGGATCAAGGACCCGAACGGCACGCCGCCCCGGGAGATCGAGACGGCCTTCCAAGTGGTGGCGCGCGAATCCACGGTTGGCTCGAGCTCGGCGTAGGCCGCGGTGTGTCCAGGGGCCGCGCCTGGGTTTGGCATCAGCTCACGGCCTGCGCGGACGCGGCATACGCGGTGGCCGTCTCCCGCACCTGGGCCACGTACGCGTCGGATTGGTTGTAGGCATGGACCGCGTCAGCCCATCCCCGATCCGTCACAAGATCCCGCCCGCCGCCGCACAGGTAAACAGCAGCACTCACTGCGGCGTCGTCGATGTTGAAGGGGTCGGCATTTCCGTCCCCGTCGCCGTCCCGGCCGGCGAACTGCCACGTGGAAGGGATGAACTGCATGGGCCCCACGGCGCGGTCCCAGTGGGGGTCGCCGTCGAGGGCACCGGCGTCCGTGTCGGCGATGGCGGCAAACCCGCCGCCGTCGAGCCTCGGCCCGACAATCGGCCCGGCTGCCTGGCCGGCGGGCGGGAGGCTTCCGCCTCCGTACGTTCCGTGGGCTGACTCGACGAAGCCGATGGCCGCCACCGTGTTCCAGCCGATCCCGCAGGCGGGGTCCTTGTGATTGGCCGCCGCGGCTCCGGTGGCATAGGCCTGCAGCGCCCGGGCCGGTATGCCCGTTTCCGCGGCGGTAGCGGCGAGCCATTGCCCGTCAACAATTCCCTTCGTGACGTTCAGTGCATGGGTGCTGTTGGTTGAGAGCACCCCAAGCCGGGCAGCGGACTGCGGCGGCGCGGGCAACGTCATGCCTGCCTGCTGGCCGCCCGCACGGAGCGCCCAGAACAGAAAGCCGGTAATGACGAAGACGAGGACGACGCACAGTACGGCCATGCGCTTCAGGCGGAGCATGACTCATTCCTATCAAACTTGAGGGTCGCTTCTGTCCGCTCCTGCCCGGTTGCTCTTGGCGGCACCTCCGGTAAAACGGTCACCACGCGCGACACGCCGTGGCGCACCGCGGTCTACGCCGTGCGGGCACGAGCAACCGGGCAGGAACGCACGCAAGCCTCACCCCCAACGCGCCTTAGGCCACCCGTCCTTCCACTCCAGCTCAGCGAGCCCCAGCCGGAACGCCCCGTCCAGCTCCGCGGCGTAGTAGTGGAAGGCGAGGGTGTTTCCTGACACGGACTGCCCGCCCGGCCCCACGCGCCCACCGTCGGTGGCCAGCACAGGCGTGCCGCCGCCGTCGAGCAGGTCCTTGCCGTCCGCGTCCACGTACGGCCCATCAATGCGATCCGCCCTCCCCACGGCGATGTTGTACGTGCTCTCCAGCCCCTGGCAGCAGAAGTCCCGGGAGAAGAACAGATAGTACGCGCCGTCATGCGGCAAGATGTAGGGCGCCTCGATGGCGTTCGGCGGGGCCTTCCGGTCCGCGATCGTCAACGGATCGGAAGCGTCGGCGCGCAACCCGGTGGGCCACTCGAGCTGCACCAGCTGGAGCCCGGTCCAGAAGGAGCCGAAGGTCATCCACGGTGTCCCGTTCCCGTCCTCGGCAATGCCGGGGTCGATCGCGTTGAACGGTTCCCCCTTGGAGGAGATCACCTGGCCGCGGTCCACCCATTCGTAGGCGGGATCGGCCGGGTCCAGCGTGGTGTTCGTGGCCAGTGCGATCACCGACAGGTTCTTGCCGAACGTGGACGCGGAGTAGTACAGGTACCAGGTGCCGTCGTGTTCGTAGAGTTCCGGCGCCCAGAGGTTGTCCACGCCCGGGACGGCCGCCGTAAGCCAGGCCGGCTTTTCCTGCCAGACCTCGCCGGCGTACTCCCAGTCCACGCCATCGTCGGAGCGGCGGACCTGGATGTTTCCGTCCGCCACCTGCCCGTTGCCGGTGGAGTAAATGAACCACGGTCCGCCGCCCTCCCCCTTGACCAGTGCGGGATCGTGGGTGAAGAAATCGCCGGTGAGCCCGGCGGGTCTTTCCTCCGGTGCCGCACCTGGCGAGGTGCCGCAGCCGGTCAGGACAAGGACGACGACGGCGGCCAGCACCGCAGCCAGCCGCACCGCTGTTAATCGAACAGCTGTCAATCGAACAGCACGGCGGCCGGCAGCGGGGCTTTTCGGCTGGGAAGGCACGTCAGCCAAGCGCGACGGCGGACCAGGACACGGGCGGCAGGGTCACCGTGAGCGTGCCCTCCTCGAGGACGGCACCCTCGAGCTGCTTCAGGCCCACCCGGTTCTGGTCTTCGAGGGTGTTCTTGGCGTAGACGTCCGCATCGTGCAGGGTCACGGCCTCGGTGATCACCTTCGCGTTGAGGTCAGACACGTTGACGGTGACGTCGATCGCCTCGGTCTGGCTGCGGTTCACCAGGAAGAGGGCCGACTGGCCCGTGGCGGCGTCCGCGGTTGCCACGGCGTCCACCAGCGGAGCCTCGCCGTAGACCGCCGTTGTGTAGGTCCCGGCCTCGATGCGCGGGCGCAGCACCTCGCCGCGAGCCAGCCTGGAGGTGACGGAGAACGGGAAGAACGTGGTCTGGCGCCAGGTGTCGCCGCCCGGTTCGGTCATGATGGGGGCAATGACGTTGACCAGCTGCGCGAGGGAGGCCGCTGCCACCCGGTCATGGTTCTTCAGCAGCGTGACCAGCAGGTTGCCGAACACCACGGCGTCGGCCACGGAGTAGGTGTCCTCCAGCTGGCGCGGCGCGTGCGTCCATTCCTCGTTGACCTCGTCGGAGGCCTGGTGCTCGTCCAGGTACCAGATGTTCCACTCGTCGAAGGAAAGCTGGATGGTCTTTTTGCTCTTCAGCTTGTGCTTGACGTGGTCCGCCGTGGCCACCACGGTTTCGATGAAGTACTGCATGTCCAGCGAGGACGCGAGGTACGAGCCGAGGTCCCCGTTGCGCTCCTGGTAGTAGGCATGGCAGGAGATGTAGTCCACGTAGTCGTAGCTGTGCTCCAGGACGACTCGCTCCCATTCGCCGAACGTCGGCATGGAGGATCCGGACGAACCGCACACCACCAGCTCCAGGTTCTTGTCCGCGGTCTTCATGGCGGAGGCGGTGCGGGCCGCGATTTTGCCGTAGTCCTCAGCAGACATGTGGCCGATCTGCCAGGGGCCGTCCATCTCGTTGCCCAGGCACCACATGCGGATGTTGTACGGGTCCTTGGCGCCGTTGGCGATGCGCTGCTCGCTGAGCGCTGTGCCGGACGGGTGGTTGGTGTATTCCAGCAGGTCAAGGGCTGCTTCGATGCCGCGGGTACCCAGGTTGACGGCCATCATCAGCTCGGAGCCGGTGAGCTTGCACCAGCGGGCGAATTCGTCCAGGCCCACCTGGTTGGATTCCAGTGAGTGCCAGGCGAGGTCGCGCCGGACGGGGCGCTTCTCGCGCGGGCCCACGCCATCCTCCCAGCGGTAGCCGGAGACGAAGTTGCCGCCGGGGTAGCGGATAGTGCTGGAGCCGAGCTCCTTGACGAGTTCGATGACGTCCAGCCGGAAGCCGTCCTCGTTGGCGGTGGGGTGGCCGGGTTCGTAGATGCCGTCGTAAACGCAGCGGCCCAGGTGCTCCACGAATGAGCCGAAGATGCGGCGGCTGACGGGAGCAACGACGGCGGACCGGTCGACGGTGATGACGGTGGGTGCCACAACAGCCAAGTCGGTCTGTTCAGCAGCAGCGGAGGTGATGGTCACGGTTCTTTCCTGTTCTGTATAACGTTGTAGAAGTTCGGGTTGGAAGTTGAGCGTTGGAAGTTGGGGATCAAACGTTGAGGCGCCTAAGCGGCGGCCGGGGCGGTGGTGTGCGCGGTTTCGGCGGGCGCCGGGGCCGGCGTCTGCGCAGTTTCGAGGACGGCCAGGCGGCGTCCCACCAGCCAGCCGGACAGCAGCAGCGGAAGTGCTGCGCCCGCCAGCGGCAGCAGCACAGGCAGTGCGGAAAAGACAGCGACGGCGGCAGCCAGGGTTGCCAGCAGCGACAGGCTCATCAGGGGTGACACGAGAGGCAGCACAAACGCCGTCCGCCAGATGCTGGAAACCGGGTCACGGTAGCGGCTGCACAGCGCAACCGCCGTCGCGGCCGCGGCCAGGGTGCCCAGGCCGGCCACGGCCCCAAGCACCAGCAGCACGGCATGCATCGGGGAAAGCAGCACTGCATCCGATGGAGCCCGCAGGGTCAGGATGTCAAGGAAGAGCACGCCGCCGGCGAGCCAGAAGATGCTGCCCACCCGGTTCGCCTGCCAAAACTGCGCGCGGTACACCTTGGCAAAGTCCCTCACCACGTGCTCACCCGCGCTGTTCTCACCGGCGTGGCCAAGGCGCCGGCGGGCGAGGACGGTGGTGGCGGCGACTGCAGCAGGGAACAGCCCGAACAGCACCAGCCCGCCCAGGGTTCCGGCCACAAACAGCACGTTGACCAGAACCAGCCGGGTGGCGAAGCCCAGCCACTGCATCACCCGCCCGGCCCAGCCCAGCGGAGCGTCAGTCATGAGACGCCGCCTTGGTTCCGCTCCAGGCCACCCCGTGCTGGTCGATGCCACTGAAGGACAACGCGGAGCTGCCGCGGACAGGGTCCCACGACCCAAAAACGACAGCATCAAGGTCAATAGCCTCACCGGATCCGTCCTGCGTTCCGGGGATACACAGCCGGGCAGGGGCGGGTGTCCCGTCGGAAACCATGGGAACCCCGCTTGCCAGCCCGGCAATTACGGCCGGGACGAGTTCCGTGGACTCAGGATCGAACCGGAGCACCTGCCAGCTGCCCTCCACATTCTCCGGGGCGGCAAGGGTCTCGGAGTCCCGGCCGGCGAACGGCTGGGGTGCGACCACAGGCCAGCCGGCAGAGTTGAAGAACAATCGCCGCAGCTGCACCACGTGCTCGGTGGGGTCGGCCGCGAACCGGACGTGGTGGACCAGAAAGTGTTCAGGGGTCCCGTCCGGACCGTCCTGGGTGAGGACCGAGTTGTGGCCGGGGGCGAGCCAGCCCGTGCCGCCGTCGAACTGGTGGCTGCCCAGCACCTTGGTGCCCACGGAAGCCGGCGCTGCGTCCAGGTCAGTCATGACGCGGCCGTGGAAGTCCCGGTACGGGCCGGTGATGGACTCCGCCACCGCCACCCGTACGTTGTAGGAGCTGAAGAGCGAATCGTACGAGGCGAAGAGGACGTAGCGTCCGTCTTCCGGCCGGCGGAGGATGAATGCACCTTCCACCGCACCTTCCACGGATTTGGGCCGGCGGGCGATGACCGCACCCAGGTCTTCCTCCACCAGCGGCAGCCCGGACGCCCGGCCCAGCGGCAGGATGTAGATGCCCGAGAAGAAGGAACCGTACGTCAGCCAGGGTGCGCCGTCCCCGTCGAATGTCACGGCGGCGTCGATGGCGTTCTGGGAGTGCTGGCCGGCGCGGGTGGCCACCACGAGGCCGCGGTCCTGCCAGGGGCCCGCAGGTGACGGTGCAACCGCCAGCCCGATCGCCGACGTGTTGGATCCGAAGGTGGAGGCGGAGTAGTACATGTGCCATTCCCCGGTGGGCCAGCGGACCACCTCGGGAGCCCACAGTCCCTTCGCGCCGGACCACACAGCAGCCGGGCCAGGGACGCCGTCCAAAGCCGTTCCGGCATATGTCCATTGGACAAGGTCCGTGGAGGTACGGATATGTACCCCAGCCGGAATATCTTCCGCGTTGGCGACGGCGTCGGTGGAGAACATGAAGTACGTGCCGTCGTCGTCCTGGACAACGGTGGGGTCGTGGGCGTGGCGCGCACCCCAGGCGGCCGGCTCTGCGCTGGTGGGGACTGCGCTGGGGTCAGCGCTGGTGATGTCTGCGGTTGTCATGTTTCAGCCCTTGGACCCGGAGAGTGCGATGGATTCGATGATCTGGCGCTGGAAG
>DATFAE010000170.1:0-16711 GCA_035254945.1 Arthrobacter sp. | reverse complement strand
CTCCAGATTGAACACGCCGAATCTGTCGGGTGCAACGCGGTTTATCGTTTCGATGGCACGCAGTTGCCCCAGCCGCTTGGGTGGCCCTCCGAGCGACCGTCGGAGTCCGGGTAGCGGGGCACCACGGCGATCACGTTCAGCCCGGGGTTCTGTTCGAGGGCCGAAGCGATTCCGGCTGCGACCTCTGCCGACAGCAGGTACTGGTCCTCGATGTAAATCAGCGACCGGGCTTGGGCGAATGCTTTCGTGTAGGCCCGCGCAACGCTCCGCTCACCGCCGGGCGCGAACGGGAAGGGCGGATGCTTCACGCCGTAGGTGCGCAGCAGCTGCACGGCATGGGGACCGGCCGGCGGCGGCGGTGCGGATCTTAGTCAGAGTCACCTGTCAAGGGTAGATCGTTGCTTGTCCGGATCCGGATGCCGTCGCGTTGTGTGACGTAAGGTCTGTCATCGCAGTGAATTTGTGAAAATACACGATACTGCAGTACTAGCCGCCTGTTCTGGGTGCGAGGAGGATCTGCACGGCCTCCATCCGTTTGCCCATACCCGTCGTGCCCGCCGTTCCGCCGTCGGCGACCCATGACTGCCAGCCCAAATCCTGCACGTGCGCGCGGTAGTGGATCGCGTAATGGTTCGCCATCTCACCGGTCAGCCTGATTTCAAACGCTTCCAAACGTAGCCCTTGCCCGGTGGTGCCGATGGGATTGGCCGAGGATGTCCACGGCTGCCAGCCGATATTCTGCACATGCCCCCGCCACTCGATGTCCCCGGTATAAGCCGTGCTGGACACGTTGAGGCGCAACGCCTCGAGCCGAAGGGACTGACCCGTGGTCCCGGCGACGGTCCCATCCGAAACGTTCGCCATCCAGCCGAGGTTCTGAACGTGGGCGGCGTACACGGCAGTGAATGCCGGTGCGACCTTCGGAACCAATTCGATCGTAACGGCCTCCGTCCGCAGACCTTGCCCGACCGTGCCGGCCGTGCCGCCGTCGATCACGTACGGCTGCCAGCCGACGTTCTGCACGTGGGCGCGGTACCTGATGCTGTACTGCGAGGCCAGATCCCCCGTCAACCGCAGCTCAAACGCCTCCAGGCGCAGACCGCGCCCGGTCGTTCCGATCGGGGACGCCGACGTCGTCCACGGCTGCCAGCCGATGTTCTGCACATGCCCCCTCCACAGAATGTCGCCCGACAGGCGGTCTCCTGCCACCGACAGGCGCAACGCCTCCATCGGGAGTGACTGGCCGGTCGTTCCTGCGGTGGCGCCGTCCGAGACGCTCGGCTGCCAGCCGATCGTCGCGACGTGGGCCTGGTAGACCCCGATGCACGTCATGTCGTAGTCGTAGGTGCCGTCGGTCCATTGCGAGATGTGGACGGTGCCACCGGAGAAGCTGCGGTTCACACAGAGGTCGGATGCTTCACTGGCGAAGTCCAGACGCCCTGCCGGTGACCAGACGGGCACGTCGGGAAGCTGCCACGACCCGGTGATGGCCTGCCAACCGCTCAAATAGGAGTAGATCCCGTGCGGGTACCCGGCGTCCGCCAGTGCGGCCAGGAGCCCGGAGATGACGTACCGGTTCTCCTGCTGCTGGGCTGCTGTCGAGGTGGGCCAGGGCTGTTGCGGGCGAGGCTCGACGTCGACCCAGATTCTCTCCGGTCGCCATCCCACCTCATCGAGAGACGCGAGAGCCGCGCGGCCCTCGGCGTACCCGACGTTGCGCAGCCGGTCCGGCCTGGTGCTTGCGGGCCAGGGGCCGTCATCGCCGTAGGTGTCGTATTGCGCGGCGGTGGGGAACGTAGCCATGGTGTAGGCCTGAGCCCGGACGCCTCGGTCGAGCACCCACTGGAACTGCCCGTCCAGGCAGGGGTTCTCGGTGAACGCGAGTCCATTCGTCAGCCCTACGATCACGAACTCCGTGTTGTCCGGCGGCATCGGAAGACCGCCCGGACACTGTGGCCACGAAACGTCATGTCCGTAGTCGACCGCCCGGGCGGGTGCAGCGAACAGCACGCCGAGTGCGAATACAAGTAATACCGCCAGAAGCCGGGGCAGGGATGCCCGGGAGCGGCGGCTTGGTCGAAAAGCATCAAGGCCAGCCATGATGGCCCCCTATTCGAAGGTTGACCAAATTATCCCACTCGGCCACCTTCGCGGCTAGTACCACAGGCCCGCACGGCCGGGACCGGGACCAAGGGCGACCGCCGCTGGGGCGGCCCCCGCCGCAGCGGACGTGCTTGCCTAGAACCGGGTTGTGCCGCGCGTTTTGCGGGGGCGGCCGTCCGGGTCCACCAGAAAGCGGTTTGCGGGCGCCGCCCAAAGGCGCTGGAGGCGCGTCACCGGTGCTGTGGTGTGGTGCCGCACATGTCCCTTGGGTCGGGGTGTGCTGCTGCCGGTTTTACGCCAATCGTCCAGGGCGTCGGCGGCGGCATTCCACAGGCGGAGCCCGTCCGCCGGATCGTGGAGCCGGGGGTTATTCTGGTCCAGGCCCAGGTGTTCGGCCCAGAGCTGGAGCCGGAGCGCGTGCGCCAACGGACGGGAAGCACCCGGATCCTTGCCTGCGCCGGACGCTTCCCGCTGGCCGGCACTGGTGTCGATGACCGCGCAGGTAAGTTCGCTGTCCGTGGTCCAGGACCGGCGGTTGAAGTTGTCCGAACCGCATGTGAACCAGGCGTCGTCGATGATGCAGACCTTGGCATGGACATAGATCGGAGTCCCGGCGCTGTTCTCCAGATTGAACACGCCGAATCTGTCGGGTGCAACGCGGTTTATCGTTTCGATGGCACGCAGTTGCCCCAGCCGCTTGGGTGGCCCTCCAAGGGGACCGTCGGAGTCCGGGTAGCGGGGCACCACGGCGATCACGTTCAGCCCGGGGTTCTGTTCGAGGGCCGAAGCGATTCCGGCTGCCACTTCGGCCGACCACAGGTACTGGTCCTCGATGTAGATCAACGAACGGGCCAAGGAGAATGCCTTCGTGTAGGCCCGGGCAACGCTCCGCTCACCGCCGGGGGCGAACGGGAAGGGCGGATGCTTCACGCCGTAGGTGCGCAGCAGCTGCACGGCGTGGGGGCCGGCCGGCGGCGGTGGTGGCGCAGTCTCCGGCAGGGGTTCGGGGTGCCGGGGCATATCAGCCAGGCGCTGCAGCAGCATGCGGTACGGAGTGCGCCGGTCCAGGGGATGGGGGTCATCCCACCTTTCCGCGAACAGCTTCAGCACATCTGCCACAACCGGGCCACGCAGTTCCAGGGCGGCGTCGTGCCACGGGGGTTGTTTCCCGTAGCGGGGATCCATGGCTACCGCCTGCGGGTCTCCCGCGTGGTCGGCGTCGTCCCGCCGGCTGTGGGAAAGGTCGATCCCGCCCACGAACGCGACGTCCCGCGAAGGGTTATCACGACGGCGGATGACGAACAGTTTCTGGTGATGGCAGCCGAAGAGGCGCACGCGCTGATCCAGCAGCACCTCGCCGCCGGCGTCGTTGATCTGGCGGCTGAGAAGCTCGTTGGATCGCCAACTCATCGGGGCCGACACGCGCTCGCCGTGTGATCTCCAGACCAGGCCGCGCACTTCCACTCCCGCCCGGGCTAACCGCGCCAGCAATTCGCCGATTGCCGGCCCGTCCGCCGTCAGCCGCTCGTCGGCATCCCCACGCCAGTCGGTGAACCACACACGGTCTCCCGCCTGCAGAGCCTCCAGCTCCTCATGCAGCCGGGCGAAATAGGTTGCCCCGTGAATCAGGGGCCGCACGAGGTTGCCCTCCGACCACGACGGCGATCCATCACCGCCCGCGTGCACGTCGGTGGCAACATTGCCCCACTCAGCGCCACTCAAGAACCAGTAACCAGCACTACTGTCCACTCGCCGTTCCCTCCGGGACCCGAGGCCGGTCATTAGGAGTCCGGCTATTCAGTAGCCTACGACTGTGGCCATCAATGTCATCGGGTTGGTCGACATCCTGGTAATTCTCGAAGGTCTGGACACGGGCAGCCGCCGGACTTATCGTGCAGAGGTGGCGGCTGCCTGACCGGCAGGATGGCGAGTGCTGCCGGTCCGTCGTTGCTGCCGTCCGTCATGACAGGAGGAAGCAGATGGAACACGTTGAAGAGACCGTTGAAGTCGCAGTTCCGGTGCGGACCGCGTACAACCAGTGGACCCAGTTCGAATCCTTTCCGCAGTTCATGTCCGGTGTGGAGTCCGTGACCCAGCTGACCGACACCACCAACCACTGGGTTACCAAGGTGGGCGGTGTGCAGCGGGAATTCGATACTGAAATAGTTGACCAGGAGCCTGACGACCGGATCGCATGGCGCAGCACCGACGGCAAGTCCCATGCCGGCATCATCAGGTTTACGCCCCTGGACGCCAACCACACGAAGGTCAGAGTCCATTTCGAGTGGGCGCCGGAAACCGTCACCGAAAAGGCAGGGGCGGCACTGAAGATCGACGAGTTGCAGGTAAAGGCCGACATGCGTAAGTTCAAGGACTTCGTTGAATCGCGCGGCACCGAAACCGGCGCCTGGCGCGGTGAAGTCAAGGACAGCGGCCCCACCGGGCAGCTCTAGCCAAGAGAGTTTTCCTGGCGTCGGCTGTGGTGGTGGGCGGGATGCTCCTGCTGCTGCGCGGTGTGCGCCTGGACGGGTAGACCTAACGCTGCGGGCCGCCGGCCCTCAAAGGGTCCGGCAGCCCGCCTGTTGCTGCCCGCTACTGGAATGTGTGCCGCATCTCGCCGATGCCGCGCACGTAGGTGAGCAGTTCGTCCCCGGGGTTGAGGAATCGCTGCGGCACCCGGCCAACGCCCACCCCGGGAGGGGTGCCGGTAAAGATCACGTCGCCGGGCAGGAGTGGCGTCACCTGCGAAAGCCGGGCGATGATCTCCGGCACGGGGAACACCATGTCCGAGGTGTTGCCCTTCTGGACTTCCTGGCCATTGATGGAGCAGCCGAATTCGAGGCTGTCCGGGTCATCAAATTCGTCCGGGGTCACCAGCAGCGGCCCGATGGGGCCGAACCCGGGGAACGATTTTGCCAGGCTGTACTGGGGCGCCGGCCCGGAGGACTGCAGCGTGCGCTCCGAGAGGTCCTGTCCCACGGACACGCCAGCCACATGCTTCCACGCTTCCTCAGCGGGGATGCGGGACCCGCCGCGGCCGATCACGACGACGAGTTCGGCCTCCCAGTCCACGGTGCCGGGCGGCAGGACGACGGTTCCGTGCGGGCCTGCCAGGGAGGTCACGAACTTCGTGAAAACCGTCAGGTCATCGGGAACAGCCAGTGAGGCCTCGGCGGCGTGCGCCGCGTAGTTCAGCCCGATCGCAAAGACCTGCCGGGGCTGCGGCGCGGGATTTCCGAAGGACGACGGCGGCACGTCGGCCAGCGGGGTTCCGCTCCATTGCTCCAGCGTGAAGGCGACGCTGCGAAGCTCCGGCCAGCGTTCGTAGCAGTCTTGGATCCGCGGACTGAAATGTCCGCCGGTTTCCATCGAAACGTCGATCACGTGGTCGTCAGGCGTCACGAGGTGGAGGCGTCCGGAGATATTGGCCAGGCGCACGGTCAGGCCGAAACGTCGAATTCGACGGTGCCCCAGCCTTCGAACGTCCCTGACCAGAGGCCGGTCTCGTTCATTGGCACAGCCTGGAGGCAGCTGCCCGGGAGGACCACCTGGCCGGCTTCAAACTCGACGTCGTAGTCGGCGAGGCGGTTGACCAGCCATGCGACGGCGGCGAGGGGGTTGCCGAGGATGTTTCCGGTGGTACCGGAGATGACTTCGCGGTGGTTAAAGGTCAGGACTCCGCGGGTATCGCGCAGGTTCAGGTCGGTGACTTTCCGGGGTGTGCCGCCCAGGATGACAGCGCCGGTGGAGCCGTTGTCCGCCAGGGTGTCCGGCAGGCCGATGGCCCAGTCCTTGACGCGGGAGTCGATGATCTCGATGGCGGGCACTGCGTAATCGATGGCGTTGATGACGTCCGCGATGGTGGTATTGCGGCCGCCCAGGCGGGAACGGAGCACAAATGCCGGTTCGAGCTCCACATAGGGGGCGATGAAATTGTCCCGTCGGATGGTGGCTCCTTCGAATTCGAAAATGCCTGCCAGCAGATGGCCGTAGTCCGGCTGGTCCAGGCCGAAGGCGTCCTGCATGACCTTGGCGATGTTGCCGAGCTTGTAGCCAACGAGCCGGTCGCCACCGGCGAGGGCGTGTTCAACGTTGATCTTCTGGACCTGGAACGCGGCGTCCGCGTCAAGCGCGGGCCAGGTTTCCGTGGGGGCGGAGACGGGCTGTCCCTGCAGCCGGGCGGTGCGGAGCGTGCCGGCGACGTCTTCAAGCGTGGTGGTGGACATGGTCCCTCAGTTTCTCGGTGGTTGGGGTTCCGGCCCCGGGCGACTCGTTGCGGGAGGTGTGCCCGGGGCCGGAAGGTGTGGGGTGTGGCGCTTGCCTAGCAGTGTTCAGGCTGCCCGTCGATCAGGCGGTTGACGTTCCAGGGGTTTGCGTCCTGCAGCGGTTCGGGGCGCAGCTGCTCCGGGAAGTTCTGGTAGGCCACGGGGCGGAGGAACCTTTCGATCGCCAGGGTGCCTACCGACGTCGTTTTGGAGTCGGAGGTGGCCGGGTACGGGCCGCCGTGGACCACGGCGTGGCCCACTTCGACGCCCGTGGGCCAGCCGTTGATGATGATCCGGCCCACTTTGCGTTCCAGGGCCGGGATGAGCGGAGCGGCACCGGCGTAGTCGGCGTCGGTGACGTGCAACGATGCCGTCAGCTGGCCGTCGAGCTTGCCGGTGGCTACCACCAGGTCCTCGACGTCCTTGTAGCGGACCACCAAGCTGGCTGCGCCGAAGATTTCCTCGTGCAGCACCGGGTTACCTGTGAAGGCATCCAGTTCCGAGCTGAAGACAACCGGTGCGGGTGCGTTCTGGCCTGGACCCTTCCGGCCGCGGCCAAGGAGCTCGACGTCGGCGGCACCCTCCAGCGCGTCGTGGCCGTGGTGCCAGGCTGAGGCGATTCCGCCGCTGAGCATGGTCTGTCCCGACAGCGGGGTGATCTCGCCCGTGACGGCGGCGGCGAAGCGGTCGCCCGCCTCGCCGGCAGGAACGAAGACCAGGCCGGGGGAGGTGCAGAGCTGCCCCGAGCTGCCCGTCACCGAGGCGACGTACTGCTTGGCCAGCCCCTCGGCGTCGTCCTCAAGTGCTCCGGGGAAGACGTAGACCGGATTGATGGAGGACATTTCCGCGTAGACCGGGATGGGCTCCGGCCGGGCTGCGGCGGTGCGCATCAAGGAGGTTCCCCCGGCGCGGGAGCCGGTGAACCCCACAGCCTTGACGGCTGGATCGGCTACGAGGGCCTGGCCGATGCTGGCGCCGTAGCCGTAAACGAGGGAGAACACCCCCGGGTGGAGGCCCAGGTCGCTGACAGCCTTGACGATGGCCTGGCCCACGAGTTCCGACGTGCCAGGATGGGAATTGTGTGCCTTGACGATCACCGGGCAGCCCGCAGCGAACGCGGAAGCGGTGTCGCCACCGGCAACGGAGAAAGCGAGCGGGAAGTTGCTGGCACCGAAGACGGCCACCGGGCCCAAGGGAATCTGGCGCTGCCGGATGTCTGCGCGGGGCAACGGTGCACGGTCCGGGATGGCAGGATCGATCCGGACGCCGCGGAAGTCACCTTGGCGCACCACCTCGGCAAAAAGCCGCAACTGGCCGACGGTGCGGGCACGTTCGCCGCGGAGACGGTCCAGGCCCAGGCCCGTTTCGTTGGAAGCCCGCTCGATGAGTTCGTCGCCAATGCCTTCGATGTTTTCGGCGATCGCATCCAGGAATCCGGCGTGCCGGTCCGGTGCCAGTGTGCTGAAGGAGTCAAAGGCATCCGCCGCGGCTTCTGTGGCGGTCCGCAGCTGGTCTTCGCTGATCAGGGTGTAGGACGGTTCCAGCTGTTCGTTGGTGGCGGGGTTGATCCCATATGTGGTGCCGCCGGTTCCCGAGGCCAATTCCCCGGCGATGAGGGAGTGTCCGTGAAGTGTCATGTGATGCCCTCCTGGGCTGTAGGAAAGTTGTGAGGGGAAGCGTCTGCCTAGGCGTTGCCTGGTCCGAGGTGCCAGATGCCGAGGGCGGCGAGGAGCTCCCGCGGATCCCAGACCACCCATTCCTCCGCCAGCTTCTCGCCGTCGAAACGCAGGAAGGATGCGCCGGAAACGGTGATGGTGCGGCCCGTGGCGGGGACGTCCATGAACTCGCCCTGGTGGGTTCCCTTGGTCTGCCAGTGGATCGCGGCGGTGGCGCCGTCCTCGAGTATGTGGAGGATCTCCGTGGTGGTGTCGGGGAAGGCTGCGTGGGTGGCCTCGATGGTCTTGCGCAGGGTGGCGTAGTCTTCGCTGCCGGACTTGGACCGGCGGACGTAGTCCGGCGCGAGCATCTGTTCGAAGGCTGCAAGGTCGCCGTCGCCCCAGGCCCGGTTCCATGCGTCGAGGATGGTCTGCTGGCGGTTCATGATGCGCTCCTTGCCGGCACTGACTCAGCTGGTGCCGGAATTTCGATGGGAAGGTATTGTCCGAACTTGCCGGCCCGGAAGAGCAGCGCGTCACCGCTTCCTTCCTCCATGTTTGTTACTGCGCCCACCACCATGTAATGGTCGCCCACCACTACCTCGGCCGTGACCGTGCAGTCTATGTAGGCGGTGGCGCCGTCCAGGTGCGGGGTGCCCAGGGGGCCGGGCGTGCAGGGCAGGCCCTCGAACTTCTGGGGTCCCTTCCTCGACAGCGACCGGCAGATGCTGACCTGGTCATCAGAGAGGATATTGGCGGTGAACTTCTGCAGCTTGCGAAGCTTTGGCCAGCTGGAGGAGGACTTGTCCACGCAGAACATGACAAGGGGCGGGTCCAGGGAGAGGGACTGGAAGGTGCCGACCACCAGGCCGAGCTTCTCGTCGTCGTCATTGATGCCGGTGATGGCCGTGACTCCGGTGGGGAGTTTGCCCAGGACCTGGCGGTAGTAGGCGGGTGTGATGTCGGCCAGGGCCGAGGCGTTGGCTGGGGTGATATCCATGTCGGGTCCTTTGGGGAGTTCGCGGTTCAAACGGCGTCGCGGAAGCTGCCGAAGCGGCCGCCGTGGAAGATGAGCGGCGCGGACGTACGCTCAGCGGGCGTCATTTCCAGGACGCTGGCGATGACTACCACGTGGTCCCCGGCCGTGAACTGCTGGTCGATCCGGCAGTCGAACCAGGCCAGGGAGCCGTGCAGGTGCGGGGTGCCCCACACGGATTCGGACCAGTCCACGGAGCCGAGCTTGTCTTCGCCCTTCGCGGAGAGTGCCCGGCAGACCTGCTGCTGGTCCTCGGCAAGCAGGCTGACGCTGAAGGTCGCGGCCTCGGAGATCTTCGGCCAGCTCGTGGAGGTGTGCATCACGCTGAACGTCACCAGCGCCGGTTCCATGGACAGGGACGCGAACGTTCCCACGATCATGCCGTTCTGGATGCCGGTCACAGGATGGGTGGAGCAGACAGCGGCTACTCCTGTGGGAAGGTGCCTCATGACTGCCCGGTAGCGGTCGGAGTCGATGGTCCTTGGGTCAATGGCGGTGGCGGTCATGACCGTCCGCCCTTCAGTTCCGTGTGGACGAGGCGGCCGGTGCGCAGGCCGCTTTCGACGGCGCCGTCGAAGAATCCTGCCCAGATGTTGGCGGTGTCGCTGCTGGCGAAGTGCAGCGCGCCTTCGCTGGCCTGCTGTGCGGAGTGGTATTTGGTGAGCTGGCCGGGGCGCTGGATCTGCCAGGTTTCCTCTGCGTAGGGGTCTTCGCCCCATTTGTGTCCGGTGACTTCAAGGACCTCCAGGTCATCGCGCCAGACCTTGATGGCGTCCTGGATTTGCTGTGGATCGGTGACGTCGATGCGGTTGGCGTCGGCGCCGAAGCCGACCAGGACGGCATCCGTGTCACCGACGAATTCCGTACGGATGACGGAAAGCGGCTTGTCCTGGGCGGAGTACGCGAAGAACGGCTTGATAGGTCCCTTGACCCGGATCCAGGCCTTGACCCCTTGGGAAGCGGTCTTTTCCTGGCTCGCAGCGAGCTTGCCCTCGGAAAGGGACGGCTGGACATCGAGCTTGTGCAGGATGTTCTGCGGGAGGGTGATGACCACCTTGGTGGCCTGGATTTCCTGGCCGTCACCGTAGCTGACGGTGGCTCCGCCGCTGCTGTGCCGGATGGCGGTCACGGGGGTGTTGAGGCGGATGTCGGCGTTGGTGTCTTCGGCGATGGCATTGGCCAGCCCGTCGTTGCCGTCCTTGAGGCGGTAGATCGCTGAGGCCTCGTGCATCAGGTGCCAATGCCCGGAGGACCCGGCAGTCCAGCGCAGGGCGTTTACGTAGGCGCACTGGTCCAAGGGCGCGTTGAAGTGGCCCACCCAGGCGGCTTCGTTGGCGTTGCGCTCGTCCTCGGAGAGGTCCAGCTTGTCCAGCATTTCCTGCAGGTTGTACTGGTCCGCCTCCGCCAGGTTTTCAACGGTCAGCGGTGCGTCGGGGCGGGGCAGCCACTTCATGGTGTCTTCCAGCAGGCGCGTCATGCCGGGGTCGATCAGCTTCATAAAGTCGTCCAGGTTGCCGCGGCGTACTTCATCGCCGGCCAGCCAGTAAGTTTCTTCCGAGCGAGGTCCCCGGGAGACCTCCAGGCCGTAGCGGGTGACCTCGGCCCAGACATGGGGCTGGGTCCAGTGCAGCCAGTTGCCGCCAAGTTCCAGGTTTTGACCCAGACGGCGCTCGGTATACAGCCTGCCGCCGATGCGGCCGCGGGCCTCCAGGACAACCACTTTGTGGCCGCGGTTGCCAAGCTCGCGGGCGGTGATGAGGCCGGCAAGGCCGGCGCCGATGACGACGACGTCAGTTTGTTCAGTCATTAGAGGGTCCTTCGTTGATAATTCCGTTGGTGGCTGCAGCGTTTAGCGGGCAGCGTCGCTGAGGTGCCTGGCGCGCTGTGCCGTGGCAGGGTGGCCAGCCAGGGTGTATTTCTGGCCGAAGAGCTTTTCGCGCAGGGTCACCGGTTCCTGGTCCTCACTGCGTTCCGGGGCGATCAGGCCTTGGACGCGGAGTTCCGGCAGCGCCAGTTCGATGAAGTCCTCCCAACCCCCGGGCTTGGTGATGTAGCTGAGGTTGAGGCCGTCGATGTCTGCCTCATCGCGCCAGCGGCGCAGTTCGGCTGCGACGGTTTCCGGTGAGCCAACGATCGTGGAGCCGGTCCCGCCGACGGCGAGGAACTCGGCAATCTGGCGCGGGGTCCAGTCCCGGTCCGGGTCTGCCTTGGAAAACATGTCCACCATGGACTGGCCCGCCTTCGTGCCTACGGATCGCAAGGGGGTGTCGAGCTCGTACTCGGACATGTCGATGCCGGTCCAGCCGCTGAAGCGGGCCAGGATGCCCTCGATCGGGGCTGTTTCCACGGCCTTGCGGTATTTGGCCTGTGCTTCCTCGTCGGTTGCTGCGACGATGACGGTCAGCAGGATAACGATCTTGACGTCGCGGGGATCGCGGCCAGCGTCCGCCACGGCTTGGCGAAGCTTGGCAACAGTACGCTTGGCACCCTCCACCGACGTGCTCTGGATGAAGACTGCCTCGGCGTGCTTGCCTCCGAACTCCATGCCCCTGGCGGAGGAACCGGCCTGGAACAGCACCGGGGTGCGCTGTGGTGAAGGCTCGCAGAGATGGAATCCGGGCACCGTGAAGTGCTCGCCGGAATGTTCGATGGCGTGGACCTTGGCGGGGTCGATGTACGTGGCGGATTCGGCGTCGCGGACCACGGCGTCCTCTTCGAAGGAGCTTTCCCAGAGCTTGTAGACCACGTCCATGTACTCGTCGGCCATGTCGTAGCGCTCGGCGGGGGTGAGCTGCTGCTGCTTGCCAAGGTTGCGTGCGGCTGCGTCTGAGTACGACGTCACGATGTTCCAGCCGACGCGGCCGGCGGTCAGGTGGTCCAGCGTGCTGAACTTGCGGGCCAGCAGGTAGGGCGGCTCGTACGTTGCCGAGACGGTTACCCCGAACGTGAGGTGTTTGGTGACGGCTGCCATGCCGCTGATCAGCACGGTCGGGTCGTTGATCGGGAACTGCGCTGCATCGCGAAGGGCAGCATCGCCGTTTCCGCGGTAGACGTCGTGATAGCCGACGTTGTCAGCGAAGAAGATTCCGTCGAACCCGGCCTTCTCCAGCTTCTGTGCGATGCCAGTCCAATATTGCAGGTCGGTGTAGCGGTAGCCCTGGTCCCCGTCATTCCGCCATGAACCGGAGGTCAGGTGCGAGGGGGCGAAGACGTCAAACGCGAAAAGGCTGAGAGGTTCGTTTTTCATGGCAGCGGTGCTTCCTTGGACTCGTGCCGGACAATGCCGTGACTGAAGATTTTGACGTTCAATTTTTGAACACTGCGTTCAATCTAGAATGTAAGCCAGCTCACTGTCAAGGGACAGATTTTCCGCGAGCATTCTTCGCCGTAACTATTGACACCGAATGTGGCGCATGCCATATTTTTGATCACGACGTTCGAAGAATGAACGTACACGGGCGTGAATAACCGCCCGCAATCACCCGGCACCTTCAAAGCCGGGGCTTGGAAAATTTCCCCGGAAGAGCACGATCTACAAGGAAGTCCATCGTGAACACACCTGTTACACCCGCACAGAGGCCCCAAGTGCGCTCATCGGCTCCCCAGGACCCGCAAAAGAAGAAGTTCCTCGTCAAGCTCAGCGGCGTGATCGCCGGCGGCATGTTCATTGACGGCTTTATTCTGGGCGGCATCGGGCTGGTCATGCCGGCCCTGACCGCGGACCTGAGCCTGTCCGCCACCATGCAGGGGCTTATCGGAGCTTCAGCCCTGATCGGCATCTTCTTTGGCGGCCCTATCGGCGGTTACCTCGCGGACAAGGTCGGCCGCAAGCCGATGTTCATCGTCGACCTTGCCATCTTCCTCGTTGGTTCCGCCGCGCAGTTCTTTGTGGCGGACGCCTGGCAGCTCTTTGTGATCCGCCTGCTCATGGGCATGGCCATCGGCGCCGATTACGCCATCGGCTGGCCCCTTCTTGTCGAATTCTCGCCAGCCAGGCTGCGAGGCAAACTCATGGCCTTCCAGGAGGTCGCCTGGTACGTGGGCTACCTGCTGTCCTACGCAGTGGGCTACTACATGTCCACATCAATCCACGCAGACTGGCGCATCATCCTGGGCATGAGCACCGTGCCGTCCCTCATTGTGTTCCTGCTCCGGTTGGGATCGCCTGAATCTCCGCGCTGGCTCATCAGCAAGGGGCGGCGTGAGGAGGCGTTTGCCATCGCCCACCAGTTCATGGAGGACGCGGATGTCCAGGATCTGGAACACGAGAAATCCGAGAAGCCGAATTTCGGCAAGCTATTCTCCCCGCAGTACCGAAACTCGACCATCTTCGTCTGCATGTACTGGGTCTGCAACGTCACCCCCTACTTCGCCATCGCCACCTTCGCACCCATCGTCCTGGAAAGCCTGGGGGTTGAAGACGGCCTGGCCGGAGCACTCGTGCTCAACGGTGTCGTAGTGGCCGGATCGTTGGCCGCGATGTTCCTCATTGAAAAGGTGGGACGCCGCAAGCTGTCCATCCCGCCGATGTGGATCGCCGCCGCCGCCTTGGTTGTCATCGGACTGTTCTCCCACATGTCTCCGATGATCATCCTCATCAGCTTCATAGTCTTCTCGTTCTTCAACGCCGTCTCCACGGCCCTGACCGGCGTTTATCCCGGCGAGGTCTTCCCCACGGAAATCCGCGGCGCGGGAGTCGGTTTCGCCACAGCGATTTCGCGGATCGGCGCGGCTGCAGGAACGTTCATCCTTCCCTTGTCCGTAGCTGGTCTGGGCGTCGGAACCACGATGCTGATCGCCGCCGGTATCTGCGTCGTCGGTGCCGTAATCTCGCAGTACCTTGCCCCGGAAACCAAGGGCCTGAGCCTCAGCGACACCTCAGCTCCGCTCGGCAAGGCAGCTCTGCAGTAAACAACTTTCATCAGCCACAGATGCCTGGCCGGCTCCGCCCTGGCCAGGCATCTGTGGCTGATGCCGCCAGCATCGAAAAACCTCTCTGAAGGAACCTATGAAGATCTACGGTGAAAGCGCCCACTCCACTGGCCTCCCCACACCCCGCCTGACGATTAGCGACGGCGGCATCCACCCGGGTGCGTGGGTGAGCTTCCGGGACCCGGCAGTGGTGGATATCCTGGCGGCCGAAGGATTCGACTGGATCTGCGTCGACGGCCAGCACGGAGCTCCGGAAGTGTCCGAGCTGCAGCCCCTGATCGAAGCCGCCCACCTGTTCGGCGTACCTTCGGTGGTCCGTGTTCCCGGCCATGACGTGGGCACGCTCGGCAGGGTGCTCGACGCGGGTGCGGGCGGTATTATCTTTCCCACCGTGGAGGATCCCGCGACTGCCGCCATCTTGGTCGCGGCCACCCGCTTTGCACCGCGCGGCAAGCGCAGCTACGGACCAACCCGCCGCAGCCCCCGCTACGCTAGGCCGGCCCCCGGGAGCATGGAGGGCGACGCCCTGTGTATCCTCATGATCGAAACGGCCGCAGGCCTGGCCAATCTTGATGCCATCCTTGCCACCGGACCTGACGCCATCTTCGTGGGCCCCTACGACCTCTCCCTCAGCCTGGGGATGACACTGGAGGAACTCACCGGCGAGGGGCAGGACGGGATCCTCGCGGACATCGCGCGCCGCTGCCGGGAAGCGGGCGTCGTCCCCGGCATCTACACCGGCGAACCGGTTTTGTCCGAAAGCATGATCGGCCTGGGCTTCCGTTTCATGCCCGTGGCCTCGGACACCGGCCTTCTGGCCGTCGCAGCACGCGACGCGGTGGAGGCCTGGCATCTTCGCCGTTGATTACCCGTGGCCGTGCGCAAGCTCACTGGCGGATGGGGCGTCGGCGTCGTCAATGACGACTTCCTGCCCGGTGCCCGAGGGGCGCCGCCGGAGCGCCGTCGGCGGGAAGGGCGGGCGTCAATATTCTTGAACGCCCCGTTCGCTTCTTGAGGCATAGGATGGTGGGGACATCCAATCGGGGCACGTGCCTTGAGCAGACGCGAACGAAAACCGGGGTTTGATGTGGCAGCGGAAACAGGCATGGACGTACAGGCAACAACAGACGGCGGTGACGCCCCGGCCGAGGCCGTAGACCTCACCAATAAGTCCGTCATCAAGGCCACCGTGCTTCTCGGTGAGCTTGGCCGGCACCGCGCGGGCATCACCGTCACCGAACTCGCCCAGGCCGTGGGCATGACGCGTCCAACGGCTTTCCGCCTCCTGTTGAGCCTGGAACAAACGGGGTTCGTGGACCGCGTCGACAACCGCTACACCCTCGGCTGGGAAATGGCCCGGCTGGGCCGGCTGGCTGACCCGTACACAGGTGCGGTGGCCAGGGTCCAGCCCATACTGGAGGAATACGCGGTCAGGCTTAATGAGACCGTGAGCCTGGCCATGGTGCGGGACGCCTTGAACTATGACGTGATCGCGGAAGCTTCGGGGTCCCGGTATCTGAACGTAACAATGTACGTTGGGGAAACCTATCCTGTGCACGCCAGCGCCACCGGAAAGCTGATGCTCGCGGAGATGAGCGATGAAGAAGTGGCTCAGGCCTTGCCGAAGAAGCTGGAAGCGTTCACTCCCAACACCATCACCAAGCGCGAAGCGCTCATCCAGGAGCTGCACAAAGTCAGGGACCAGGGCTATGCCGTCCTTGACAGCGAACTCGAAGAAGGCCTCTTTGTGGTGGCACTTCCAGTCCGGGACGTGGCGGGTGCGCTGGTGGGCATCGTCTCCGTAAATGGACCCGAGCAGCGGCTGAAATCGGAAGGCCTGCCGGAGACGATTGACCAGCTGCGTGCGGCAAGCCGGGACATCGCGAAGGCGCTTCTCGGCATTGACTCAGGGGATTCCTGATCGGGTTACCCGGGCCTGCCTGACGCCGCCCATCGCCGCGGGGGAGCCGAGGCATCTTTTCCTCCGTAGGCTTCAGCCATCGCGAGGAGATGCTCCACGGACGGATATTTCCAGCGCACGTACTGGACCGGCACTCCTATGCGCTCGGCCACCAGGGTGTGCGTTACTCCTTGCGGTCCCGCGCCCCTGCTCAACTCCCTGATGCTCTGCGCGAGTGCTGCGGTCCTGCGCGCATCGCGTTCCCGGAGCAGCTCGGCGGGTTCTCGGCGGTGCTTCTGCTTCTGCCTTTGGCGCCAATAGGGCATGGTCATACTGCAAAGTCGGGAGACAGTGCTAGCTCGTAGTCCGGTGGCAGGACGCAGTAGGCATGCGCCCGTGTGCTGGCCGGCACGTCCCGCAAGGGCGGAAGGAATCGGTGGTCGGCGGGCGCGGCCGTAGCGCGTCTTTTCATGGCCCTCATCTCCGTTGATTCAGGTCCCTGGACGGACTCGTCTGGTAACAATTTGAACGCAACGTTCACTGAGTGAACGCTGTCCATTGTGGTACTCCTCCTGTTCTTTGGCAAGAGTGTGCCGCATCGCAGCCTCCTCCGGGTTATCCAGGACGGCGGGCGGCGGCGGGTCATGATCTGCAGCGCCGACCGGCCCCGAGTGGTTGTTGCGGCACGGGCCAAGAGGGGCTGCTGGGGGTTATTGCATCCCCGCGTGAGCTGTGCCACAATATTCGTACGTTCAATATTCGAACGTTGCGTTCAATTTTTACAACATGAGATCCAGCTCCGGAACACCGACGTTCCGAA
>DATFAE010000169.1:0-1742 GCA_035254945.1 Arthrobacter sp. | reverse complement strand
GATGACCACCCGCCACAGGGCACCGAGCCTGCTGCAGCCATCCACTGTGGCTGCTTCCTCCAAGTCCTTGGGCACGGCTTCGAAGAAGCTGGACATCAGCCAGATGGAAAGCGGCAGCGAAATGGTGGTGTGCGCGATGGAGAGGGCAATGGGGGTGTCGGCCAATCCGGCTGCCGACATCATTGATGCGAGCGGAATGCCGATGGCCACCGGCGGCACCATGCGGGTGACCAGCGCCGCCATGATGAAGACGCGGCCGCTGGGTGTCTTGTACCTGGTGATGCCGTAGGCGGCCGGAACCGCCAGGACGAGGGACAGGACGGTGCTGATGATCGCCGTCTGGGCACTGTTGACAAAGGAGGCCAGCACGCCGCTGCGCCCCAAGGCGTTGGTGTAGTTCTCCAGCGTCCATTCCCTGGGCAGGATGGTGGGCGGGACGGCGATGGTGTCGATCGGCGTCTTGAAGGACGTGAAGAGAAGGTACAGGAAAGGGAAACCGTAGAGGATCATGGCGGCCGCGAGGAGGACCCACAGCAGTGTCCTGGTGCTTCGCCTGCCGGCCTCAAGGCCTTCGGCGTGGTGGCGACGGCGGCGCGCACCGTTGCCGTTCGACGCCTTGGTGCCGGGCGGGGAAGGCACTGTTGTGGTTGGCATGGTGGTCTCCGTTGCGGCTGGACCGTGAAGGCGGGGGTCTGCGAGGCTCATCAGTTGTCCTTTCCTGGCCGCCAGATGGTGGAGACCGCGAAGAAGGCGACGGCGAGCATGGCCAGCAGGTAGATGGTGCCCATGGCGCTGGCCAGGCCGGGATCACCGAAACGGATCATGGTGCGGTAAATCAGCAGGCTCATGGTTTCGGAGGCGGACTGGGGGCCGCCGTTGGTCTGGATCAGGATGGTGTCGAAGGCCCGTGCGGCATCGATTCCGCGGACCACCAGGGCGACTGCGATGACCGGGCGGAGCAGCGGAAGGATGATCCGGAACAGCAGGGACGGAGCCCTGGCCCCGTCCAGCCGTGCCGCTTCGATGAGGTCACCGGGGATATTCTGCAGCCCGGCAAACAGCACCAGGCACATGAACGAGGTGGTCAGCCAGATGTCCGGGACAGCCACCGAGAACAGCACGATGTTGGGGTCCGAGAGCCAGCCGATCTGGTTGGGGTTGGCCAGCAGCCCGGCCTGGTGCAGGAGGGTCCCGATCAGCCCGAAGTTGTCGATCATGAGGAATTTCCACAGCAGGCCTGCCACGATCGGCGCAATCATCAGCGGGTACAGGAACACGGTCCGCCAGATCTGGGAGTTGCGGCCCAACATGGTGAACAGCAGGGCCATGCCAAGCCCGAGGGCGAATTCGAGGGCCACTACAACCAGGGTGTACGCGAGGGTCCGCCAGCCGGCGCCCATGAAGGCTTCGGAGGCAAAGGCCCGGAAATAGTTGTCCAGGCCCACGAAGTCACGGGGCCCGCCGGCGATGGGCGAGATCTTGAAGAAGCTGTCGGCCACCAGGCGGAACAGCGGGTAGGCCACGAAGATGGCGAGGAACAAAGCCGCCGGGGCCATCAGCAACGTTGCGAAGCGGCGATCGGAGATGCGCACGGTTTTCTCTTCTGTTTGTTGGGGCCGCGGCCGGCGCCGGTTGGGCAGGAGCCGGCCGCGGAGTCTTACTTGAGGAGGTCCTGGATCTGCTTCTTGGCGTCAGCCAGGAGGGCTGCGGAGTCCCCGCCGGCCACGGCTTTCTGCAGGAGC
>DATFAE010000168.1:0-2527 GCA_035254945.1 Arthrobacter sp. | reverse complement strand
CCCTCGGCGCTACCCTTATTAAGCCCTGCCGCCGTGTGTGGGCGGGCTTCAGCAAGGCGCCCTTGGGCAGCGTTGCTCGTTTGGTGGACAATGGGGTCCACATGGTGAGATCGCGGGTCAGCTCGTTGACACGCATCTTGCCCAGAGGGAAAACTGAACGCATGACTTTCGTTACCGGCATCGTCGTCGTCCTTACCAAGCGCGTGGCACATTAGCCCCGGGTAACGAACCGTCACGCGCAACCCCTCGAAGAGCCGCCAGGCTGAGGGGTTTTTTTATTTCCTGCAGTTTCCACGAACCACAGATGATCCACAAGGAAGAGTCCGATGAGCAAAGGATCGCCGATCAGCCCCTCGCTGATGGCTACAAAGTCCGCTGGAGCCCCCAAGGCTCCGGAACGCGCCGACCGAACGGCTGACCACGCCGCCGTCGTCGCTGATCTTGCTGCTGTCTCTCCTGTCCTTGGGCCGAACAACGTTGTACCCCCAACGGTGATGACCGGCTCGCAAGCAATTGTCCGCTCGCTCGAAGAACTCGGCGTCGACGATATTTTTGGTTTGCCTGGTGGCGCGATCCTGCCTACCTATGACCCCTTGATGGCCTCCAGCATGAATCACGTACTGGTCCGTCACGAACAGGGAGCCGGCCACGCCGCGCAAGGCTATGCCATGGTCACCGGCCGGGTGGGCGTATGTATCGCCACCTCCGGCCCCGGTGCCACCAACCTCGTTACCGCCATCATGGATGCCCACATGGACTCCGTGCCGCTGGTGGCCATCACCGGCCAGGTGTCCAGCGGAGTCATTGGCACCGATGCATTCCAGGAAGCCGACATCGTTGGCATCACCATGCCCATCACCAAGCATTCGTTCCTGGTGACCGACCCCAACGACATCCCGCACGTGATGGCGGAGGCGTTCCACCTGGCCTCCACCGGACGCCCCGGCCCCGTGCTCGTGGACGTCGCCAAGGACGCCCAGCAGGGTCAGATGACCTTCTCATGGCCGCCGAAGATCGACCTCCCCGGCTACCGCCCCGTGACGCGCGGACACAACAAGCAGGTCCGCGAAGCAGCCAAGCTCATTGCGGCAGCCAGCAAGCCCGTCCTTTACGTGGGTGGCGGCGTCGTGAAGGCGCATGCCTCGGCGGAACTCCGCGAGCTGGCTGAGCTGACTGGCGCGCCGGTGGTCACCACGCTGATGGCGCGCGGTGTTTTCCCGGATTCGCACCCGCAGCACGTCGGCATGCCCGGCATGCACGGCACAGTCTCCGCCGTCACCGCACTGCAGCAGTCGGACCTCCTGATCACCCTCGGCGCCCGGTTCGATGACCGCGTCACGGGAGTCCTGAAGACCTTCGCCCCGCACGCCAAGGTGATCCACGCGGATATCGACCCCGCCGAAATCTCCAAGAACCGCGCGGCAGATGTGCCCATCGTGGGATCCGTCAAGGAGATCATTCCGGAGTTGACCGAGGCGATCCGCTCGCAGTTTGACGCTACCGGCACGCCTGACCTCACCACCTGGTGGGCCTTCCTGAACAACCTCAAGGAAACCTACCCGCTGGGCTGGACCGAGCCGGAGGACGGGCTCAGCGCCCCGCAGCGCGTCATCGAACGCATCGGCGCGCTGACCGGCCCCGAAGGCATCTACGTTGCCGGCGTTGGCCAGCACCAGATGTGGGCCGCGCAGTTCATCAAGTACGAGCGTCCGCACGCCTGGCTAAACTCCGGTGGTGCCGGGACCATGGGCTATGCGGTTCCGGCGGCCATGGGCGCCAAGGTCGGCGAGCCGGACCGCGTGGTCTGGGCCATCGACGGCGACGGCTGCTTCCAGATGACCAACCAGGAACTGGCCACCTGCGCCATCAACAAGATCCCCATCAAGGTGGCGGTGATCAATAATTCCTCCCTGGGCATGGTCCGGCAGTGGCAGACCCTCTTCTACGAGGGCCGGTACTCCAACACGGACCTCAACACCGGCCACGACACTGTCCGCATCCCGGACTTCGTCAAGCTGGGGGAGGCCTACGGCTGCGCCGCGTTCCGCTGTGAACGCGACGAGGACATCGACGCCACCATCCAGAAGGCACTCGAAATCAACGACCGGCCTGTGGTCATCGACTTCGTGGTGAGCCCAAACTCCATGGTGTGGCCGATGGTGCCCGCCGGCGTGAGCAACGACCAGATCCAGGTTGCCCGCAACATGACCCCGGAATGGGAAGAAGAGGACTGACCATGAGCCGCCACACACTCTCTGTCCTGGTCGAAGACAAGCCCGGCGTCCTGACCCGCGTCGCGAGCCTCTTCGCCCGCCGTGCCTTCAACATCAACTCTCTGGCTGTTGGACCCACCGAGGTTCCGGGGATCTCCCGGATGACCGTCGTCGTCGACGCCGACGGCGACCTGATCGAGCAGGTCACCAAGCAGCTCAACAAACTGATAAACGTCATCAAGATCGTTGAGCTGACTTCTGAATCTTCCGTACAGCGAGACCACATCCTGGTCAAGGTACGTGCGGATGCCGCG
>DATFAE010000167.1:0-4667 GCA_035254945.1 Arthrobacter sp. | reverse complement strand
TCACCGGTGGACGGCTGGACGTTGTAGGTGCGCAGCGCCTGGCTCATGACGGACCGGAAGACCGGGCCTTGTGTGATGCCATAGATGCTGCCTTTGGGCCGCTGCAGTACCACCTCAACAATAAACCGCGGATCGTCCATTGGCGCCATGCCGACGATCGAGGCGGTGTAGCCGCAGAATCCCGATTTGCCGTCGTCGCACGGCGACTCGGAGGTTCCTGTCTTGGCGCCCACTCGGTAGCCATCGATCGCTGCGTCCTTGATCTGCCCTTCGGTGACCGCGCTTTCCAGGATGTCCTGGACCTGCTGCGCGGTATTGTCCGAGACCACCTGGCGGGCGGGCTGCGGGGCCACCTTCTCTTCGGTTCCGTCCGGTGAGATGTATGAATCGATCAGGCGCGGCTGGAGCATCACGCCGTTGTTGGCGATGGTCTGGAAGGCCCGCACTGTCTGCAGGGTGGATTGCGATACGCCCTGCCCGAACAGCACGGTGTACTCCTGCCGGGCATCCCACTGCTCTGCCGGTGTGAGGATGCCCGAGGAGGTGGCGGGCAGTCCGATGTCCGGCGCCTCACCGATGCCGAATTTCTTCAGCCAGTCGTGTCGCTGCTCCTTGCTGAGCCGCTGGCCTGCCATGACCGTTCCGGTGTTCATGGACCAGCCAAGGATGCCGGCGAGAGTCCGTTCCTCCGTGCCGTGGGCGAAGGAATCGCTGAAGGTCTGGCCGTCCACGGTGTACGACGGCGGGAGGGTGAACGTGTCCAGCGGGCTGGACTTTCCTTCCTCGATCAGCGCCGCAGCGGTGATCATCTTCTCCACGGAGCCAGGCTCGTAGGCGGCGGTCACGGAGCGGACCCCGCGATCCTTGGCGGCCACCAGGCCGGGGTCGTTCGGATCCGGGGAATTGGTGTCCGCCATGGCGATCAGGTTGCCGGTCTTGGCGTCCATCACGATGATGATGCCCCACTCGGCGCCGAGTTTGTCCGACTGGCTCTGGATGGCCTGCTGGGCGAAATACTGAAGGTCGGAATTGAGGGTCAGCTTGACGTCCTTGCCGTCCTGCGGAGGTGTGAGTTCATCCAGTCCGACCGGAATCCTCAGGCCGTCCGCGCCGATCTCGAAGAGGCGTTTGCCGTCTGTGCCTTTCAGGATTTCGTCCTGCGTCTGCTCTATTCCGGCCTGGCCCGTGTACCCGTCCGCGAGAAAGCCGACGATGCCCCCGGCCACCGAACCGTTGGGGTAGACGCGCTTGCTCACGCCTTCGGTGACAATTCCGGGAATCTGCAGCTTGGAGATCCGGTCCTCGACGTCCGGCTTCAGGTCCTTGGCCACGATGTAGTATCGCTGCTCACCGGTGACCGCGGCACGGACGTCATCCTTGTCCATCCCGAGGGCTGCTGCCAGCTCGGAAATCCCCTGGTCCCGGGAGACGTCGACGAGTTTTTCCTTCGCGTCGACGGTCTCCAGCCGCTTGAAGGTTTCCGTTTTCGTGTTGACCGTCTGGTCCACCACGACGTTGTACCGGATGACGCTGTTCGCAAAGACAGTGCCGTCGGCGTCGAGGATGCTTCCGCGTTCGGCCGGCAGGACAGTCTGGGTCATGCGCTTGTTCAGCGCCGCCTCGGCCATGCCGCCAACGTCCAGGCCCTGAACCAGGAAGAGCTTGCCGCCCACCACCAGGAGCAGGGTGAGCATAATGCCCAGGCCCAGGCGCAGCCGTCGCGTGGCGTTGGGCCCCTTGCCGCTCTTGGCCTTGCCGGTCCTCTGCGCCACCGTGAATTCCTTGCTGTTCGCTGTGTTGCCTGTCGGTCCTGGCAGTTACTGCCCGGGCGTCTTCTGTTCCGGTACGGGCACGGAGCCTCCGTGCAGTTCCGCGGCCGGCGCCGGGGCAGGGACTGCCGCCGGGGGCCCCGCAGGAGCGGCCGCCGACCCGGCGGGTGTTTTTGCTGCGGCGGGTTCTTCAGCCACGGGCTTCCGGCTCGCCAGCGGTTCCCCCGTGCTGGCGGGCGGGACCACGGTGAGCTGTCCGGCAACTGCCGGCGCCGGGATGACGGCCCCGGCGGCGCCGCCCTTAACGGCCGGTGTCGCCTTGCCGGTGACCGCCAGGGTTGAAAGGTCGATCTGGCCCTTCACCGTGGACGCCACCATTCCCAAGGCAGCAGCCTTCGCCGCCAGGTTCTGGGGTGCCTCGAAGTTTTGCACCTGCTGTGTAAGATCCTGGTTCTGTTTGGTCAGCGTGCTTTGCCTGCCCCGGAGCTCCACGAGCTGATACTGGGCTGTGGACACTGAGATGTTCAGCACCAGGACCGCCACAAGGGCGACGGCGAGCAGTGCAAAGCAAAGGACGACAAAGGGCGCGCGACGTTTCCTGGGAGCGGCGCGGACCACCGAGAGCGGTGTGCGGGCTTTGCGTCCCGGACCCGGCGCACCCGCAGGGGTGCCGCCGACGGCCGGCGCGGCACTGCCGGACACGACAGGAAAGTTCTTGACGGCGGCGGTGCTCATACGGCCCTCCTGGCTCTGATTCGTTCCACGGCACGCAGCCTTGCTGAGGCAGCGCGCGGATTCTCTGCGATCTCGACGGCGGTGGGTACCTCCGTGCCCTTCGTGAGGGTCTTGAGTTCGGCCTTGTGCTCCTCCAGCTCCACGGGAAATCCGAGGGGGGCAGAAGACTTCGAGCCTGCTTGGAAGACGCGCTTGACGATCTTGTCCTCCAGCGAGTGGTAGGACATGACCACAATCCGTCCACCGAGTGCGATTGCGTTCACGGCGGCGGGAACGGCCCGTTCCAGGACATCCAGCTCTTCGTTGACCTCGATCCGGAGTGCCTGGAAAGTCCGCTTGGCGGGGTGGCCGCCGGACTTTGCAGCGGCCGCCGGAACCACCGCCCGGATTTGTTCGACGAGCTCCCCGGTGGTGGAAAAGGGCTTCTCCGCGCGGGCTGCGACGATCCTGTTGGCAATGCGGCCCGCGAACTTCTCTTCGCCCCATTTGCGGATGATCCGCACCAGTTCCTCTTCGGAGTAGTTGTTGACGACATCTGCCGCCGTCTGGCCGCGGCTGGTGTCCATGCGCATGTCCAGCGGCGCGTCGAAGGAGTAGGCGAAGCCGCGTTCGCGCTCGTCCAGCTGCAGCGAGGAAACGCCCAGGTCCATGAGGATTCCGTGCACCTCGCTGACGCCGAGGTCTTCAAGGACGTCGGCGATTTCGTCGTAGACGGCGTGCACCAGGTCTGTCCGCGCAGAAAAGGGGGCCAGGCGTTCACCGGCCAGGGCCAGGGCTTCCTCGTCCCGGTCGATCCCGATCAGGTGCAGGTCCGGAAACCGCTGCAGCATTGCTTCGGAGTGGCCGCCCATGCCCAACGTGGCGTCGATTGCAATGGGGGTCTCGCCCCTGAGCCTCGCTGCTTCAAAACCCGGAGCCAACAAATTGATGCACCGGTCCCGCAGGACCGGCACATGACGTTCGGACGTCGGCTTCGCGTGATCGTTCATGCCTTCGTCCTTTCCTGCCGTGGTTTCCTTGGTGGTGCTTCTTGAGCCAGATCCCCATCCGCGCCTGCCGGCCTGCCCGCCTGGCTCCGGGGAAGTGAGCCAGGTTGGCCGGCCGATGGGCGGCTGGAGATCTCGTTCAAGAAGCTGTCCGCTGTGCCATGCCGGCGATTAAAGAATCCCCGGAATGGCGTCGTCGGTTTCAGAGAAGGCTGTTTCCTTCTCTGCCAGGTACTCGTTCCAGGCCTGGGCGTCCCAGATCTCGGCGCGGGTTCCTGCGCCGATGACGGCAAGTTCCCTGCCGAGGCCTGCGTACTCCCGGAGCGCTGCCGGAATGGTCACGCGCCCCTGCTTGTCAGGTACCTCGTCTGAGGCTCCAGAGAGAAAGACGCGGATGTAGTCCCGGGCCTGCTTGGAGGAGATGGGCGCCTCCCGCATTTGCTCGTGGACACGCGCAAATTCCTGCTCACTGAAGACGTAGATGCAACGCTCCTGGCCCCTCGTGAGCACCAGTCCGCCGGCAAGTTCATCGCGGAACTTCGCGGGGAGGATAATTCGTCCCTTTTCATCCAGACGCGGCGAGTGGGTGCCAAGAAACACCGGCCCACCGCCTGTCTGCTGTCAGGAACTGCACATCCCCTGTGTTGCAACTACCCTCTTATGTCCTCCACATTACTCCACTTTCCCCCACAGTCAACGCAAGATTGGCGCAGATTCCCCCCATTTCGGGGATTTTGGCCCGCGAACCCGGCAATCCGGCCGGTGGTGGAAAGTGGAGGGCATTTGCACGCCCCGGGGGCTTTTAGGGCAGCCAGGCCAGTGCGTGGTTAAAGCAAAAGACCCGCCGTAGCGGGTCTTTTGCTTCAATTACCGGGTTGCATTTATTGGCCGGACGGGAAACCCGGCCGCAGTGCAAGCCGGGTGGTGCGAAATGGAGGACTTGGGTGCCTTGTACCCCGGCCGGATCAGGACTCGCCGCGGCGCCGCTCGTCCCAGCGTTCCTCAAGACTGCTCATGAAGGAACTCCTGGACTTGCCCGCCTTGCCGGGACGGCCGCCGTTGCGGGACTTGCCGGGTGACGAGCTGCGCATGGTCGCGAAGTAAACGCCGGCTCCCATGACCACAAACCCCAGGACGCCAACGAAGATGTTCTGGAGGGTGACGCCAACGAGCAGGA
>DATFAE010000166.1:0-3908 GCA_035254945.1 Arthrobacter sp. | reverse complement strand
GGAGACGGTGCCGGGGTCCAGATCACGTCCGTTGAGTGTGACGCTGTGGACGGTATGGGTGATTGCGTCGATGAAGCTGGAGGAACCCGGCACCGCCGTGAACTTCACCGTGGTGGTGCTTCCGAAGACCTTCTCGCCCCTGGTCAGGTCCAGGCTGACATCGTAGGAGTCAACGGTGATCAGTTCGGCGCGCTCACGGGCTTCGGTGCGCGTCAGGTTCATACCGGGCAAGGGGGCCTCCAGAAGGGTTGCGGTTGCCGGCGGGGAGTGGCCTGCGCCGGGCACTGTGAAATCATTCTTTCACTTCTTCTGCTGTTGGCAAGTTGCTCCGATCACATCGGGACACGGCGGGAGTAGCGTTAAGCCATGGGCAAGTTCAGGGATTCAGTGGATGCCAAAGCTTTTCGGTTCGCGGTGGGCTTTCCCGTGATGCTGGCCGCGGCCTTCGTGTTCTGTGCCTTTCTGCTGCGCCCCAGCCTTCCGGATCCGCTGGCCGTGAGCTGGACGGACGACGGCGGCGCCTCCTTTGCCCCGTTTGGCGCCTATGCAGGCGGCGGCGCGCTGATCATTGTGGCCGCCGGCTGGCTGGTCCTCTCGCAGGCTGTCCCGGTCTCCCGTCCCGTCGTGATGCGCAGGATCATGATGGGGGCGGGCCTGTTCCTGAGCCTCTTCATCACCAGCGTCCTGGCCGCAGGGCTGGTGGGCCAGTCCGGTCTCGCCGACGCGCGGGAATCCCGCGTGGACCTGACAGTCCTGGCCCTCGGAAGCGGGGCGGCCCTTTCCCTGGGTGTCATCATGGGCTTTGTCTTCAAGGCTGACAGGCAGTGGTCCCCGGACGACGACAGGGCCCTTGAGCTGGCCGTCGCCAGGGAACTGGACCCGGACCTCGCACGCGACTCGATCCGGCTCTGGGTCCATGCCCGCAGTTCGGTGTTCGTCATGATTACGGTAGCCATCCTGTTCCCCGCCGCCCTGATCACCATCGCCCTGCCGTGGCTGGGTGCGGTCCTGGCTGCCCTGGCCGTGGTGGCTGCGGCGTTCCTGTGCGCCAGGGTCAAGGCAGACCGCAGCGGCCTGCGGGTGCTGGTGGCCGGCGTGCTGCCGGTGATGGACGTTCCGGCGGCGGCGATCTCCGCGGCGAGTGCCTCGGACGTGCGGGCGGCTGACTACGGCGGCTGGGGCTACCGTAACCACAGCGGCACCGCCGCCATGCTGGTCAGCAGCGGCCCCGCCGTCGTCGTGCGGAAAACGGACGGCCACAGCCTCGCGGTGAGTGGCGGCAGCCCCGCCTCTGCAGCCCGCCTGGCTGAAGTCCTCACCCGGGTGGCTGCGCGGGCGCACGGCGGCGCCTCCGGCGCAGCGGGTGCGGAGTCCTAGTATCCTTGTCCCTGTTGATCTGACCCTGGCCCGAACCGGCTCTGCTGAACCAACACAGCCGGCCCCGCCGTCAAAACCGAACGGATACTGTCGTGACTTCTTCCCCTGCCTTCCCGCGGGTCCATATCGCCACTGACCACGCAGGCATGGAACTCAGCGCCCACCTCGTCAGCCACCTCTCGGCCAAGGGCTACGACGTGGTGGACCACGGGCCCAAGGAGTATGACGCGCAGGACGACTACCCGTCCTTCTGCATCAACGCCGCGCTCGCCGTGGTGGCCGATCAGCAGGCAGGCGTCCACGCCCTGGGTATCGTGCTGGGAGGCTCCGGCAACGGTGAGCAGATCGCCGCCAACAAGGTCAAGGGAGTGCGTGCCGCCCTGGCGTGGAACCACTCCACCGCCACCCTGGCGCGCGAGCACAACGACGCCAACGTGGTGGCCGTCGGCGGACGCCAGCACACCGTCGAGGAAGCGACCGCACTGATCGAGGCCTTCCTGGCGGAACCGTTCAGCAATGACGAACGGCACGTGCGCAGGATCGGCAAGATCGCCGCCTACGAAAGCACCGGCGAGGTCATCGAGTAGTGCCCGAGGGCCACTCGGTACGCCGGCTGGCGCGCCAGTTCCGCGACGTTTTCGGCGGTGAGACGCTGGCTGTGAGCAGTCCGCAGGGACGGTTCGCGGCCGGCGCCGCGCTGCTGGACGGCCATACCATGACCGAATCGCAGGCCCACGGCAAGCACCTGTTCCTGCATTTTGACCACGCACTGGTCCTCCACGTCCATCTGGGACTCTACGGAGCCTGGGATTTCGGCGGCGACGCCGCATTCCGGGGTGCGTCCAGTATCGGCGCCCCGCGAAAGATGGGGGAGCGGGAAACGTTCGACGACGGCAGCGGGCCCGGGTACGCCGGTCCGCCGGCGCCGGTGGGCGCTGTCCGGGTCAGGCTCGCAGGCCGGCACGGCTGGGCGGACCTGCGCGGCGCCACCACCTGCGCTGCCATCACCAGGGCCGAAATGGCTGCCGTGCTGGCGCGGCTGGGGCCGGACCCGCTGCGCAACCTGCCGCAGGACCGGGAACGCTTTGTGACGGGCGTGCAGTCACGAAAGACGCCCATCGCCTCGCTGCTGATGGACCAGAAGGTGATTGCCGGCGTCGGGAACGTCTACCGCGCCGAGGTCCTCTTCCGGCAGCGGATCGATCCCATGCTGCCCGGCAGTTCGCTGCCACGAGGCTCGGCGGAAATGCTGTGGGATGACACCGTGGCCGTGATGGGCGACGGCGTCCGCGACGGCAGGATCATCACCACGCCGCCGTCATACTGGGCAGAAGGCGCCCCCCTGCCCGCCGGCGACGAAGCGCACTACGTCTACAAGCGCCAGGGACTGCCGTGCCGGGTATGCGCGGTTCCCGTCGCCCTGGCCGATCTTGGCGGCCGGAAACTCTATTGGTGCCCCGGCTGCCAGCAGGATTAAGGACTACCCAGACCAAGGATTCCATGGGCGACGCCAATGATCCGCAGCGGGACCACCGCATCAGGCGTGGGTTGGGCCGTGACCGGCGGCTGTGCCGGGAATACCTGTACGGACGGCTTGCCCTCTTCCCGGGCCGGCCGCATTCCCGGCACCGGCTACGCTCCCCGACATCCGCCAGGAGGGTCACCAGCAGTCCTCTGGGTGCGCTCTCCCATTTGTCGGCCACCACCCGGCACCACGCCGCGTGGTAATCCGTCGCGTGCTTCATCACGTAGACCTGATCATCGCCGGCGGCGCGCGCGCCCTCCCTCCGGGAAGCCGGCTCGACAGGCTTGAGCCCGCCCCAGCCGCTGGCCCCTGCCTGGGAGGGGTCCTTGATTTTGAGGTACATGCGGATCAACGGGTTGAGCTGATGTTTTGGTCCTGGCACGGAAGTTGCGGGGCCTTTCTGTGCGGTTGATTGCGCTTCGTGCGTCCCCCTGCATACCCCCGATACAGCATGTTGGCTTTTCCCGCCTGTTGTCAGTCATGACCGCGCATCGGCAGGTGCGCGCCAACAAAAAAGGGCCCCTCATCGAGGGGCCCTTCGTCTTTGGTCCTTTGAACGGACCGGTCCTGGAGGGGACGACGGGAATCGAACCCGCGTAATCAGTTTGGAAGACTGAGGCTTTACCATTAAGCTACGTCCCCGGGAGAACTGCAGTACTAGCTGTAACAATGCTAGCTGCCGGTCTTTCGGGCTGGCTGATCAAGCCGGATATAACTAAACCTAATTCATGCCCCACGTGTCAAATGTGCAATCACGGCCGGTATGACCGTAGACTTGCCTGTGCACTTACGGGGTGTAGCTCAGCTTGGCTAGAGCGCCTGCTTTGGGAGCAGGAAGTCGCAGGTTCAAATCCTGTCACCCCGACTCTGCGGCCCGGACCGGACGGCCTGGACAGAACACACGCATTTGCAGAAACCCATCCCACAATCCCAGGAGTACTTAGACCGTGAAGAGCGCTGTCGAGAACCTCACCCCCACGCGGGTCAAGCTCAATGTTGAGGTCCC
>DATFAE010000165.1:0-9673 GCA_035254945.1 Arthrobacter sp. | reverse complement strand
CGGTGCGTGTGCCACAGGGGCCGCTCCAGCACGTCCGTGCCTGTGGAGAGAAGCCCGGGCAGTGCGGCGACGAGATCCGGCCTGGCTCCGCGGAAGCCCTGCACAACTGTGTCCGGTGAGGAGGTCACGAAGCAGTCCTTGCCCGCGGCAATGTCGGCGAGCAGCTCAAAGACGGCCGGGTTTGCTTCCTGGACGTCGTCCACCAGCAGCAGCTGCAGACGCTCCCGTTCGGCGGCCAGGAAGTCCGGTGCGTCCTGGAAGATTTGCCGGGCGGCCGTGATGATTCCGGCAGGGTCAAAGGCCTCCGGCATGCGGAGGTCCAGCACGTCCCTGTATTCGGCATAAAGTGCTGCGGCGGCTATCCAGTCGTCCCTGCCACAGCGGCGGCCAAGCTCCTCGAGGTCTTCGGCCGTCCTGCCCGATTCGATGATCCGGTCAAACAGCTGACGGACTTCGTGCCGGAATCCCCTGGTTTCAAGCGCGGCGCCCAGGTCCGCCGGCCACGGCAGCTGCAGCCCGGGCAGGGCATGGCCTTCCAGTAATTCCTTGATGATGAGGTCCTGCTCCGGTCCGGAGAGGAGGCGCGGCGGCCGCGGAAGCGGCAGGATCCCTTCAGCCTTGGCACGCCGGATCAGGTCGAAGGCGTACGAGGCCCAGGTCCTTGCCGGTGTGGTGCTCAGGCTCCTGTCCAGCCGGGCCGTGAAGCGGTCCCGGAGTGAGTCGGCCGCCAGCCGGCCGGGAGCAAGGATCAGGATCCGTTCAGGGTCCACGTCGTCGTGGAATGCCCTGCGCACGGCGGCTTCGATCAGGACGGTGGACTTACCGGTCCCGGGAGCGCCCGGCACCAGGACCGGACCGGAGCCGTGCGGGACCTCGACAGCGGCCCGCTGGTCCGCTGAGAGCTCGGGGATGGAGCCCTGCAGCCGGCGGGGCGGAAGCAGCCGGAGGCCGGTCCCGTTGGTGCCTGGACCCGGACCGCCGGAGTGATCCGCTGCAGTGTGTGCGTCATCACGGTAGTTGGAAAGGGGGTCGGGCGGGAGGTCCGTCTGCAGGCTTGTTAGCGTCACACGGACATTTCATCATCAGGCACGGACAATTTATGAAGCCCACGCTCCAGCCGGTCCGCAATCGCGTCCAACTGGTCGAACTCGGCGTCCGTGGGCGCCCACCGGGCCGCAGCCAGGTCTACCCTCCAGCGGCCTTCGCCGGTGCGCAGAAAATCATCGGGGCTGCCCAAAAGCGGCGTTCCTTCATCCAGGTAGTGGCGCAGGGCCGCGGCTTCGTGGCCCTCGGGCGCCTGTCCGCTGGCCTTGAGGACCCGCCACCACGGCACACCGCTGCCGTAGTGGCTCATGACGGAACCAACCTGCCGCGGTCCGCCCGTTCCCAGCAGCTCCGCGACATCGCCGTATGCAACGGCGGCGCCCCGCGGCACCAGCTCCAAGACGGCCAGCACCGCCTCCACATACTCCGTCCGCATGGTTCCAGCCTAGCCGCTGTCACCGGGTCGCCCGGTCCGGCCAATGATCGGACAGGGCCCGCCGAACAGGAAGATTCCTGACCCGCCGACGGCGCTGACGGAGACTGTCGGTGCCGGCCGGTAGCGTGGACGCATGAGCACTTGGAACACCCTCCCCCGCGCCGCGTTCGACCTCGAGACCACTGGCCGCAACTCCCGCGCGGCACGTATCGTCACCGCGTCCGTGACCGTGGTTGACCACCAGGGGGAAGTCATCAAGGAACACGAGTGGCTGGCCGATCCGGGCGTCGAGATCCCCACCGAGGCAAGCGACGTCCACGGCGTCACCACCGAGCAGGCCAGGCGTGAGGGCCGGCCGGCCCACGAAGTGACAAGGGAGCTCGCCACCGTCCTGCAGGAACTTTTTGACGCCGGGGTTCCCGTCATTGCGTTCAACGCCAGCTACGACTTCACCGTGCTGGCGGCTGAATCGGCGAGGTACGGCGTGATGCAGCTGAGCCGGTTCCCGGTCCTGGACCCGTACATCATGAACAAGCAGGTGGACCGGTACCGGAAAGGCAAACGTACGCTCACTGCCCTGTGTGAGGAGTATGGCGTCAGCCTGGACAACGCCCACACATCCGCCGCGGACGCCTTGGCTACGCTGCGGGTTCTGGACGCGATGGCCGGCAAGTTTCCCAAGCTCAGGATGCCGGCAAGCCAGCTTCACCAGCTGCAGGTTGACTGGGCCGTCAGCCAGGCAGCCGACTTCCAGGGGTACTTGCGGAAAACCAAGCCTGCTGCCGTAATTGAAGGTGACTGGCCGGTCCTGCCACCGGAGGACGCGAGCCGGGGCGACTTCTAGCTGCGAGCTAACTCACACTTATTTCCCTGCACGCGTACGCAACGGATACCATCCGGCGATTCGGCAGTACCGGCCGGGGCAAGCGCCGCCGAAGGGCGCTGGCAGCCGTGATCGAGCAATATTCGGCGCAGGCAGCCCGCAGCCATCGCTATCTTCACCTATCCGCGGATTTACCCGGCAGTGAGATGATTAAGTTTTGCAGTCCCCTGCCCTGATCGTCAGTCCTCTTTGACGCGGCAGGCCCCGGCGCCACGTGTGCAGCAGTTCGGCCGGGATGAACTTATGACTCAGATGAAAGTGACTACCTGATGAAATCGAAAGCCATGAAGTGGCTGACCAGCGTTCCTGTGGCTATTGCCCTGGCCGCCTCCCTCGCGGCCTGCGGCGGGGCATCTTCACAGCCCACCGGCACCCCCACGGACGCTCTCGCCGGCAGCGACCAGCAGACGCTGGACAAGTACACCACCGCTGATGTCACCCCGATCGACAAGATCGACAAAACGAAGCTTGGCCTGAACACCGAAGGCAAGCTTGAGGTGGGCACGCTCTCGGATGCCCCGCCGAACATCTTCCTTGACCCCTCCGGCAAGTTCACCGGCTATGACAACGAACTGCTGCGCGCCATCGCCGGCAAGCTTGGCCTCGAAGTCGAGTTTGTCGCCACAGATTTCTCCGCCCTGCTCTCGCAGGTCCAGAACAAGCAGTTCGACGTCGGATCCTCATCAATCTCCACCACGGACAAGCGCCGTGAAAACGTGGGCTTCACCAACGGCTACGACTTCGGCTTCATGGCTGTAGTGGCCAAGACCGACGGCGACGTCAAGGGTTTCGCTGACCTTGATGACAGCCTCCGCATCGGCGTGGTTCAGGGCACCGTCCAGGATGACTACGTCACCAACACCCTCAAGCTTGAACCGATCCGATTCCCTGACTACAACACCGTGTACGCCAATGTGCGCAACGGCCAGGTCGATGCCTGGGTTGCCCCGTCCCAGCAGGCAACCGGCCAGGTCAAGGAAGGCGACGGCACCGTCATCGCCGAATCCGTGGTCAACACCCAGAACTTCACCGCCTACGCCGTGGCGAAGGACAACCAGCCGCTGATCGATGCCCTGAACTCGGGCCTGGACGCCGTTATCGCGGATGGCACCTGGTCCAAGCTGACCAAGGAATGGTACCCGGACCGCGAAATGCCGAGTGACTGGAAGCCGGGCAGCAAGGCCGCCACGGTTCCCCAGAGCTGATCCGGGCAGCTGCCCCCATGGACACACTGGAACAACTTGCTGACACCTTCTTCAATTGGGGTGCCATGGCGGAGGTATTGCCGTCGCTGATCATGGTGGGCCTGCCCAACACGATCATCCTGGCGGTAACCTCGGCCGTGCTCGGCTCCCTGCTGGGCCTGGCCCTCGCCCTGATGGGGATCTCGCGGAATGCGGGAGCCCGCTGGGTGGCGCGCATCTACACCGACATCTTCCGTGGCCTGCCGGCCATCCTGGTGATCCTGGTGATCGGGATCGGCCTCAGCCCGCTTGCCCGTGAGCTGACCGGGTCCAGGAACCCCTATCCGTTGGGTGTCCTCGCCCTGACGCTTATTGCTGCGGCGTATATCGGTGAGATCTTCCGCTCCGGCATCCAGAGCGTGGAGAAGGGGCAGCTGGAGGCGTCCCGGGCGCTGGGCTTCAGCTACGGCAGCTCCATGCGCCTGGTGGTGGTGCCGCAGGGCATCCGCCGGGTGCTGCCTGCCCTGGTGAACCAGTTCATTGCGCTGCTCAAGGACTCCTCGCTGGTGTTCATGCTGGGCCTGGCCGCTTCCGAGCGGGAAATCTTCCGGATCGGAAACGACGCCATGGCCAACTCGGGGAATCTCTCCCCGCTGGTGGCTGCCGGCCTGCTGTACCTGATCCTGACCGTTCCGCTGACCCACTTCGTGAACTTCATCGACAACAGGCTGCGTACTGGCCGGCCGGAGAAGAAGGAACCGGACGAGTTGGCCGCACCCATCGGCAAGGGGGCACAGGCATGACGGCATTTACCTCCGGCACCCTGACCGGCAAGAACCTGCACCTCTCGTTCGGCCACAACCATGTGCTCCGCGGCATCGATCTCCATGTGGAGAAAGGCACCACGGCTTCGGTGATCGGCCCGTCCGGCTCCGGCAAGTCCACGCTGCTGCGGGTCATGAACCGGCTGATCGAACCCGACCAGGGCGACATCCTCCTGGACGGCCGGTCAGTCCTGAAGGACAACCCGGACGAGCTGCGCCAGCGGATCGGCATGGTGTTCCAGCAGTTCAACCTGTTCCCGCACAAAACCGTGGTGGACAACGTGTCGCTGGCACTGCGCAAACTCCGGAAGCTCCCCAAGGACCAGGCGCACGCCCAAGCCCTGGAACAGCTGGACCTCGTGGGGCTCAAGCACAAGGCTGACGCCCGGCCGGCCAACCTTTCCGGCGGCCAGCAGCAGCGTGTGGCGATCGCCCGTGCGCTGGCCATGAAGCCTGAAGTGATGTTCTTCGACGAGGCCACTTCCGCCCTGGACCCCGAACTGGTCAAGGGCGTCCTGGCGCTGATGGCGGACCTCGCCAAGGGCGGCATGACCATGGTGGTGGTAACCCATGAAATGGGCTTCTCCCGCAACGTCTCGGACACGGTGACGTTCATGGACGCCGGCGTGGTGGTGGAATCGGGTCCCCCCGAGCAGATCTTCACCTCCCCCGGCACGGACCGGCTGAAGGGCTTCCTCTCGGACGTCCTCTAGTCGCGCCAACAGAAAATCCCCGTTTCCCGGACTTTCCCCCACGCATTACGCGGGGAATTGTCCGGGAAGCGGGGATTTTGGGTTTAAGGAACGACGCCGGCGCTAGCCTTTCGCCGCTGCGGCCGCCTTCGCGGCTGCCGGCAGGGCGTCGAAGATCCGGTTCATGGCGGCGTCGTCGTGGGCGGCCGAGAGGAACCAGGCCTCGAAGACGGACGGCGGCAGGTAGACCCCGGCCTCCAGCATCGAGTGGAAGAACGGCGCGTAGCGGAAGGTCTCCTGGGCCTGGGCATCGGCGTAGTTGTGCACGCCGTTGGCCGATGTTCCGAACGCGACTGAGAAAAGGTTTCCTGCGAACTGGATGGAGTGGTCCACCCCGGCTGAGTCCAGGGCTGCGGACAGCGCCGAGGAAAGTTCCAGCGACCGGGCGTCGATGAACGAGTAGACGTCCCGCGTTGCATGGGTCAGCGTGGCCACGCCGGCGGCCATGGCCACGGGGTTCCCGGACAGGGTTCCGGCCTGGTAGACCGGGCCGATGGGAGCGAGGTGGTCCATGACGTCGGCACGCCCGCCGAGCGCCGCCGTCGGCATTCCGCCGCCGATCACCTTTCCGAAGGTGAGCAGGTCAGGGGTCCACGGTTCCACGGCGTCTGAAGCCCCGCCGGTGAGGCCCCAGTAGCCGGAGTAACCGGTGCGGAACCCGGTCAGCACCTCATCAACAATCAGCAGCGCGCCGTGCTCCCGCGTGATGCGGGACAGCCCGAGGTTGAATCCTTCGGCGGGAGTGACCACGCCCATGTTGGCCGGGGCCGCTTCGGTGATGACGGCGGCGATGTTGGGGCCGTGCGTGGCGAAGGCGGCCTCGACGGCTGCGAGGTCGTTATAGGGCAGGACGAGGGTTTCAGCGGCGGTGGCCTGGGTAACGCCGGCAGAACCGGGCAGTGCCAGGGTGGCGACGCCTGAACCCGCCGCGGCGAGGAGCCCGTCGAGGTGGCCGTGGTAGCAGCCGGCGAACTTGATGATCAGGTTCCGTCCGGTGAATCCACGGGCCAGGCGGACCGCCGTCATGGTGGCCTCCGTGCCGGTGGACACCATCCGGACGCGTTCCGCGGCCGGGACCCGTTCCTGCACGATGGCTGCCAGATTGGCTTCGTCCGGCGTGGACGCGCCGAAGGACAGGCCGCGGTCCACGGCCGCATGGACGGCTTCCAGCACGGCGGGGTGGGCGTGGCCCAGCAGCGCGGGGCCCCAGGAGCAGACCAGGTCGACGTATTCTTTCCCGTCGGCGTCCGTGAGGTAAGGGCCGCTGGCGGACACCATGAACCGGGGGGTTCCGCCCACGGATCCGAAGGCCCGGACAGGAGAGTTCACGCCGCCGGGCATCAGCCGGCGGGCGCGGTCGAAAAGTTCCTCGTTGCGAGGGTTGCTGGAAGTCATGGTTCCTATTCTTTCAGTTAGCCGGTGCGTCAGTTACCGAGCAATTCGGACACGCGGGGTGCCACCGCCGTGCCCATCAGCTCGATGGACCGCATCATGGCCGGGTGCGGCAACGGGCCGCTGCTGTATTTGAGGTCAAAACGGTCCACGCCCAGATCCGCCTTCAGCCGGGCGATCTTCCGCGCCACGGTATCCGGGGACCCCACGTACAGCGCACCGTCCGGGGCGCAGAGGGCGTCAAACTCCGCCCGCCCCGCAGGTCCCCAGCCGCGTTCGGCGCCGATCCTGTTCCGCAGTTTGAGCCAGTGCGGATAGAACTCCTCGCGGGCCTGCTCATCGGTCGCCGCCACGTGGCCGGGCGAGTGGGTTGCCACCTGCTGCAGGGGGTGTCCGTACTGGGACATCGCTTCCCGGTAGAGGTCGGCCAGCGGCCCGAAGGCGCGCGGCTGCCCGCCGATAATGGCAAAGATGATGGGATAGCCGTACTGGGCGCAGCGGAGGACCGATTCGGTGGTCCCGCCCACGCCGATCCAGGTAGGAAGCAGGTGGTGCTCCAGGGGCGGGTAGACGCTCAGGCCGTGGAGCGCGGGCCGGGTGCGGCCTTCCCAGTGCACGGGCTGCTGTGACCGCACCTTGTCAAACAGCTCAAGCTTCTCTTCGAAGAGCACTTCGTAGTCGGCCAGGTCCAGTCCGAACAGCGGGAACGACTCGACGAAGGAACCGCGGCCCAGCATGACCTCGGCCCGGCCATTGGACAGGGCGTCCACGGTGGAGAACCGCTGGAAGACCCTGATGGGATCGTCCGAGCTCAGGACCGTGACGGCAGACCCCAGCCGGATCTGGTGGGTTCGGGCCGCTGCTGCGGCGAGGAATACTTCCGGCGCGGACACGGCAAAGTCCTTGCGGTGGTGCTCCCCCACGCCAAATGCGTGGAGTCCGACGGCGTCAGCGAGTTCCGCCTGTTCAAGCAGCTGGCGCAGCACCTGGGCATGCGGCTGCGGGCTGCCGTCCGCGTTCTCACCGACGTCGCCGAAGGTGTTCAGACCCAGCAGGATCCGGTCAGCGGCAACAGGCGCGGTGGGACCCGCCGTCGGGGAAGCCGCCGGCCGGGAAGCCGGCTGGGAAGTCACCGGGACTCTTTCAGCCAGCCGGCGAGTTCGGCCGCCCAGTAGGTCAGCACCATGTCGGCGCCTGCCCGCCGGATGCCCAGCACGGATTCGGTGATGGCGGCGCGGCGGTCGATCCAGCCGTTGGCGGCGGCAGCTTCGATCATCGCGTACTCACCGGAAATCTGGTAGGCCGCCACGGGCACCGGGCTCATGGCAGCGACGTCGGCCACGATGTCCAGGTAGCTCATGGCGGGCTTGACCATCACAATGTCGGCGCCCTCGGCGAGGTCCAGCTCCACTTCGCGGATGGCCTCGCGGCGGTTGCCGGCGTCCATCTGGTACGTCCGCCGGTCGCCTTTCAGCTGCGAGTCCACGGCCTCACGGAACGGACCGTAGAAAGCTGAGGCGTACTTGGCCGCGTAGGCCACCACGGAGGTGTTCGTGTGCCCGGCGTCGTCCAAGGCCTTGCGGATGGCGGCGATCTGTCCGTCCATCATCCCGGACGGGCCCAGCATGTGGGCGCCGGCGTCGGCCTGTGCCACGGCCATGCGGGCGTAGACCTCCACGGTGCGGTCGTTGTCGACGTAGCCGTCGGCGTCGAGTACGCCGCAGTGCCCGTGGTCGGTGAATTCGTCCAGGCAGACGTCGCTCATGATGACCAGGTCATCACCTACTTCGGCGCGGACGTCGCGGATGGCCTTGTTCAGCACACCGTCCGGATCAAGTGATGCGGTGCCCTCGGCGTCCCGGACCGCCGGGATTCCGAAGAGCATGATGCCGCCGATTCCCAGCTCAACGGCTTCGGCGGCAGCGCGCTTGAGCGTGTCGGTGGTGTGCTGGAGCACGCCCGGCATGGAGGTGATGGGATTGGGCTCGGTGAGCCCCTCCCTGATGAAGGCCGGAAGGATCAGCTCCGCCGGCGCCAGCCGGGTTTCGGCGGTGAGCCTGCGCATTGCCGGGGTGGTGCGGAGGCGGCGGGGACGTTGGTTGGGGAAACTCATGGTGTGTCCTTCACAGGTGGTCCGGGTGGGGTCGGGGAATCCAGGGCTTCGCGTACCGCAGCAACGATCCCGGCGGGTGTGGGCTCAGCCGCGACGGCTGCCACACCGAGTCCGAGCGCCGTGGCCTCATCCGCCGTCGAACGTCCGATCGCAACAAGCCTGCAGTCCCGCAGCGGGGACAGGGCGGAGCTGATGCGCCGCACGGCGCTGGGTGACGCAGCGACGACGGCGTGCAGGCTCCCGGCAGCGATCTCGCCCCGGGCACCTTCCGGAGTCAGCAGCGCGTACGACGGCGGCACGGGCACGTGTGAAGCGGTGCTGTTTTTCCCCGGGCCGGTCGCCAGCGGTTCGACGGCGAGCCGACGCTCGGCGTCGGCCGGGTAGTCGACGGTCCGGTAGGCGGTGACGACGGTGACGGAGGCTCCGGATGCGGTCAAGCCTTCGGCGAGCCGTGGTGCCGCGATGTCCGCCTGCGGCAGCAGCACCCTTCCGGCGCGGACCGGCCACACCTCCAGCAGTCCCGCGGCCGACTGTTCATTTGCCGGCGTTAGTGCCACGGGGACTCCCGCGGATTCAAGCAGTCCGCGCGAGGCCGGGCCGATGGCGGCCACCCGGATGGTGGCGGGCAGCCAGTTGCCGAGTGCCATGCCGCGTTCGGCAGCCTTGTCGCTCAGGACGTGGACTGTGGTGGCGCTGCTGACCACCAGCCAGTCGAAGGCTCCCGCCGCCAGGGCATCGCAGGCCACGTCCAGGGAATGCTGGTCCGCGGCGCGCTCAAAGTCGATCAGCGGCAGCAGCAGCGCCTCGGCCCCGGCCGCCTCAAGTGCGGAGACCAGGGTGAGGGACCGCTCCGGGCTGCGGGTGATCAGGACCCGGGCGCGCGCGAGCGGCTGCGGGCGCTGCTGGCTGGTGCTGTCCTGGTCCGCCATGTCAGGACATCCCGGGGCGCGTGTCCACGGACCCGTTCAGGAGGCCTGCAGGTCTGCAATGCCGGCGGCCCCGCCGGCAAGGAGGACCTCGGCCAGTTCGATGCCAAGGAGCGTGG
>DATFAE010000164.1:0-2443 GCA_035254945.1 Arthrobacter sp. | reverse complement strand
GACCACATCTCCCCGGCCGGTTCCTTCAAGTCCGACACCCCGGCCGGCCAGTACCTGCTGGCCAACGGTGTGCAGCGCAAGGACTTCAACTCCTACGGCTCACGCCGTGGCAACCACGAAGTCATGATCCGCGGCACCTTCGCGAACATCCGCATCAAGAACCAGATCCTGAATGGCGTCGAGGGTGGCTTCACCCGCGACTTCACCCAGGCCGACGGTCCCCAGGCCTACGTCTACGACGCCGCCCAGAACTACCAGGCAGCCGGCACCCCGCTGGTGGTCCTGGCAGGCAAGGAATACGGCTCCGGCTCATCCCGTGACTGGGCAGCCAAGGGAACCGCGCTCCTGGGCGTCAAGGCCGTCATCGCCGAAAGCTACGAGCGCATCCACCGCTCCAACCTGATCGGCATGGGTGTCCTGCCCCTGCAGTTCCCGGCCGGCGAATCCGCTGCCACCCTGGGACTGACCGGCACCGAGACCTTCGCCGTTGAGGGTGTGACCGCCCTGAACGAGGGCACCACCCCCAAAACGCTGAAGGTCACGGCCACCGCGGAAGACGGCTCCACCAAGTCCTTCGATGCCGTACTGCGCATCGACACACCAGCAGAAGCCGACTACTACCGCAACGGCGGCATCCTGCAGTACGTGCTACGTCAGCTTATAGCCGCCTCGTAACTCGGCTGCTGCTCCCAGAACACGCCGCGTCCGGGGTGGCGTGTTCTAGGGATCGGCTGCTGCCCGTCCTCGCCGTGGTCGGCCGGCTAACATTAAGAACTGCGGTAACCATGGTACGGATCCCGGCTTGCAGACCAACACCGATGCTGGGGCCGACGCGAGGAATTGGAGGCGGCCATCGGTCAATGGGCCGCCGGTCAGGCCGCAGGCAAGGTTCTGGCAGCCTTGAACGCTGCCGACATATCCGCCGGGCCGATCTGCACAGCCGCCCACATCGTTGCTGATGAGCAGCACGCCGCCCCAAATACGATTTAAAGGTTCGATGCCTCCACAGGAGAGGAAGTACTGACCGGCGTGGGCTTCGCGGATGTGGTGCCGGTAACCGGGGGGGACAGTCCCTGCCTATCCGGAATTTGGGCCCCGACTGGGGCGATAACACCGAAGAAGTCCTGGGCGGCCTGCTGGGAATGGACCGGGATCAGATCAATGCGGCCTCCAGCCGCGAGGAAGCGCTGGCATGAACTTCACCTTTACACCCCAGGCGGAGCTGCGGGACGTGACCCTGCGCGACGGGCTCCAGCTGACCGGGAAGATGCTCTCCACCGAAGCCAAGGTGGCAACCGTCCGTGAACTGCTACGCCTGGGAATGACGTCAATCGAGCTCGGCTCCATGGCGCGGGCAGACCGGGTCCCGACAATGGCCAACACCTTGGAAGTGGTCCACGCCCTGACACCGGAGGAACTGGAAAAGTGCTGGATCTGGGTGGCGACCCCCGGGCACGTGGCCAAGGCAGGCGCGGCCGGAGCCCGGAACTTCCAGTACTGCCTCTCGGTTTCAGATTCGCACAATCAGGCGAACATCGGCCGCAGCACGGACGCCAGCCTGGAAGAGCTGCCGCAGGCCGTGGACTACGCCCGTAACGTCGGCGGAAAAATTCAGCTGTGCCTCGCAACCTCCTTCACCTGTCCCTTCGAAGGCGTGGTGTCTGAGGAACGGGTGCTGTCCATTGCCAATGATCCGCGCACGGCGGGCACCTGCGACATTGTCATCTGCGACACCCTAGGCCAGGCTGTTCCTGCGCAGGTAGCCAACCTCATCTCTCGGGTAAAGGAAGAAACCCCAGCGCGCCGGATCGTCTACCACGGTCATGACACCTGGGGCTTGGGCGTGGCCAACACTCTGGCCGCGATCAGCGCCGGTGCCGCTCTTGTCGACGGCGCTTTGGGCGGGCTGGGCGGTTGCCCCTTCGCTCCCGGCGCCAGCGGCAACACCTCCTCAGAGGACATCCTCTTTGCCACCCAGCCCGAATGGTTGACCCCCGCAACGTTCGCCGGGCTGGTGGTCCTGTCCGAAAAGCTTCTCGCCGAACTGGCCGAACCTAACCGCTCAAAATCCGCTCAAGGTGCCCGGTCAAAGGCCGAAGCTTTTTACTGGGTCATCACCGAACCGTGAACCAGTCGGCGAGGCAATGGAGGCTGATATATAGGCCCAATCAGAGCTCGCCCGGCTGTCACGCGGTACCCTGATCATTACCGAACACGCCCGCCACCATGTCCCCCCCGTATACGTTCGACGCGCGACGAACCCGAGCCCATCAGCCACGCCATTGGGGAGATCATCGCAGGTTGAAGGCCCCGGCAGCTGCGCCGAGCGACAGTGCCCTTCTGACTTGGCAGCAGTCCTGCCACGGGGGAGAAGGTGCTGGCGCGACAGTCAGCTATTCTCACGACATCGGATCGGACGGTTCAGCGGCCGATGCCTCGCCGC
>DATFAE010000163.1:0-17716 GCA_035254945.1 Arthrobacter sp. | reverse complement strand
CTTCATTTATGCCAGCAATGTCGTCATCGGCTGCTGTGGTTTGATTCACACTCATAACTCGATGTTGCCACATCGTGGGAGCAATTTCTAGATGGTGATTATTTTCTTGACAAGTGACTCCACTCACAGTCATGATTGCTGTATCGCACAAGTAGCTCCCACCATGCGGCTACTGCTCCGGGTCTTTCACTGGACTCCAGCCGCACCGCGCACCGCCATTACCCAGGCAGATGCGGCTGCGACCCTCCCGATCCATCCGCGACAATGTCGTCACATCAAAGGAACTTCATGAGCCAGACAATTCCGTCCGCCGGCCCGGGCACTGTTGCCCCGGCCGGGACGCCCAAGAAAGCAGCCGTCGCCAGCTTCCTGGGCAGCGCCGTCGAATACTACGACTTCTTTATCTTCGGTTCCGCCGCAGCCCTGATCTTCCCCAAGGTCTTCTTCCCCGACGCCGACGCCAATGCGGCCATCATGTCCTTCGCCACCTTCGGCTTCGCCTACGTGGCACGCCCCGTGGGCGCCGTCATCCTCGGCCACTTCGGCGACCGGGTAGGCCGGCGGAAGGTCCTGATGTTCACCCTCCTCCTGATGGGTGCCTCGACCTTCCTGATCGGCTGCCTGCCGGACTTCAACACCGTAGGCTGGTGGGCTCCGGCCCTGCTGGTGCTGGCCAGGCTGTGCCAGGGCCTCTCTGCCGCGGGTGAGCAGGCCGGCGCCTCCTCCATGACGCTCGAGCACGCACCGGACAACCGCCGCTCCTTCTTCACCTCCTGGACCCTCACGGGCACCCAGGGCGGCCAGATCCTCGCCGCCCTCGTCTTCATCCCCGTCCTGGCCCTGCCGGACGAAATCAAGTACGGCATCGGCTGGCGCATCCCCTTCTGGCTCAGCGCCGTCGTCGTGGTTGTTGCGTTCTTCATCCGCCGTACGCTGCATGAACCGCCGGCGTTCGAGGAAGCCCAGAAGACTGCCCAGATCTCCAAGCTGCCAGTCGCCGACCTGCTCAAGGCCCACTGGCGCGATGTCCTCCGCGTGGTCTGCTGTGCCTTCATCGCCGCCGTCTCCACCGTGTTCGGCACCCTCGCCATCAGCTACGCCAAGACCGTCGCTGGCGTTGACGGCACCACCACGCTGTGGCTGGTGGTGGGCGCCAACCTCGTGGCCCTGGGCACGCAGCCACTCTTCGGCAAGCTTGCCGACAGGATCGGGCGCAAGCCGGTCTTCATCTACGGCGCACTCTCCAGCGCCATCCTCACCCCGGTCTTCCTGCTCAGCCTGGAATCCGGCAGCGTCCCGCTGATGTTCCTCGCAGCCATCGGTTTCTTCTCCTGCGGCTACGCTGCCTCCAACGCCGTCTGGCCGTCCTTCTACGCCGAGATGTTCAGCACCAAGGTCCGCTTCTCCGGCCTGGCCATCGGCACCCAGCTGGGCTTCCTGATGGCAGGCTTTGCCCCGGCCATCGTGGCAGCCATGGGCGGCATCAAGCCCGGCGGCTGGGTCCAGATCAGCGTCTTCACGGCCATCATCTGCTCCATCGCAGCAATCTCCGCGCTCACGGCCAAGGAAACCTTCCGGGTCCCCACCAAGCAGCTCGGCCTTAAGTAGCCTGCCAGGCACGTACGCTTTAGCCCGGTTTTGAGACCGGAAAGCCCGCCATTCCCCCAAATGGCGGGCTTTCCCCGGTGAAAATGGGCCATTCCTGGAGCAATGCAAAAATACGACGGCGGGTGGCCGTGGCCAGCTACGGACGCCCGGTCTCCAGCACCGAAGCCAGGTCAAAGTTCACCGGCTCCTCCAGCTGTTCGTAGGTGCACGATTCCGGGTCCCGGTCCGGCCGCCAGCGGGAGAACTGGGCAGTGTGGCGGAACCGGTCACCCTCCATGTGGTCGTATCTGACCTCCACCACCAGCTCCGGGCGCAGGGGCACAAAGGACAGGTCCTTGCCCGCGCTCCAGCGGCTGCCTTCGGCATTCCGCGGCGTCCGTTCGCCTTCCTCCTGCTTGGCCCACGCCCACGGATGGTCATCGAAATCCGTGACCAGCGGCTGGAGTTCGGCAAACAGCTCCTGGCGGCGCTTCATCGGGAAGGCGCCGATCACGCCCACGCTGGCCAGACCGCCGTCGTCCTTGTACAGGCCGAGCAGGAGCGATCCGATCGCGTCCGGTCCGCTCTTGTGTACGCGGTAGCCGGCCACCACGCAGTCTGCCGTGCGTTCGTGCTTGACCTTGAACATCACGCGCTTGTCCGGCTGGTAGGTGCCGTCCAGCGGTTTGGCCACAATCCCGTCCAGTCCGGCACCCTCAAACTGCTGGAACCACCGCTCTGCGACCGCCTTGTCCTGGGTCGCGGCGGTGACGTGGACAGGCGCACTGCTGCCGGCGAGCGCTTTCTCCAAAGCGGCCCGCCGCTCGGAAAAGGGCCGTCCGGTGTAGTCCTCGTCCCCGAGTGCCAGCAGGTCAAAGGCCACAAACTTCGCCGGCGTCTGCTCCGCCAGCAGCTTCACGCGGCTGGCCGCCGGGTGGATGCGCTGCTGCAGGGCGTCGAAGTCCAGCCGGTCACCGGAGCGGCCCACCAGAACAATCTCGCCGTCCAGCACGCACCGCGGCGGCAGGTTGGCCTTCAGCGCTTCAACCACTTCCGGGAAGTACCGCGTCATCGGTTTCCCGTTGCGGCTGCCGATCTCCACCTCATCGCCGTCGCGGAAGATGATGGACCGGAAGCCGTCCCACTTGGGCTCATAGCTGAGGGCACGCCCGGCCGGGACACCACCAATCCCGCTGACGGCCTTGGCGAGCATCGGCGGCACGGGCGGCATCACGGGAAGTTTCATAGGCCCCATTCTTGCCCGGCGGCGGCGCCAGCGGTAGGCCTGGATCGGCGAAAGCCCAGCTGAAAGCCTCGACACCGCGCGCCGCGGGCCTGTAGACCTTAACGATGGTCACCATCGGCTTTCACGCCTCGCATGAACAGATCAGCCCTGGGCAGCTTCTCAAGGACGTCCAGCACGCCGAACGGGCGGGCTTTGACGCCGCCATGTGCTCGGACCACATTGAACCGTGGTCCGCCCGGCAGGGCCACTCCGGCTTCGCGTGGTCCTGGCTGGGGGCCGCCCTGGCCACCACCAGCCTGCGTTTCGGGGTGGTGACGGCCCCGGGCCAGCGCTACCACCCCACCATCACCGCCCACGCCTCAGCCACCCTGGCCGGCATGTTCCCGGGCAGGTTCTGGATGGCGCCGGGCAGCGGTGAGAACATGAACGAGCATGTCACCGGCGATCCCTGGCCGCCGAAGGACACCCGCCAGCGCCGGCTGGAGGAGTGTGTGGACATCATCCGCCGCCTGCACCGTGGCGATGAGGTAACCCACCTCGGGCTGGTGACGGTGGAGCAGGCCCGGATCTGGGATGTGCCGGAGCCTCCGCCGCCGCTGATCGCACCGGCCATCAGTGTGGACACGGCCCGCCGTGCCGCCGCCTGGGCGGACGGACTGGTGACCGTGAACCAGCCGCCGGACAAGCTGAAGCACATGCTGGCCGCGTATCGGGACAACGGCGGCCAGGGCCCCGCAATCCTGCAGGTGCACCTGTCCTGGGCGCCACGCGAGGAGGACGCCGTGGCCACCGCGCTGGACCAGTGGCGGACCAACACGTTCGCGCCTCCCGTGCCGTGGGACCTGCCCACCGCCGCCCATTTCGATGGCGTCAGCGGCCACGTGGGTGAGGACCAGGTCCGGAAATCGGTGAACACCTCCGCCAGCCTGGACCAGCACGCCAACTGGCTGGCCGGGTACGCGGCCCTGGGCTTCGATGAGCTGTACCTGCACTTCGTGGGGCAGGACCAGGCCCCGTTCATCGACGCGTTCGCGGCTGACGTGCTGCCCCAGCTGCGCCCTGCGGGCGTTCCGGACCCACGGGTGGAAGAGGCAGCCCTGTGAGGATGGCGGAAACCTCGGACCTCTGGTGGAAGAATGCCGTCATCTACTGCCTGGACGTGGAGACCTTCTTCGACGACGACGGCGACGGCACCGGCGATTTCGCCGGCCTCACCCAGCGGGTGGACTACCTCGCGGCACTGGGCGTGACCTGCATCTGGCTGATGCCGTTCTACCCGTCACCTGACCGGGACGACGGCTACGACGTCACGGATTTCTTTACCGTGGATTCCCGGCTGGGCACCATGGGCGACCTGGTGGAGTTTGTCCGCAGCGCCAAGGACCGCGGCATGCGGGTCATCGCGGACTTTGTGGTCAACCACACGTCCAACCGGCATCCGTGGTTCGTGGAGGCCAGGAAGTCGAAGGACAACCCGTACCGGGACTACTACGTGTGGCGAAGTGACACTCCCCCGGACACGTCCTCCGAGGTGGTGTTCCCCGGCGAGCAGACATCCTTGTGGACCCAGGACGACGCCACCGGCGAGTGGTACCTGCACATGTTCGCTGAGCACCAGCCGGACCTGAACGTAACCAACCCCAAGGTCCGGAACGAAATCGCCAAGGCCATGGGGCTCTGGCTTGAGCTGGGCCTGGACGGCTTCCGGCTGGACGCCGTGCCGTTCTTCCTGGAGACCCGCGGCCAGCCCAAGGACGAGGCCGCCAACATCGATCCCCACGAGTACCTCAGCGCGCTGCGCAGCTTCCTGGGCCGCCGCAACGGCAGCGCGGTGATGCTCGGCGAGGTCAACCTCCCCTACAAGGAGCAGCTGGAATACTTCGGCGGGACCGCGGGCAACGAGCTGAACATGCAGTTCGACTTCATGACCATGCAGCACCTGTATCTTGCACTGGCGCGCCAGGACGCCCGGCCGCTGGCCGAGAACCTGAAGAGCCGGCCTCCGCTGCACCCGGACAACCAGTGGGCCATGTTTGTCCGCAACCACGACGAACTCACGCTGGACAAGCTCAGTGACGCCGAACGGGAGGAGGTTTTTGCCGCCTTCGGCCCCGAGAAGAACATGCAGATCTACGGACGCGGGCTCCGTCGCAGGCTGCCGCCGATGCTCGGGGGTGACGCCGAACGCATCCGGATGGTGTACTCGCTGATGTTCTCCCTCCCCGGCACCCCTGTCCTGTTCTATGGCGAGGAAATCGGCATGGGCGAGGACCTGAGGCAGAAGAGCCGCGCCGCCGTCCGCACCCCCATGCAGTGGAACAGCACCAAAAACGGCGGATTCTCCAGTGCGAAGGCGTCCGACCTGGTGGCCCCGCTGGCCCGGGGCGACTATGGTCCGGCAAAGGTCAACGCAGCCGCGGCCAAACGGGATCCGGATTCCCTCTGGAACTTCATGGCCACGCTGATCCAGCGCTACCGCGAGTCCCCCGAGCTGGGCTGGGGTGAGTTCGCCGTGATCGACCAGTCCGAACCTGCGGTGTTCGCGCACACGTGCACCTCCGACGGGGCCACCATGGTGCTGCTGCACAACTTCGGCACGGGGAAAGTGAAGGTCACCGGCACGTTGGGACGCGAGGATGCGCCGAAGCGGGCCTACCGCGGTGCCATCCTGCTGGACGTGCTCGACGGCGGCAACGTGCCGCTGGAGCCCGACGGCGGCTTCAGCGTTGAGCTGGGCCGTTACGGCTACCGGTGGTTCCGGGTGCAGCAGCCGGGAGACCGGCTGGCGCCCTGAGCGGCCGGCACGGCCAGCCCTTTCCGCGGCTGACCGACGCCGGCTCAAAGGCCGCGGCGCAAAACCCGCACTTCCCACGGCCGGAGGTCCGGGCCGCCGTCGGAAGGGTAGTTTCCCAGGACCTGGACGGCGCCCGCCCAGGCGGGATCGCCGACGTCGGCCTGCTGGACTGATCCGGAGAAGTTGCCCAGCACCAGCAGGTCAGCGTCTGGAAGCGAGCGCGTGAAGGCATAGACGTGTTCGTCGTCGGGCAGGAGCATGGTGAAATCCCCGTAGGCCACCACCGGGTCCGTGTGGCGCATTTCAATGACCCTCCGGTAGAAGCTGTACACGGAGTCCGGGTCACCCACCTGCGCGGCCGCGTTGATGGTGTTGGCGTTCGGGTTCACGGCGATCCACGGCGCGCCGGTGGTGAAGCCGCCATGGCGCGTGGCGTCCCACTGGACTGGCGTGCGGGCGTTGTCCCGGTTGAGCGGCGCGAGGGCAGCCAGGACCTCGGCGTCGGTGTGGCCGAGGTGGGTGGTGGCCTCCCGGTGGTGGTTGAGGACCTCGATGTCCCGGTAGTCGCTGATGGCGCCGAAGGTCATGTTGGTCATGCCCAGTTCCTCGCCCTGGTAGACGTAGGGCGTGCCGCGGTGCAGGTGCAGGACGGCGGCGAGCATCTTGGCGGACAGCTCCCGGTAGTGGCCGTCGTCGCCGAACCGCGACACGGCCCGGGCCTGGTCGTGGTTGCCCCAGTAGAGGCTGTTCCAGCCGCGCTCCCCCAGAGCTTCCTGCCAGCGGCCCAGGGACTTCTTCAGGTCGGTGAGCAGGAGCTTCCGGGGCCGCCACTTGTTGCCGCCCTCCTGGTCCAGGGCGACGTGCTCGAACTGGAAGACCATGTCCACCTCTTCCCGGGCAGGATCGGTGAACAGCACGGCGTCCTCCACGGTGACGCCGGGCATTTCGCCGACGGTCAGCAGGTCCTTGTCCCGGCCTGCGAATACCTCCTGGTGCATCTCCTGGAGGAACTCGTGGATCCGGGGGCCGCAGATGAAGTACGGTCCGCCGTCGCCGTAAAGCATGCCGTCCGCGCGCGGGCCGTCCGGCAGGGACTGGTCCTTGGAGATGAAGTTGATGACGTCCATCCGGAAGCCGTCCACACCACGGTCCAGCCACCAGTTCATCATGTCGTAGACGGCAGCCCGGACCTCCGGGTTTTCCCAGTTCAGGTCAGGCTGTTTCTTCGAGAACAGGTGCAGGTAATACTCGCCGCTGGCGGGGTCGTACTCCCACGCCGGACCGGAGAACGCGGAACCCCAGTTGTTGGGTTCGGCCCCGGGAGCACCGGGCTCCGCACCGTTCCGCGGAGCGCGCCACCAATACCAGTCCCGTTTCGGGTTGTCCTTGGAGGAACGGGACTCGACGAACCACGGGTGCTCGTCCGAGGTGTGGTTGACCACCAGGTCCATCACCAGCTTCATGCCGCGGGCGTGCAGGCCTGCCAGCAGTTCGTCCAGGGCGCCGAGGTCCCCGAACACCGGGTCGATGTCGCGGTAGTCGCTGATGTCGTAGCCGTTGTCGTCCTGCGGCGAGCGGTAGACCGGGGACAGCCAGACGACGTCGACGCCCAGGTTTTGGAGGTAGTCCAGCCGCCCAATGATCCCGCGGAGGTCACCCACGCCGTCGCCGTCGGAATCGGCAAAGCTGCGCGGGTAGATCTGGTAAACCACTGCGCTCTTGAACCATTCCCGCCCCGCTCGGCGGGCGGTTTCCGGCTGGATCTCCTGGCTGGTCATGGCTTCCTCCTGATACGCGGCGCGGCGGGACGCAGGCTCAGTGAAAGTCTGGTTCCCACGGGTACTGCGGTCAATGGGCCGCATTGTGAAAAGATCAACCATGCGCGCAATGCAACACTCCAGCAAACTCCAGAACGTCCGGTATGAGCTCCGCGGGCCCATCCTCCAGGCGGCCAAGGTCATGGAAGCCGAAGGGCACCGGATCCTCAAGATGAACCTCGGGGACACCGCGCCGTTCGGCATGGAGGCACCGGAGTCGGTGGTGGTGGACATGATCCACCATTTGAGGGGCGCCCAGGGCTACAGCGACTCCAAGGGGATCTTCTCGGCCCGGACGGCCATTTCGCAGTACTACCAGACCCGCGGCCTGATGCAGATCGGCGTGGAGGACATCTTCATCGGCAACGGCGTCAGTGAGCTCATCTCCATGTGCCTGCAGGCGTTTATGGAAAACGGCGACGAGATCCTGGTCCCGGCACCGGACTACCCCCTGTGGACCGCCGCGGTGACCCTGACCGGGGGCAAGCCGGTGCACTATCTCTGCGATGAGGCAGAGCACTGGTGGCCGGACATGGCCGACGTCGAAGCCAAGATCACCAGCCGCACCAAGGGGATCGTGATCATCAACCCCAACAACCCCACGGGGGCTGTGTACCCGCGGCAGATCCTGGAACAGTTCGCCGCCCTGGCCCGGAAGCACAACCTGGTCCTCTTCTCCGACGAGATCTACGAGAAGGTGCTCTACGAGGACGCCCAGCACATCCACACCGCGTCCGTGGCCGAAGACGTGTGCTGCCTGACCTTCAGCGGGCTGTCCAAGGCCTACCGCATGCCCGGTTACCGGGCTGGCTGGGTTGCTGTCACGGGCCCACATGCCGCCACTGCCGACTACCGCGAGGGACTTGAGCTCCTTGCCTCCCTGCGCCTGTGCCCCAACGTCCCGGCCCAGCATGCAATCCAGACCTGCCTGGGCGGCTACCAAAGCATCGAGGCGCTGGTGAAACCCGGCGGCAGGCTGCGCGACCAGCGCGATCTCGCGTACAAGCTGCTGACGGCAATCCCCGGCGTCACGTGTGTTCCCGCCGCGGGGGCCATGTACCTGTTTCCCCGCCTTGACCCGGAGCTTTACCCGATTAAGAGCGATGAGCAGTTCGTCCTGGACCTCCTGCAGGACCAGAAGATCCTGGTCTCCCACGGCTCGGCCTTCAACTGGCCGGCTCCGGACCACTTCCGCTTTGTGATCCTCCCCTCCGTCCTGGACATCGAGGAAGCCGTGCGGAGGATCTCCACGTTCCTGGCGACGTACCGCAGCAGCGTGGCGGACTGACGCCCGCGATTACCGCGCAATGAGCTTCGCCGCAGCGGCGATAAGCTTCTCCGCCTCCTCCAGCACGAGGGCCGCCGCCGCAGAGCCGACCGGTACCGCCTTGTTGCGGGAGGGAAGGAGCACCTCACGGGGCGGCCGCTGGCCGGCCCCGGGACGGACGCCGGGGGCGCCGTCGAAGGAGGCCAGGCGGTCCAGTTCCCGGTCCTGGATGCCCACGGCCAGCGCGCTCATCAGCTCGGCGTCCTCGGCCGTGGCCAGGTCGCTGCCGATCAGCTGCACCAGCACCTTGATCCCTGCCAGCCGGCGCTGCGGGTCCGCATCGCTCAAGGCAGAGTCGATGCCCCATTGGGCCCGCTTCCACCATTGGTCGCGCCGGTCCGCATGCGACTTCTGCCGGTACGTCAGGTAGGCCACCAGGACCACGCCGAACGTGGCCAGCGGTGCCACGGCGGCACCGCCCAACAGGGCAGTCCAGATGCCGTCCATGATCTCCATGCCACCACCTTAGGCGCCCTGCCGCAGGAGCGGCTGAGGGGCACGGAACGGGCCCGACGCCGAGATCTAACCGGCCCCTAACCGACAGGAAACGAGGGCGCAACAATGCCCCGCCACACTGGAAGTGCCGGCAAGCGCAGGCGTCCAGCTCCAGTCCAGGAGGCCCCAGCCATGTTGAAGGAAGTCAAAGCCCATGTAACCCGGGTCCGCGCCCTGGACCAGCTCCACCGCGGCGACGAAATCGAAGCGCGCCTGTCAGTGGGGCCCAGCTACGACGACGTCGTCATCCGCCGCGGAAGCGTCCAGGAGACCGCCCCGGGCATCGGCGTCGTCTGGATCATGGACCGGCACACAGGAATGCGCAAGGCGATCAATACGGACGAATGCAGCGTGTGGCGCATCGCCTGAACGGGCACCCGGCGTTCCACACACCGTCAGCACCACGACGGCGGGCGCAGTCAGTCAGGACTGCCCGCCACCCTGGAGCCAAGCCGGCTCAGCCGCCGGCCACCGACTGGATGATCAGTACCTCCTGACCATCCATCACCTCAGTTTCCAGGCCCTGCAGCCTGCGGACCTCGTCGCCGGCCACGTAAATGTTCACGTAGCGGCGCAGGGCTCCGGTTTCATCCCGCAGGCGCCTGGCAAGCACCGGGTACTCCCCGGTCACCGAGTCCAGGAGCTTCCCTACCGTCATCGGCCCCGCGGCGGGCGCAGTCAGGATGGACTGCCCGCCGGCGAGCGGCTGGAGGATACTGGGCAGCACCACGCTGATGTCAGGCACCCTGGGCCGCCGCCGTTTCGGGAACGGACGGCCCGGGCAGCCCTGCCTCCGCGACGACGGCGGCACGGACGCACAGAACGTCCGGGAGATGGCTGGCGACCTCCGCAAACGTCTCCCCTTCATCCGCGCTGGCGTACACCGTGCCGCCGCGGGTTCCGAAGTAGACCCCCACCGGCTCGGCGGAATCCACGCCCGCGGCGTCCCGCAGCACACTGTTGTACTCCCCCTCGGGCAGGCCGGTGGCCAGGCGCTTCCAGGTGGCCCCGGCGTCGTCAGTGCGGTGCACCGCCAGCTTTCCCTCGGGAGGGATGCGTTCGGCGTCGGCCTTGAGCGGAACCACCCAGGCTGTCCCCTCCCGCCGGGGGTGGGCGAGCATCACAAACCCAAAGTCAGCGGGCAGCCCGTCCGCGATGGATTCCCAGTGCTCGCCGTTGTCGTCCGTGCGGTAGACCCCGTGGTGGTTCTGCGCGTAGAGGCGGCCTTCGACGGCGGCATCCGCAGCGATCTTGTGCACGCACTGGCCGAATTCGGGATTGGGGTCGGGCATGAAGTAGGCCGAGATCCCCTTGTTCCTCGCCTCCCAGGAGGTCCCGCCGTCGAGCGAGCGGTACACGCCGCCGGTGCTCATGGCGATGTGGACGTTATCGCCTGCCGGGTTGACCACGATCGAGTGGGCGGCGGCGCCGCCGTAGCCAGCACCCCACTCACTGCGGTGCGGGTGGTCCCACAAACCGCGGTTCAGTTCGAAGTGTTCGCCGCCGTCGGTGGATTTCCAGACGGAAATGGGTTCGGCGCCTGCCCAGACCACACCTGGCCGCGACTCTGCGTCCGGATAGATCTGCCAGATGCGCTCGACGGCGGCCCCGGTGTCTTCGGGGAAGGTGATGGCCCCCTGTTCGGGCTCGGACCATGTGGCTCCGAGGTCATCAGAGTGGGCGACCGTGGGGCCCCAATGCTCGGACCTGACACCCACCATGATCCGGGTCCGGCCGTTCCTGGTATCAATGCCGATGCTGGGAATTTCGCTCATCAAAAAGTGTGGTCCGGACAGGGACCACTGTTGCCTGTCCTGGCTGGTGGCCAGCCACAGGCCCTTTTTGGTTCCGATTGCCAGGACAAAGCTCTCTGTGGTTGCCATGCACCCCATGCAACCACTCCGGCCGGAAGGCCGCAACGGTTTTGGGACAGGGCAGGCCTCGACTTGGGGGTTTAGTCCACGAATTCCGACTGGGTCTCGATGAAGTCCCAGTCCGCCTCCGTGAGAACCGCGACGGGGTTGTCAGGGTGGGGCCCTCCCGCTTCCGCGATGCCCTGCAGCACCGGGAGGGGCAGCTCCTCCGCACGCAGGTTCTCCCGGAGCCATTCCTTGGATGCCAGATCCAGGTCCAGCCACCACATGTAAATTTCCATGCCCGTCACGCCCTTTCGTATGAGTCAACGTTAGGCGCGGGCATGGCCACGTTCAAGGGTGCCTGCGCAGGGGACCGGCTCGCTGCGGAGGGAGCAGGTAGTGTTTTCCCGTTTCCGCGTAGTGGCAGGTATCGCCGCAGTTCAGGGGCGTTCAAAGTCGAGTAGCCGCTACTCGCGACTGGCTCGTGCGCCCGCCCTAGCCTGAAGTGACAAGCAAGCTGACCGTGCTGCTGGGGCACTCAGAGTCACCGCTACTCCCCCTCATCATGGTCCGTTTCACACAAACTGGGGAGAAAACAATGAAACGTACCTTTGCCACACTGGGGGTCATGGGGCTGGGGCTGATCAGTCTGACGGCACCAGCCATGGCTGCCCCGAATATGGTCATCGTCTGCCACGACGGCGGAGCAACCGGAACGACCTGGCAGCCACTTCAATTCAACGTGAACGGCCTTAGCGGCCACGACGAGCATCCCACCGACATCATTCCGCCGAACGAATCCATCCCGGCCGGCCTGAACTGGACGAACGCCGGAAAGATTCTCTACATCGACAACTGCGCCCCCCTGCCGGCGGGCGAAACGCCCCCGGTCTATCCGCCCGTCGTGGTGCCGCCGGTGGTGGTGCCTCCGATCGAGGTGCCGCCCGTGGTGGAGACACCGGTGGTTGAAACGCCCGTGCTAGAGACACCCGTCGTGGAAACGCCCGTGGTGGAAACACCCGTTGTAGCGACACCAGTCGTGGAAGCACCAGTGGTGCAGACGCCGGTCACCACCGTCACTCCCACCGTGCAGACTCCTGCTGCACCGGCAGCCACGGTCCAGACGCCGGCCCTCACCGGGGCAGCGGCTGTCAGCCAGGGGACCAACCAGGGGTTCAATGCGCAGACCGCAGTGGGCGGAACTGAGAGTGCCCCCACCTGGCTCGCCGGCCTGGGAGTGATGCTGGGCGCCGGTGCACTCGTGGCGGTACGCCGCAGGTCCCTGGAACCGAAGGCAGACTGACGCCCCGGTCCGGACTGGGCCGGACTGAATGCCGAGACTGTTGCACGCAGGGCGCCCCGCCGGCATAAGGCGGGGCGCCCTTCCTGTAAGCACACCTTCCACAACATCGAAGGAGCATCGTGGCAAAGCAAAGCGGACGGCACGAACTGGAGAAACGGCGGCGCGGCTGGAACCGCGGAGACGTCGCCATCCTGGCCTGCGGTGTCCTGGGCTTCCTGTCCTTCACGTTCGGCGGACCGCTGCTGGACCAGCACGGGGCCGCAACACCGGGAACCACCGCGGCCGCCTACTCCGCCGGTACGTCGTCCATCGAACTGCCGTTGCCCCTGGCCGTTTCAGGACTCCCCACCGCACCGCCTGTGTCCGCACCGGCTGCGCCGGTGGCCTCCGGGCCTGCCCTCCCGGAGGCTTCGGCCCCGCAGCGCATCATTTACCCGAAAGCCTCAATGGACACCGCCGTGCATGCGCTGGCGCCGGACAGCACCGCCGTCGAAAGCCAGACAATCGTGCCGCCCACCACGAAGGACGGCTACTGGCTGACGCCGTTCGGCGTTCCGGGAAACGGCTCAACGAACACCACCTACATCATCGGCCACAGCTGGGAAGGCCAGGACGCCCCTTTCAACCACCTCAGCTCCGCGGCAGAAGTCGGCGATGCATTCGACGTAGTCACCGCCACAGGAACCATCCACTACCGAGTGGACAGCGTGACCACCTACCTCAAGGCCACACTCAAGGACAGCCCCATCTGGGACATGGTGCCCAGCAGGCTGGTACTTATCAGTTGCTACACCGAAGACCCATGGGGAAAAAACGTGGTGGTCTCCGCCTCACCCGCCTGAGGCCGAAACTCCCCGCGGGCACTGTTCAAGCACACCCACCGGACAGAGAATGAGCTATGACTCCAGAACGATTCAGCGGTCCACCTCCACTGCTTGTGGGTGTTATGCCTGATCAGCACCCCGAGGTCCTGCGCACGGCAACCCAACTGGCGGCGCGGCTCTCGGCGCCCCTGCTGTGCGCCTACGTTGACGAGGCGAGCTACCTGGTGGAATGGGATCCGGCCCGATCCGCCCACAGGTTGTCCCTGCATCCCGACAAGGATGACGAGGAGGTCCGTGCCGTGACGCTGGAAATCAGGGCCGTCATCGAAGACGCTGTCGGAGCCGCGGGAGACCCTTCCATCAACTGGACGCTCCGCACCCTGGCGGGTGATCCCGCCCGCGCCCTCGCCCGGCTGGCTGCGGAAACCAACGCTCCCATGATCGTGGTGGGGACGTCGGAACGGGGGCTCGCGCACCGGATCTCCGAGGCGCTCAACGGCTCCGTTGCGGCCTGGCTCAGCCATCATCAGAGCCGGCCCGTCCTGGTGGTCCCGTACCGGATGCCCGCGCATGAGGACGCTGGCTGAGGCCGCAGGCACCGCGGAGAGCATGCCCGGGCACCCCGGAATAATAAAGCGAAAGTAGTTATTCGAGGTAGTGGCGGACCGCCCTACCGACAAGTAAGCTGGTTCAAGCAGACCGATCCGGCCCAATGGAGTGGACCGGTAATCTGCCCCAAAGACTGCTCCGGAGTGCGTATCCCCCAATAACGCACTCCGGAGCTTTTTAATGCCCGCGGCCTGTCCGGCGCGCAATGAGCCATCGTGGGGAGCGCGACCGGAAGCATACCCCCAGGGGGTACTTGTCATATACCCCATGGGGGTATATCTTGAGTTTATGAATGTACCGGAAGAAGCTGTTACAGAAACGCCCCACGGCGCAGATTCCGCACCGGACCATGGGTACACCGGCAACAAAGAGGCATACCTGCGCCGGTTGAAGCGTATAGAGGGACAGGTGCGCGGCATCGCCCGGATGGTGGACGAGGACAAGTACTGCATCGATATCCTGACCCAGGTCTCCGCCGTCACCAAGGCCCTGCACGCCGTCAGCCTCGGCCTCATGGAGGAGCACATCGGCCATTGCGTCGTCGGTGCCGCCTCAGAGCCAGATCCCGCACTGCGCGCCGAAGCAATCGACATCAAGGTCAAGGAAGCATCCGACGCCATCGGACGCCTGCTTCGCTGAATCACCCACTCGCCGGCCACCCGCCGGCCGCCCTACACAAGGAGCCAGCCATGAGCACCACCTCCACCATCGTCAGCGTTTCGGGCATGACCTGCGGCCACTGCGTCTCGTCGGTCAGCGAAGAGCTCGAATCCCTCGCCGGCGTCGAGGCTGTGGACGTCGACCTCAACGCCGGCGGCATCTCCACCGTCACCATCACTTCCAGCCAGGAGCTGTCGCCGTCGGAAATCGGGGAAGCTGTGGCGGAGGCCGGCTACCTGGTAGTGGCCAACGAGGCGTAAGCAGCCACCGATCAGAGGAAACGACATGAGCATCGAAAATGCCCACCCGAGCGGAAGCCGGGTGGTTGACCTTGATATCGAGGGCATGACCTGCGCATCCTGCGTGAACCGCGTGGAGAAGAAGCTCGGCAAGCTCGATGGCGTGGAAGCCTCGGTCAACCTCCCCCTTGAATCGGCCCATCTTAGGGTCCCGGCGGGCATCACGGACGAGCAGATCACAGCCACTGTGGAAGCGGCGGGCTACAAGGCAAAGGTCCGCCAACAGGTGCATGAAAACCACCTGCAGCACGGCGCCGCGCCCGCCCACGAAAACCACCTGCAGCACGGCGGCACGGCATCCCAACTGCGACCGCGGCTCATCCTGGCAGGTGTCCTCACGGTGCCGGTGTTCCTCATGTCCATGGTCCCGGCCTTCCAGTTCGCGAACTGGGGCTGGGTGGCGGGGGCCATTGCGCTGCCAGTGGTCAGCTGGGGAGCGTGGCCGTTCCACCGGGCCGCTGCCATCAATGCCCGCCACCTGGCGTCCACGATGGACACGCTGGTATCCATCGGAGTCGTTGCCGCCTACCTCTTCTCTGCCTGGCAGCTTTTCAGCAACCCCCGGATGACCGAACACCCCGGCATGGAAGGAATGGCGTCAGGCGCCCTCTACTTCGAGGTGTCCGCGGTCGTCACCACGTTCCTGCTCCTGGGCCGTTATCTGGAGGCCAACGCCAAGCAGAAAGCCGGCGATGCACTCAGGGCACTGCTGAACCTTGGCGCCAAGGATGCCACCGTCCTGCGCAGCGGGAAGGAAACCAGGATCCCGGCTGATGAGCTTCAGTTGGGTGATGTCCTGGTGGTCCGGCCCGGCGAAAAGATCGCCACCGACGGCCTGGTCATCGAGGGCAGCTCCGCCGTGGACGCATCCCTGGTCACAGGCGAGTCCGTGCCGGTGGAAGTAGGCCCGGACAGCAAAGTCACCGGCGCCACCATCAACACCTCGGGCCGGCTGCTGGTCCGCGCCACCCGCGTGGGATCCGAAACCACCCTGGCACAGATGGCACGCCTGGTTTCCCAGGCCCAGACTGGCAAGGCTCCGATCGCCCGCCTTGCCGACCGCATCAGCGCCGTGTTCGTCCCGGTGGTCCTGGTCATCGCAGTACTCACCTTCGCGGCGTGGCTGCTGCTCGCAGGGCCGGCGGTCAGCGAAGCAGAACTGCGGGCCGCGTTCACCGCCGCAGTCGCCGTCCTGGTCATTGCCTGTCCGTGCGCACTCGGACTGGCCACCCCCGTGGGTCTGCTCACCGGCACTGGCCGCGGCGCCCAGCTGGGCATCCTGATTAAAGGCCCGCAGGTACTGGAGGACACCCGCACCGTCGATACCATCCTGCTGGACAAGACCGGGACGGTCACCACCGGCCGGCTGGCTGTGGACAGCACTGTGGCCTTCGAAGGCTTCAACAAGTCCGAGGTGCTGCGCCTCGCCGGAGCCGTGGAGGCGGCCTCCGAACATCCCATTGCGCACGCCATTGCCGCATCTGCCCTCACTCAGATCACGAAACACGCCGCCCGGCCTGCTGCCGTGTCCCGCACGGCGCCCGGCAAGGAGGACCAGGGGAGCGGATACGACGGCGGCACGCGGCTTCCCGCCGTCGAGCAGTTCCGCTCGGCGCCCGGCGGCGGAGTATCCGGCATGGTGGAAGGCCGGCTGGTCCTGGCCGGCCGCACTGGCTGGCTGCAGGAGAATGGCGTCCGCGTCTCCCCCGAGCAGCAGGAGGCCCTTCAAACCGCCGAGGCTTCAGGAGCAACCGCCATCTGGGTGGTCCTGGACGGGGCCGCGGCGGGCATCATCAGCCTCCGGGACACCATCAAGCCGGGATCCGCGGCGGCCATCGCCCGGCTCAGGAGCCTGGGGCTCCGTCCCATCCTGCTGACTGGAGACAACGCTGCCGTGGCCGCGGAGGTGGCCGCCGCCGTCGGCATTTCGCCGGATGACGTGTATGCCGGGATTCTTCCGGCAGGGAAAGTGGATGCTGTCAGGAAGCTTCAGGCCGACGGAGCCATCGTGGCCATGGCGGGGGACGGTGTCAACGATGCGGCAGCACTGGCGCAGGCGGACCTCGGTATTGCCATGGGTTCGGGCACCGACGTGGCCATCGAGGCAGCCGACCTCACCGTGATGGGCAGTGACCTGGGCCAGGTGGCTCAGGCCATCGAACTGTCCCGCAGGACCCTGGCGACGATCAAGACCAACCTGTTCTGGGCCTTCTTCTACAACGCGGTGGGCATCCCCGTGGCCGCCCTTGGCCTGCTTAACCCAATGATCGCAGGCGCTGCCATGGCCGCGAGTTCGGTCCTGGTGGTGGCGAATTCACTCCGTCTGCGCCGCTTCGGCAGGTAACCCGCTGGCGCCGGCCTCCCCCACCGGGAGACTGTCAGGCAGCGCCGAAGCGTACGGCCGCCCGGGCCTTGGCTTTGGCGGCCTCCTCGGCACGGTCTTTCGCGGGGGCGTGGCTGACCAGCGAATCCAAGAGGTGCTGGGTGATGTGGGCGATCTCGTGCACGGCCTCGTCAAAGGCTGCCTCATTCGCTTTGGAAGGTTTGGTGCTGCCGCTGATCTTGCGCACGTATTGCAGGGCGGCGGCATTCACCTCCTCGGACGTCGCATGCGGCTCAAAGTTGTGGAGGGTTCGGATATTGCGGCACATAAGGCCATGCTAGGCTCTGGAACGCCTGGGATCGACCCCTTGTCCCGCTGTTTGGGGCTGCCGCCGATGGGCAGTGGTGCATGGGCAGCGGTCCCCATCGACAGTGATTTGGGGGCGGGATAGGTTCTGGGTAATGGATCTTCCGGACAAGCCGGGGGCCGCTGGGGATGCCGACCTGGATCGGATCCAAGACTAAGGAGAATACTGATGGCTGTATGGGGCGCGGATGTAGAGCAGCTCAAGACTCT
>DATFAE010000162.1:0-8721 GCA_035254945.1 Arthrobacter sp. | reverse complement strand
CGGCCTTGGTGAACATGTCCTTGTTGTAGAAGAGGACTACGGGGTTGGATTTCCAGGGCAACTGGTATGTTTTGCCGTCGGAGGACTTGTACTGGTCTGCCAGGTTACCGGTGCGGTCTTTGATGTACTGGGTGCCGTCGGGGAAGTCATCCAGCGCCACCAGTCCGCCCTGCTTCTGGAACTGCGGAACGGCCACGGGCGCCGTATTGAAGACCAGGCATGGCGCGTTGCCGGCGGTAATGGCCGCCCCGATGGTCTCCTCTGAGCTCTTGCCGGCCGGGATCTCCTGCGCCTCGATCTTTTCCTCGGGGTGGGCGGCGTTCCAGGCTTCAACCATCGCCTTGCCCCACTTGACCTCGAACTGATTATTGGAGTACCAGATTTTGATGGGTCCCTTGGCAGAGGTCACGGACTCGGTGCTTCCCCCGCCGCCGCCTCCTCCCCCGCAGGCTGCCAGTCCGGCGCCCATTACGGTCAGGGCGGCCACTGACAATACACGTGTGGCTTTTGTAAAGCGCTTCATTGCGACTCCTTGGATCCTTGTGCGGACTTTTCCGGGTGTTCGTATTCGTTGATGAGCGGTTGATCTGGTGCGGGAACTACGCGCTGGCCGGGGATGCCCGGGTCTGGCCCGACGAGCGCGGCGGGCCGGATCTGCGGGCGGCCGGGGCCGGTGCAGGGCCGGTAGAAGCCCGGACCAGCAGCGTGGGCGCCTGCAGGTCTGTGTCTTCGCCGGAGTGGGCGCCGTTGAGCTGGTTCAGGAGAACCTGTGCAGCCGCTCGGCCCCAGCGCATGGGATCAGTCGAGATAGTGGTCAGGGGAGGATTCAGGTACTGGCTGAATTCAGCATTGTCATAGCCGGTCACCGACAGATCGCCCGGGACGCTCAAACCCTGTGACTGAGCGTAGGACTGGCCGGAGGTGGCCATCAGGTCATTCGCGAAGACAATTGCTGTGGGCGGGCCGGGCCGGTGGAGCAGCTCGGCCGTAGCCGATATTCCTCCGGGAGCAGTGAAGTCCGCCTCGGCGAAGAGGTCTGTGGCCAGCCCGGCGTTCCCCATGGCAGCCTCCCATGCCTGTCGGCGGCTGCGGCCGTGGATATACTCCTGTGCCCCGCCGACGTGGCCGATCCGGACGTGGCCGAGCCCAACCAGATGGTTGACGGCGGCAGTGATGCCCTCCGTGTCGTCCATGGAGACTGCGGGGAAGGGGGAGTCCTCGTCAGGCCGGTTCAGGGTAACGGCGGGGAGCCTGAGTTCGCGCAGCAGCCCGATCCTGGAATCGTTGTGCCGCACGTCAGTGAGAATCACGCCATCCACCCGGCCGCCGTCGGCAAGCTTTCGATACGCCCGTTCCTCAGCGCCTGGTGCCGTTGCAACGCTCAGCACCAAGGTGTAATCGTGCTCAGCAAGCGTGGTTTCGATGCCCGCAATGAACGCCGGAAAGAAGGGGTCAGTGCCCAGGAGCTTGGGGTCCCTGGCAACCACAAGGCCAAGAGCGAAAGCCTTATCGGACGAGAGGCCCTTGGCGCGCATGCTCGGCTTCCAGCCCAGGTCCGCGGCCACCTGGAGGATCCGTTCCCGGGTCGCATCGCTGACCCCGGGCTGGCCGTTCAGCGCGTACGACACGGCACCTTTGCTGACGCCGGCCGCCTGGGCGACGTCACTGATGGTTACTGCCATGGGATGGGCCTTTTTGTTCAAGCCCAGTGATTTGAATCACTGAACCGGTTCAGTAATCACTACTAAACCGGTTCAGTTAAGCAAAGTCAAGGATTCGATGTTTAGCTGGCTGGACTTGGCCCCGTTTCGCGGATTACCGCCAACCGCCGCCGGCGCCCCCGTCACGCGGCGCAGCATCTTGGACCCCGACGACGGTGCTCGCCGCGTGTTTCCCGGGAACCCGCCGTCGTATTTTCCCAAAAGGGTGCTGGGCGTGACAGCTGGCCTTCCGTTGGCGCCGCTCGCGGTTGCCCGACAAAACCGTCTGCTAGATCCGGACCAGCCCGGCAGCCTCGGCGAGCAGCTCAACGGACCTGATCCGGGCGTCCGAGGCGGTGCTCTGGTGGGCCACGATCAGTTCATCGGCGTCCGAGTGCTTAGCGAACTCGTCCAGGTACTCGATCACCGCGTCCTGTGTCCCGATCGCCGAGTACTTCATCATCTGCGAGACGTGCTGGCCCTGCGGGGAGTCCAGGATCATGTCCGCTTCGTCGTCCGTGAACTCGCGTCCGCCGCCGAAGAACAGCGAGACGCGGGCACGCTTGGTGGCCAGGAACGTTGCCTGCGCCTCGGCCGCAGTATCCGCGGCAATGACGTTGACGCCGGCGATCACGTGCGGCGCGTCCAGCTGGGCCGAGGGCTTGAATTCACGGCGGTAGAGGGCAACAGCATCCTGCAGCGCATTGGGCGCGAAGTGCGATGCGAACGCATAAGGCAGCCCAAGCTGGGCCGCAAGGCGGGCGCCGAAGAGCGACGACCCAAGGATGTACAGCGGCACGTTGGTGCCCTTGCCCGGGGTGGCTTCCACCCCCTGGATCCGGGTGGGGCCGGTGAGGTAGCCCTGCAGCTCCAGGACGTCCTGCGGGAAGCTGTCGGCGGACATCGGGTCCCGGCGCAGCGCACGCATCGTGTTCTGGTCGCTGCCGGGGGCGCGGCCCAGGCCAAGGTCGATCCGGCCGGGGTGCAAGGTCTCCAGGGTGCCGAACTGCTCGGCAATGGTCAGCGGCGAGTGGTTGGGCAGCATGATGCCTCCGGCGCCAAGCCTGATGGTGCTGGTGTGGGCGGCCACGTGGGCGATCAGAACGCTGGTGGCGGACGACGCGATGGAGGACATGTTGTGGTGCTCGGCGTACCAGATCCGCCGGTACCCCAGTTCCTCCGCGCGCTGCGCCATGGCCACGCTGCCCGCGAAACTCTCCGCCGCGGTCTGTCCCTTGCCGATGGTTGCCAGGTCAAGAATGGAGAGGGGAAGAGTCACGTCGGTGCCGGCCTTTCAATGCGTTGCATAGGGTGGGCCGGCCGGGTCGCGGCGGGCACACTGTGGACAACGACGGCGGCGGCCGGGTTATTTCTGCGGGTTGCGGTGGGATGGCCCACACCATTGGTCCGGCAGGCAGGTTGGCGGCAGCCACGGATGGTCGGGCAGAAGGGCGGCGCACAGCAGGGGCCCGGCCTCGCGGCCGGGCCCCCGCTGTTTGCTGGTTTGCTACTTCAGCTTGAAGTTGGCGCTGATGGTGCTGCCGTCAGCCGCTAGCATGGTGAGGCGGTAGCAGGTTCCGGCGCCGGTGGGCGTCTTCCAGTTGTAGACGAACTGGCCGGCCGTGGCGTCGTAGCGCAGTGAGGTACTGCCGGTTGCAGTCGTTTCAATTTCATCCGTAGGAACAACCGGCGAGCACGAGATCTTGGCCATCGAGAATGACATCAGGCCGGGATCAGTGATCTCGGTGTTGCCGGCGAAGACTTCGAACTTCGCCGGCACCGTGCTTCCGCCCTTGACGGTGTTCAGGACACCGCCCATGTCGATGGGCTGGTAGAAGCCCTTGAGGGTCCAGGCCAGGACCGTGTAGGTCTGGGTTGCTGTAGCAGTGTTCCCTGCCACGTCTGTTGCGGTGGCTGTCAGCGTGTGCGTGCCCACTCCAATGCCGTAGCCACTGACAACGCAGCTTGCCAGGCCCGACACAGCATCCGAGCCCACGCACTCCGGAGCCGGGGCGGTGGAGCCGAAGTAGCCGGTGTCCACAGTGGAGCTGAAGGCAACTGTCGGCGCTGTCTTGTCGATCTTGAACGTCTGGGTAGCAGTACCGGCGGCGGTGGTGTTGCCGGCGTTATCCGTGAAAGCGGGGCTGAGGACGGCAATCGCAGATCCTTCGCCGCTGGACGTCACGGACTGCGTCGCCGACGCCGGGCCGGATGTTGCATCCGTGGCGGCGAACCGGGCCAGGACGTCTGAGACGTACCAGCCGTCATTGCCCAGGGTGCCCGATGCGCCGTCGCTACTGACGGTGGGGGCGGTTCCATCCTTCTTGATAGGCACGGTCACCGGGCCGACGCTGCCGCCACTGCTGGTGGCCGAGCAGGAGTAGTCAGCGGGCAGCTGATCCAGGGTTACTGTCTGGTCCTCGCAGCCGACTTTGGACAGCGTGGTGGGCGAATCGGATTCCGTGACAGTCCATTTCAGTTCGACGGAGCTCCGGTACCAGCCGGCGAGCCCGTCCGCCGTGGCGGGGCTGAGCGTGTAGCTGATCTCCGGGGCCGTGACATCAACGATGTTGTACGTCACCGAGCTTGACGCCGTCAGGCCGCCGCCGTCGGTGTAGCTGCAGCTGGCCGTCTGGGATCCGATGCCGTCGGCAGCGGCGGGGCCAGTGATGGCGCTGAGGGTGGCAGACGGAGAGCTGGACCCATCTTCGGCGTCGGTTACGTTGCAGACTGTTGTCGGAACGGAACCTTTCGCATAAGACGCGCCCGGCGTCACTCCGCTGATGGAAATGATGGGCGCCGTGTTCGAGGGGGCGGGAGCGGTGACTTTGACCGAGAAGTTGACTGGAGCTACGTCGTACACGTCATCCGTGGTGTTGCCCGTCAGTGCCGCAGTAACCGATGCGGTCCCAACGCCGACCGGCGTCACTGTGATCAGTGTGGTGTCGCCACACGACCCGAACGTAGCCGAGGATGGAGTGACGGTTGCCACCGCTGTATTGCTGGACGCGAGACTTAGGGAGACAGCTTCCCTGCCCTGGATTGTGCAGCCGTTGTTGCCGTCGCCTTGGATTTTCACCACATACAACGTGGTGCTTCCTGCAGGGCCGCCAAGGTTCAGCGGCATGATCTCCGCGACAGAATCGAAGGTGCCATCCAGATTATTCGAGATTGCGTCCGCATAAACCACCCCCGCACTGGCGAGCAGCAGGCTACCGGCGGCCACAGCAGCCGCCGCCTTAAACCCTGCATGGCTGAGCAATTTCTTTCCCGGACCCGTGTCCTGGATTACTGCTGAATACTTCATGAATGGCCTCCCTCATTCCGCAGTGCGGCCAGTCCCGGACGCACTGTAGTCCCACCGTAGGGAGCGCGCTCTTCCGGCACACGCGTAATCCCCACCCGTCTTTCCGGCCCGGGTACTCGTTTTCCCGGACCCCGCACTGGGCGCTACTTGATTTGCCCGGGCAGGGCCGCCAAAACACCCGTTGAGTACCCCGGAAGCCGCCAAAGGTGACTGCCTCGGACGCCCTGTTAGCCACCGTTACGCCCTGTCGAATGACTCCCCGCTTCGCTTCCGCGAGGCGGGGAGTCTCCTGTATTCCCGCTGGCGTATATAAAAAGCCGTTGACCGTCCTGGCCACGGCGTTCGTCCGCCCGTTCCGGAAAGTGCACTCCTGGCAGGTTTGGCAATAGTCTGGCCAGATGGGGACAAAGACCGTGAACACCGGCGAACAGATTGACAGGCAGTCGCGCATTCTTGAGGCGGCGCTCGATCTGCTGTCGCGCCACGGCATCTCAGGCGTGAGCATGCGTGCCGTGGCGCGCGAAGCCGGAGTCGCACTGGGCCTGGTGAACTACTACTACGACGACAAAACGAGCCTGATCAGGGCGGCCCTGCACCGGGTGGACGAGCAGGACCTCCAACTAGTGGCCCAGGACCCATCGTTGACGCCTGACGAACAACTGCGCAAGGCCCTGCGGCGGGTCGCCGGCGCCGAGCTGCTGACCACCCGGTACCTGTCCCTGCGCCTGCACCTGTGGGCCCTCGCCCAGGCCGACGAGGGCTATGCCGAGATCAACGCTGCAGCCTTCGACCGGTACCTCGACGGCGTTGCCGCTCTCGTATCCAACGCGAAACCGGAACTCGCCTGGGAGGAGTGCCGGGAGCGGGCAGCGGACATCGTCGTCATACAGAACGGCATGTGGCTGACGTCGCTTCTGGGGGTGGACAACGCCTCGATCCAGCGCAGCATCGCCCGCACGGAGGAGATCGCCTTCGCCCCGGGCCGCAGGAGTACCAGCGGGGACGCAGCCCTCAGGGAACTCTAAAGCACGCGCCGCACGGCGGGGAACCAGCGCGCGTCATACTTGAACGAGTGTTCAAGAAAGTATTGAACACTCGTTCAAGTTCAGTTACTGTCCTCCGTATGACTTACGCCACAACGTCCCATGACGTGACAGCATCCACCCTCTTCATCAACGGCTCCTGGGAGCCGGCCGCCTCCGGCGCAGTACGCCACATCCACAATCCCGCCGACGGCGAGCTGGCCGCCACGGTCTCCGAGGCTGGCCGGGAAGATGCCGGGCGGGCCATCGCTGCAGCCCGGGCAGCTTTCGACTCCGGCATCTGGTCTTCGGTACCGGCACCCGAACGCGGCACCTTCCTGCTCAAGGTCGCCGCCGAGCTGCGCCAACGCCGGGAAAAGTTCGCCCGCGCCGAATCACTGGACACCGGCAAGCGGATAGCCGAAAGCCGCATCGACATGGACGACATCGCCGCCTGCTTCGAATATTTCGGACGGCTGGCCGGGCAGCAGGCGGGCCGCATGGTCGACGCCGGGAACCCCGCCGTCGTCAGCAAAATCGTCTACGAACCCGTGGGCGTCTGCGGCCTGATCACACCATGGAACTACCCCCTGCTCCAGGCCGCCTGGAAGATCGCACCCGCGCTGGCTGCCGGCTGCACCTTCGTCCTCAAGCCCTCCGAGCTCACCCCCTCCACCGCCATCCTGGCCATGCAGCTGCTGCAGGACCTCGGCCTGCCGGACGGCGTCGCCAACCTGGTGACGGGACCCGGCGCGGAGGCGGGGGCACCGCTCTCCGAACACCCCGACGTCGACCTCGTCTCCTTCACCGGCGGTCTGGAAACCGGCAAGCGCATCGCCGCAGCCGCAGCCGGCACCGTGAAAAAGGTGGCGCTGGAACTGGGCGGCAAGAACCCGAACGTGGTGTTTGCCGACGCGGACTTCGATGCCGCCGTGGACAACGCCCTGAACGGGGCCTTCGTCCACTCCGGGCAGGTCTGCTCCGCCGGGGCTCGGCTGGTGGTGGAGGAATCAATCGCCGAACGCTTCGTGGACGAGCTGGTCCGCCGTGCCCGGGACATCCGGCTCGGCGGCCCGTTCGACGAAGCCGCAGAAACCGGCCCGCTGATTTCCGCGGCCCACCGGGACAAGGTCCACGCCTACGTCCAGCGCGGCATCGCGGAGGGCGCGCGGCTGCGGTGCGGCGGCGCGGCACCTTCCGGGGAGAAGTTCGACGGCGGTTTCTACTACCAGCCGACCGTCCTGGACCGCGTCCAAAAGGGAATGTCCGTGGTGGTGGACGAGGCCTTCGGCCCGGTGGTGACCGTCGAGACCTTCCGCACCGAGGACGAAGCTGTCGCCACGGCCAACGACACCATCTACGGACTGGCCGGCGCGGTCTGGACCCAGGACGCAGGCAAGGCGCAGCGCGTCGCATCCCGGCTGCGGCACGGCACCATCTGGATCAACGACTACCACCCCTACCTCCCCCAGGCCGAGTGGGGCGGCTTCGGCCAGTCCGGCGTCGGCCGCGAGCTTGGCCCGACAGGCCTGGCCGAATACCAGGAAGCCAAGCACATCTACCAAAACACCAGCCCGCAGGTCACCGGCTGGTTCGCTGACCACGGCAAGGAGAACTAGATGCACGTCGACAACATCGAGGACCTCAGCGAGCGCGGATTCGACTACATCGTCATCGGCGGCGGATCCGCGGGGGCCGCAGTGGCCGCGCGGCTGAGCGAGGACCCGGATGTCACCGTGGCCCTCGTGGAAGCCGGCCCGGACGACCGCAACATCCCCGAAATCCTGCAGCTGGACCGCTGGATGGAGCTGCTGGAATCCGGCTACGACTGGGATTACCCGGTGGAACCGCAGGAAAACGGCAATTCCTTCATGCGCCACGCCCGCGCCAGGGTCATGGGCGGCTGCTCCAGCCACAACTCCTGCATCGCCTTCTGGGCTCCCCGCGAGGACCTGGACGAGTGGGAATACAAGTACGGCGCCACCGGCTGGAACGCTGAAACCGCCTGGCCCCTCTACCAGCGGCTGGAAACCAACGAGGACGCCGGCCCCGACGCACCGCACCACGGCGGCTCAGGCCCCGTGCACCTGATGAACGTGCCCCCGGTGGATCCTGCCGGCGTCGCGCTTTTGGATGCCTGCGAGCAGGCCGGTATTCCGCGGGCAAAGTTCAACACCGGAACCACGGTGGTCAACGGCGCCAACTTCTTCCAAATCAACCGCCGCGCGGACGGCACCCGGTCCTCCAGCTCGGTCTCCTACATCCACCCGATCATGGAGCGTGAAAACTTCACCCTGCTGACCGGACTCCGCGCCCGCCAGCTGGTGTTCGACGCGGACAAGCGCTGCACAGGCGTGGACGTGGTGGACTCGGCCTTCGGCCGGACCCACCGGCTCTCCGCGTACCACGAGGTCATCCTGTCCACCGGCGCCATCGACTCGCCCAAGCTGCTGATGCTCTCCGGCATCGGCCCGGCGGCGCACCTCGCCGCGCACGGCATCGAGGTGCTGGTGGACTCCCCCGGCGTGGGCGAGCACCTGCAGGACCACCCCGAGGGCGTGGTCCAGTTCGAGGCCAGGCAGCCCATGGTGCAGACCTCCACCCAGTGGTGGGAGATCGGCATCTTCACCCCCACCGAGGACGGCCTGGACCGCCCGGACCTGATGATGCACTACGGTTCCGTCCCGTTCGA
>DATFAE010000161.1:0-29974 GCA_035254945.1 Arthrobacter sp. | reverse complement strand
TACAGGGCCTTCGCCGCAGCGGCGGCCACGGGGATCCCGCCGCGGGCCAGCCCCAGGACAATGGCGTCAGGACGTTCCCGGAACTGCGTCAGCACCGCGGCCAGACGCTCACCGGCATCCATGCGGTCTTCAAAACGCGTGCTCATTGCTCCCTCTCCGGCTGTCTCCGCCCCCGGTTCCAGCCTACCTTCTGAGCCTGCCCCGCCGGGAAGCGGGGCCCGTTCCCGGCCGGGCAGCGGAGTCCAGGAGCCGGCCCTCGAAAAGATCCGCGAGGATGTGCGCTATGAAACCCCTGTCAGGCCGTTGGTCGCCAAGCCTCAGACGGCCAGGAAGTTGATGGCACCCTGCTTGAAAGCCCGGCTGGTGATCGCATTGGTGTGGTTCCGCCCGGGAAGCAGCAGCTGCTCCGACATGGAACCGGCCTTCCTGCCGAGCTCGGCCAGCTGCGGCATCGTGGCGGCCCGCTCGTCCTTGTCCCCGGCCACCAAAAGCATGGGCATGTGCGGGACGGCTTCGGCGGGGTCGTACGGCTCGTCCTTGATCGCTTCAACCAGGGAAAGCAGCGCGAAGATGTTGTTGCTCGGAAGCAGCATGGCCATCTTAAGCAGCCCGGCCGTGGACTCGTCCGCGATGGGGGTGCCGTCCGCGAGGTACCGCTGGGCTGCCACCAGGTCAAATCCGGCCAGGGGGTCCGCGACGTTCGGGCCGCCCAGCACCAGCCGGTGGACGATCTCTGGCTGGGTGGCGCCGAATTCCCAGGCGAGGCGGGAACCCAGCGAGTAGCCCACGACGTCGAGCCCGCTGGCCGGGTCGCCATCGTGCAGGGGCCGGACGCCGGCGTCGAACGCGATCTGGAGCAGGTCCGCGCGGATCCGGCTGGGGGAATAGGAATCGCGGTCCTCCGGGGCGCCGCTGCGGCCGTGGCCTGGCAGGTCAACGGTGATGACGCGCCGGCCCGCCTCCAGCAGGGCCGGCACCCAGCCCGTGTCCTCCCAGTTGAGTTTGCTCGAGGAGGAGAAGCCATGGAGCAGCAGGACTGGCCGGAGTCCGGCGTCGGTCTGGGGATCGTGCACCCGTACGTACAGCTGGGGGTCGGTGCCCTCAACAGTGTGGGAATGCATCTCGCCGGTGTGCCTGCCGCTCATGGTGTCAGTCCTCATCAAGTACGGCGCCCAGGCGGACCCGGCGCTTCGGTGCCTCATACTTCGGGGCCGTGCCCACGATTCCGGCGGTATCGTCCGGCACGTCGAACACGATCAGGGGTTCGCCGACGTTGATCCTGTCGCCTGCCCCACCGAAGGTACGCACCACTTTACCTGCCTGCGGACTGGGCAGTTCAACAGCCGATTTGGTGGTCTTACCCTCCACCAGCGGCTGGTTCCGAGGTCTCCGGAGGGGCTTCGGCCTACTTGGCATGGGGCTCGCGCGAGCTGAGCCGGGCGCCGGTCCGGCACGCCGCGGCGAGGCAGGCAACCAGGGCGAAAGTGCTGAGCAGCTGTGCGCGGCTGCTTTCCGCGCTGAAGCCGACAGCGAAGATCAGGCCCAGCAACACCAGACCGAGGATGGTCAGGCCCGGGTAGCCCCTCATCCTCAACGGCAGGGCGGTCCCGTCCCGGTCTGCCCGGCGGCGCAGGATGAGCTGCGAGACGAGGGCCGTGCCCCACACCACCAGGCAGGTGGAGCCCACCAGCTGGAAGAGGGCAGGGAGGATCCGTTCCGGGAACAGCAGCTCCAGCACCGTCGCGGCAAAACCAAAGGCCACGGAGACGCCAACGGCCAGCATGGGCACGCTCGCCCCGCTCAGCCGGGACAGGAAGCGGGGGGCTTCCCCGCGTTCGGACAGCGAATAGACCATCCGTGAGGCACCGTAGAGGTTCGCGTTGAGCGCTGAGAGAAGCGCGACGACGGCGACCAGGGTGATTGCCGTGCCGGCACCCGGGATCCGGGCCGCGTCGAGCACGCCGGCGAATGGCGACGCGAGGCCTTCCGAGGCGGCCGGCAGTACCGCCGCAATAACAAAGACGGACCCGATGTAGAAGACCAGGATCCGCCACACAACGGTCCTGATGGCCTTGCCCACGCTGTGTTCGGGGTCCTCGGTCTCCGCGGCGGCCACGGAAACGATCTCGGTGCCGCCGAAGGCGAAGATCACCACAAACAGCGCGGTGGCCACTCCGCCGAGGCCTGCCGGGGCGAAGTCTTCGGTGATGTTGGAAAGTCCCGGCGACGCGGCGTCGGGAAGGATCCCCAGCAGCAGGGCGGCGCCGACGGCCAGAAAAAGGACGATGGCAGCGACTTTGAGGATGGCGAACCAGAACTCGAACTCGCCGAAATTCCTGACCCCGGCGAGGTTGATGGCGGTGAACACCACCATAAAGACGAACGCGAGGGCCCAGACAGGGATGACAGGCCACACCGAGAACAGCAGACCGGCCGCGCCCAGGGCCTCGGCGGCAATCACCACCACCAGCTGCAGCCACCACAGCCACCCCACGGTGGCACCGGCAGTCTTTCCCAGGGCGCGTTCTGCGTAGACCGAGAACGCGCCGCTCGTAGGATTGGCGGCGGCCATTTCGCCCAGCGCCCACATCACCAGGATGATGAGCGTTCCCGCCACCAGGTAGGAAACCAGGACGGCCGGCCCGGCAGCCTGGACTCCTGCGCCGGAGCCCAGGAAAAGACCGGCGCCAATGGCGCTTCCCAGCCCCATCATGGTCAGCTGGCGGGATTTCATGCTGTGGCCGAGGTGGGATTCCCACCGCACCTGCGTGGACTTCATTGTCATGCCTTTGAACCTTCTTGGGGTGTAGTTGGAGGTCCTCGTGGGACCACTCGAATTTACCGCCTCGGCAAGCAGTCTCCGTCCTTCAGCCGTGCCACTATGGATTCAGTTTGATGCGTGACGTGCGGAAAGGGCGGACGATCCACCTGCTGGGGGCGGCAGCCGCAGGTTCCCGGCCCGGCGGCCGCCTGGCTGGAGCGGCAGGCCGGACCCTGTGGCGTCTTGCTGGCGGAAACATTTTGATTCGCGCCCGGCTGGCCGTAGAATTAGTTCTGGTCAACATGACTTTAACTAATCCGGAAAGCGGGGTGGAAGGTGTACACCAGTGCAGCCAACGTGGCCGAGCGCCGGACCGCGCCGCCGTCGCTCGCCATCTCTACGGTCATTTTCGCCCTGCGTCCCAGCGAAAAGTCCGGCCGCCCCACCCTGTGGATCCCGCTGGTGCGCCGAATCCGTGAACCGTTCAAGGGGATGTGGGCGCTCCCGGGCGGACCACTGACCCACTCCGAGTCCCTGCAGGATGCCGCATCACGGAACCTGCAGGAGACCACGGGCCTGGCCCCCAGCTATCTGGAGCAGCTCTACGCATTCGGCGGCCTGCACCGCTCGCCCAGCCAGCGCGTTGTTTCCATCGTCTACTGGGCACTGGTGCAGCCCACAGAGGCCGCCCTCGCCGACGAGTCCGAAAACGTCAGGTGGTTCCGCGCGGACCGGCTCGGTGACCTGGCCTTTGACCACAACGCGATAGTTGACTACGCCCTCTGGCGCCTGCGGAACAAGCTGGCGTACGGCTCAATCGCCTACCACTTCCTGGGCGAGTACTTCACGCTGGCCCAGGTCAGGGAAGTCTACGAGGCTGTCCTGGACCGCCAGTTGGATCCGGCCAACTTCCGCCGCCAGGTCATCTCCACTCCGGAGATCGAAGAAACCGGCGAATACCTCCAGGGCGGTAAACACCGCCCGCCCCGCCTCTACCGCTTCACCGGCCGCCCCGGCCTTGACCCAGATAACAGGAGCACACCATGAGCAGCGTCAACACAGCCATCCAGCTGATCACGCGCGAACAGGCCGAAAGCGCTGCCGGCAACGCGGCCGCGGGCAAGGCAACCGCCACATGCAGCCCGGCGCTCGCCAAGGGTCCCTGGGACTACGACCTCGCCGAGGCCCTCGCCGGTGTGCCCGCCTACGGCCCCGGAGCATCCAGCGCCGATGTTGCCCCCGCCGCCACGCCCCGCCAGGGGCAGCTGCCTGAGGAATACAAGCTCGCCAGCGACGCCGAACTTGACCGGCGGATCCGCGCAGCGAAGGCCACACTGGGGGACCGGGCCGTAATCCTGGGGCACTTCTACCAGCGTGACGAAGTCATCCAGTACGCCGACTTCGTGGGTGACTCCTTCCAGCTGGCCAACGCCGCACTGACCAGGCCCGACGCCGAGGCCATCATCTTCTGCGGCGTGCACTTCATGGCCGAAACCGCGGACATCCTGTCCCGGCCGGAGCAGGCCGTCATCCTGCCGAACCTGGCGGCAGGATGCTCGATGGCAGACATGGCGGACACAGACTCCGTTGAAGAGTGCTGGGAACAGCTGGAAGAGATATTCGGCACCGGGCCCGACGCCGACGGCCGGGTCCCTGTCATCCCCGTCACCTACATGAATTCCTCCGCAGCCCTGAAGGCATTCTGCGGCGAGCGCGGCGGCATCGTCTGCACGTCCTCCAACGCCAAGACCGTCCTGGAGTGGGCTTTCGAACGCGGCCAGCGCGTCCTGTTTTTCCCGGACCAGCACCTGGGCCGCAATACGGCCAAGGCCATGGGCGTGCCACTGGAGCAGATGCCCATGTGGAACCCCCGCAAGGACCTCGGCGGCAATGACGAACAGGCCCTGCTCGATTCCCGCGTGATCCTCTGGCACGGATTCTGCTCGGTCCACAAGCGCTTCAACGTGGCGCAGATCGACAAGGCACGCGCCGATTTCCCGGGCGTCAACGTGATCGTGCACCCCGAATGCCCCATGGAAGTAGTGGACGCCGCCGATTCCGCCGGCTCCACCGACTTCATCAAGAAGGCCATCGCCGCCGCCAGCGAACCGACCACGTTCGCGATCGGCACCGAAATCAACATGGTCAACAGGCTCGCGGCCGAGTACCCCCAGCACACCATCTTCTGCCTGGACCCGGTGATCTGCCCCTGCTCCACGATGTACCGGATCCACCCCGGCTACCTCGCGTGGGTGCTGGAGGAGCTCGTGGCCGGGCGCATCGTCAACCGCATCACCGTCGCCGACGCCGTCCAGGCGAACGCCAGGACAGCGCTCGAGCGTATGCTCGCCGCCAGGCCGTAATGACCGGCATCCCAGCCGTGTCTGGACAGTCCCGTGCTGCTGCTGACCGCAGCGCGTCACCCCAGCGGCTGATCGTCGTCGGGAGCGGCATAGCCGGCCTGTATGCTGCCCTGCTGGCTGCGGAGGCGGGCACCGACGTGGTGGTGCTGACCAAGGGGGCGCTCGCGGACAGCAACACGTTCTATGCCCAGGGCGGGATCTCGGCGGTGCTGGACGACCCCGCGCCGGGCGACACCGTTGCCGCCCACATCGCTGACACGCTGGCGGCCGGTGCCGGGCACTGCAACGCCGAGGCCGTCCGGGTGCTCTGCACCGAGGCGCGCCACGACATTGCCGGACTGGTCCGGTTCGGCGTGCACTTCGACCAGGATCACGACGGCGGGCCCGCCCTCGGCCTGGAAGCCGCCCACTCCGCGCCACGGATCCTGCATGCCGGTGGCGACGCCACCGGTGCGGGGGTGGTCCACGCCCTGATCACTGCCGTGCTGTCGGAGCAGGCAGCCGGAAAGATCAGGCTTATCGGGCACGCCGTGGCCACCGAACTGGTGAAGTCCGGCGACAGGGTGTCCGGTGTGAGGTACACCCTCGGTGGCCGCAGCCTCGCCATCCAGGGAGACGCCGTGCTGCTGGCCACGGGCGGTGCCGGGCAGCTGTTCGCCCAGACCACCAATCCCGCCGTGGCCACAGCTGACGGGCTGGCCCTCGCATGGCGGGCCGGTGCAGCCGTGGCCGACCTTGAATTCTTCCAGTTCCACCCCACCTGCCTGGTTCCCGCCAGGACGCAGGATGCATCCCCGGCCGGCGCAGACCCGCTGCTGATCTCGGAGGCCGTCCGCGGTGAGGGCGCCATCCTGCTGGACTCCCGGAGCAGGCGCTTCATGCCTGAGTACCATCCGGATGCGGAGCTGGCGCCCCGGGATGTAGTGTCCCGCAGCATCGCCCTGCACCTGGCCAAGCTCGGCGACCCCAACGGCCACGTCTACCTCGACGCGACCGTCACCGAGGCTGCCAGGGGCGCAGGTTTCCTGGCACGCCGGTTCCCGACCCTCAGCGCCAGGACCCGCGCCGCCGGCTTCGACTGGACGCGCGAGCTTGTCCCCGTAGCCCCCGCCGCCCATTACTGGATGGGCGGCGTCGCCACCGACCTCCACGCCCGGACCTCGGTCCCCGGGCTCTATGCAGCCGGAGAAGTGGCCTGCACCGGCGTCCAGGGCGCCAACCGGCTCGCCAGCAACTCGCTGCTCGAGGGTCTTGTCTTCGGGCGTCGCGCTGTTGAGGCATTCTTGGCGGGCAGCTCCGCAGGTCCCTCGGCGCACACTTGGGTGTCGCCTGACGGCACTCCTCCGCGTGCTGTCTCGGCCGCGGGCGGCCTCCCCTTGACGCACGCTTCCGGAGCACCCTCAGGCGACGACGGAAAGTCCACTTTGGGTGCCGGCCCGGGAAACACTGCGGCCGTCGCAGCCGAGTGGGGGACTGCTGTGCCCGATCCCGGACCTTTCACCCGTGACGCGCTGCGGCGGTTGATGACTGCCAAGGCCGGGGTGCTTCGGAACGGGGTGCTTCTTGAGGAGGCGGGGGCCGTGCTGGAGGCCTGGGCCGCCGTCGTCCGCCCTGAACTGGTTCCTGTTGAGGGGGATCCGCGGGGGCAGGAAGACGCCAATCTGCTGCTGGCCGCACAGTTGCTGGTCCGTGCCGCGCAGGAGCGCACGGAATCCCTGGGCGCCCACTACCGCAGCGACAGCACAGCCGAAACCGCCGGCATCCAGGAAGAACTTGAAGAGACCTACACCCGCCCGAAAGCGAGCCTTGTCCATGACTGAATCCTCCGTGTTTGACCTGGCCCTCCCCACGGCGCCCGTGCGGGAGATCCTGGAGCGGGCGTTCGCCGAGGACGCTCCCGCCGGTGATATCACCTCGCAGTTGCTGATCCCGGCCGATGCCAGGGCCACGGCGGTCCTGAACGCGCGAGTCCCTGGCGTCTTCAGCGGCGCCACGGTCTTCCGCGACGCCATGCTGCTCATTGACCCGGAGACCGACGTGGAGCTGCTGCTCGCTGACGGTGACGCGTTCGACGCCGGCACGCACCTTGCACGGGTCAGCGGCAGGGCACGCTCGGTGTTGCTCGCTGAACGCGTCGCCCTCAACCTGGTGCAGCGCATGTCCGCCATTGCCACCAAAACGGCAGAGTTCGTGAAGCTTACGGAGGGTACCGCGGCCCGGATCACGGACACGCGCAAGACCACTCCGGGCCTTCGCGTCCTGGAACGGTTTGCCGTCCGTTGCGGAGGAGGGGCGAACCACCGGAACAGCCTCTCGGATGCCGTGCTCGCCAAGGACAACCACCTGGCCGTCATGACCGGCGGCGACCCGGCAAAACTCACCGGCCTCCTCGCCGCAGCGAAAGCGCAGCTGGGCCACACCACGCATTTCGAGGTGGAAGTGGACAGCATGGACCAGATCGAACCTGTCCTGGCGGCCGGGGTGGACACCATCATGCTGGACAACTTCACCGTGGAAGAACTGCGTGCCGGCGTGGCACTGGTGGGCGGCCGCGCCCGCGTTGAAGCCAGCGGCAACGTCAACCTGCAGACCGTGGCCGGAATCGCCGCCACCGGCGTGGACGTCATTTCCATCGGCGGCCTGACCCACAGCGTCGCGGCGCTGGACCTTGGCCTGGATGTTGAGCTGAGCGTCGAATGAGCGCACGGTGATTTTCCTGGACGCCGCCGCCACCACCCCCGTCCACCGGGAGGTGCTGGACGCGATGTGGCCCTACCTGACCGGTGAATTCGGCAACCCATCGAGCCATCATTCCCTGGGCGAAGCGGCCGCTGCGGCGCTCGCCGACGCACGCGCCGCCGTCGCCGGCGTGCTGGGCTGCAGGGCAGGGGAGGTGACCTTCACCTCGGGCGGCACTGAAGCTGACAACCTTGCCGTGAAGGGTATAGCCCTGGCGAGGCAGGCCGCGGACCCTCGGCTCAACCGTGTAGTGGTCAGCGCCGTCGAACACCCCGCGGTGGAGGAATCAGCGCGGTACCTGGAGCGGTTCCACGGGTTCGCCGTGGACGTGGTTCCGGTCGACGGGACGGGCCGTGTGACTCCGGAGGCGCTCGCGGCCGTGCTCGGCCCGGAAACCGCGCTGGTCAGCGTGATGTACGCCAACAACGAAGTGGGCACCGTCCAGCCCGTCGCCGAACTGGCAGCCCTGGCCCGGGCACAGGGCATCCCGTTCCATACGGACGCCGTCCAGGCGGCCGGCTGGCTGCCCCTGGACGTCAAGGCGCTGGGGGTGGATGCACTGAGCATCTCCGGCCACAAACTCGGGGCGCCGAAGGGCTGCGGCGCGCTCTACGTCCGCGGCCGGACCCGGATTGAGCCGCTGGTCCATGGCGGCGGACAGGAGCGCGGGCGCCGCTCCGGCACCGAGAACGTGGCCGGAGCCGTGGGACTGGCAACAGCCCTCACCCTGGCCCAACGGGACCAGTCCGGCATGGCCGGGCGCGTGACAGCACTGCGGAACCGCTTCGTGGCGGCGGTGCTCGACGGCGTGCCCGGGGCTGTCCTGACCGGCCATCCCACCGAACGGCTGCCGTCCGTGGCGTCCTTCTGCTTCCCGGGCACCAGCGGCGAGTCCGTCCTCCTTGAACTGGAACGGCAGGGCGTGGTGTGCTCCAGCGGCTCGGCCTGCGCAGCCGGCTCGGACGCGCCGTCACCGGTCCTGACCGCACTCGGCATAGGGGCCGAAGTTGCCCAGACCGCAGTGCGGTTCAGTTTTGATTCAGCCGTCACTCCTGCGGACCTGGACGCCGCCGCACAGGCAGTGCTTGCCGCCGTCGCCACTGTAAGGACGCTCGGCCGGACCTAGCTGCTCCCACCGGCGTCAGACGTGCCGGGCGCGGCGGAAGATCCAGTGCCGGAGCATCGTGAAGCGGACAGCCGTGGCCAGGAAACCGGACAGCGTGGTGGTCCAGAGCTCGTCCGCCACGGTTGCCTCAGGCTTCAGCCAGTGCAGGACGCCCAGGCTGCTGCCTGTGATGACCAGCGCCACGGCAATCACCACCAGCCCGTGCAGGTGGTCCCGCGCCATCCGGCCCTGGTCGGTGATCTTGAACGTCAGCCGCCGGTTCAGGGCCGTGTTCAGGAAAGACGTGGCAACCAGCGCGGCGGCATTGGCCAGCTGTGGACCCAGCCAGGGCCGGATCAGCGCGTAGAGGCCCAGCGAGGCGGCCGTGCAGACGATGCCCACGCCGGTGAAGCGGATGAGCTGGCGGACCGCCGGGAATTTCAGAATCCCCCGGTAATGCCGGGTGGCGGGAGCTCGTCGGACCTGGCGGAGGCCGGCTTGCTGCGGCGGCGCGGCGGCGGGCGCAGCAGGGGACTCCATGGGTCAAGCCTGCCACATCAGGGCGCGGATCCCTCCTACGACGCTGCCTTGACCGGGTTGGTAAGTTCGCCGATGCCTTCCACCCGGCAGGTGACGGTATCGCCGGGACTGATGGGCGCGCACTCTGCCGGGAACCCGGTCAGGACGAGGTCTCCCGGGTGCAGCGTCATGAAGGACGTCAGATAAACCAGTATTTCGTCAACCTTCCAGCCCAGGTCCGCGCTGCTGGCGGGCTCCAGCGCGGTGCCGTTGTGGACGATGCTGATGGCGGCATCAGTGTCATTCAGGGCGGTCACGATCCACGGCCCCGCAGGGGTGAAGGTGTCCTGGCTCTTGGCACTGATCCAGAGCTCGTCCGACTTCTGCAGGTCCCGGGAAGTCACATCATTGCCGATGGTGAATCCAAGCACGGCGCTGCGGGCAGTGCCTGGAGTCAGGCCCCGGGCCTTGCAGCCTATGACGATGGCGAGTTCCGCTTCGGGGTCAACGTGGCCGGCGTCGGCTGCCAGTTCGATGGCGTCGCCCGGTCCGATGACGCTGGTGGCAGCTTTGTGGAATGCCTGCGGCGGGAGGTCCCGGCCAGCCTGCCCCGTGTTGTGTGCCATCCCCAGCACGTTGGCGGGAACGCTGGGAGCAAGGAACTCGAAGCTCTCCTGGTGCACGCTGTTTCCGGCCTCCCAACCGGCGCGGGGAGGGCTGGCCGCGTTGGCCGGGGACCCGGGGAAGGGTGTGTCCACCACTGTCCATACTGTGCCGGCCGGACCGGCGAAGTCGGCAGCACTGTTGGCTACAAAGAACTGTTCCGCCGGCGATGCGGGCGAAACCGGACGGACACGGGCAAGGCGGAGCGGGGAGGTCATCGGAAATCCTTTGGAATCGTGCCGGGCCGGCGAGGCCTGGCGCATCGGGTCAGTACAGTTCGCCGGCAGGGATCTCGACGGCCAGGCGGTTCGAGGGGCCGGGCAGCGGGCATGCCCAGGCCTCGTTGTAGGCGCAGGAGGGGTTGTACGCGAAGTTGAAGTCAAGGACGAATTCGGCGCCGGGTCCGGTCCCGTGCACACCGTGGAAGGCGCCCTTGATGGTGTCGATCAGGTAGCGCCCCGCACCGTAGCTGCCGCCCGGCTGCCCGGCCGTCGCGTCCCGGAACGGAACAAAGATGCCGCCGCCGTACCCGTGAAGCTTCCAGACGGCGAGTTGCCCCATCTCCGGCAGGTCGAACGTGCCCAGACGGACAAAATTGACCACGCCGTCCGTCGCGGTTTCCACCGACATTTCCCGTCCGGCACCTTCCTTGGTCAGTGGCACATGGAAGCGGTAGATGGGATCGTAGTCAGCTGTCCTGAGTCCGGAAAAGCGCGCCTTGGCCTCGGTGGTCAGTGCGGACGCCGGATGGGTGGCGAACATCCGGTCGCGCTCGTGCCGCCAATAGGAATGGGCCTCTGCGGGGCTTTCCACCGAAATTTTCCGGACAGTCTCGTACAGCGCGAACGTCCGCAGGCGCCAATCCGCAATGTCAATGGCGGAGATGTCCGCCAGGCTGTCTTCCGCCACGCCATGCTGCTCTTCCGCCATAGCCACCAGCCTAGTCCCTCGGAGCGCGCTTACATCGCGACGGCGGCACCCGGCGCTACGCTGGCTGCATGACGCGCAAGACGACAGTGTATGGGTTTCGGATGTTGGCGGTGCTGGTGTGCGGAGGCCTGGCCGCCGGGTGCAGTGCACCGGGACCGGCTCAGCCCTCCTGGACAGCGCAGCCCGATGCCACTCCGTCACCGGCAGTTCCGACGGCTACCGGAACCACATCGGCCGATGCGACGGCGTCTGAAGCCGCCGGTACCCAAACGCCGGGTGCGGGGGCCACTTCAGCGGTGTGGAAGACCTTCTCGGATCCCGGTAAAACAGTGAGCTTCGACCTGCCCGAGGAATGGATCGCCCAGTCGGTGTCCCCTGAGGAGGGGACCCTGGCCGGTGCGCTGAAGGTCGAGGTGAAAAAGCCGGACGGCACCGTCATCGCTGTCCTGCGGACGGGACTTCCGCCGTCGGCTTCGGAGTGTCCGGAAGCGGCGCGCCGGCCCTACACAGTCGTCAGCAGCGTGCCCGTGGATCTCCCTTCGCTGGCAGGTGAGGGGACCATCGCCCCGCACGTCGTGTTCAGGGTGATCCAGGGCTACCGGTACTTTGGCTCCTTCGGCATCACGAACATCGTGGGCGGCGCCGACGGCCAGGCGTGCGAACTGCGCAACGTGGTCCGCGGTCCGGCGGGCAAGGGCGACTATTCCTTCGGTGACCTGCCGGTGCTCAAGGCGTTCGCGCCGGACGAAAAGGTGGCTCCGGCCAAGGCATTTGACACGCTCGGCCAGGCGGCGAAATACGTGGATGAGGGCACTGAATTCGCCAACGTCCAACGGATGCTAATGTCTCTGGAGATCAAAAACTAGTCCTGCTGCCGGCCCACCCCGCCGGGCCCGAGCTGAGACTGCCAAGCCGCTTCCTCACACCCCGGAGATCCATGGACCGCTCTGTTTCCGCACGCCTGGTTTTCAGGACCGTAGCCGACACCAAGGTGGCGCTTGCCATTGCCGTGGCCAGGAACCCCGGCTACTCCTCGTTCGAGGAATCCCTGTCAGTCACGGTGGAGGGCGCGGACGTTCCGCTGACCGAGCTGTCCGACCACCATGGCGGCAGGATCCACTACATGGAGTTCCCGGACCCGGCCGAGGTGACCGTTGAATATTCGGCGACCGTAGGTGGGCAGGCCACCCCCGAGGAGGCGCCGCTGGCGGACCTCATCCGCTACGTCCGCCCCAGCCGGTACGCCGAGTCGGACCGGCTCCTGCCCACCGCCTACGCCGAATTCGGCGGACTCCACGGCGAGGAGCTGCTGCAGGCCGTGCGGAACTGGGTCTACGGCGAACTGCGATACATCAGCGGATCGTCCCGCGGGACCGACGGTGCGGTGGAGACCCTCCTGCACCGCCGCGGCGTCTGCCGCGACTTTGCCCACCTTGCCATCGCGCTGCTCCGGTCCAAGGACATCCCCGCGCGGCTGACGGCCGTCTACGCGCCGGGATTGAGCCCAATGGACTTCCATGCCGTGGCCGAGGGCCACATCAATGGAGCCTGGCACGTCATCGACCCCACGGGGCTTGCCCCGCGGGAGTCGATGCTCAGGATCACGGCCGGCCGCGACTCCGCCGACACGGCCTTCCTCTCCACCGTGGGCGGAAGCCTCACCCTGAACCAGATGCACGTCACCGCCGTCGTGAACGGCAGCCTGCCCATGGAGGACCCGGCCACGCTTGTGGTGTTGCGCTAGCCTGGACCCCGGACGCCGAACGGCCAGGACCCCGCCGCCGGACGGCGGGCCACGGAAGCACCGCTCAGTGGCGTGCGCCCACGGAATGCCGCAGCTTCTCGGTGAGCCGCCTGAGTTCCCTTTGCTCGGCCGCCGTCAGGGCCGGACCCAGGAGCCCGGAGATATCCCGGACGTGTTCACGCCCGATGTCCTTCTGCAGCTCGGCACCTGCGTCGGTCAGCTTCAAAAGCACACCGCGGCCGTCGTCGGGGGCCTGCATCCGCTCCACCAGCCCCCGTTTTTCGAGCCGCTCCACCAGCCTGCTGAGGCTGGACTGGCTCAACAGGACATTGTCGTTGAGTTCGTTAAGCCGCAGCCAGCCTGACGGACAGCGGGAAAGCGTGAACAGGACGTCATACTCGTTCAGCGCCACCTTCCTGAAGGCAGGCCCCGACTGGAGCTTGCGCATCACCGCCACCTGGGCCCGGAACAGGGACTCCCAGGTTTCAGCGGCGAGCCTGACCGGAGATTCGCCCTCGGCGGCCATCACGCCTCCGACGGGGTTGTCTCGGCGCTCTGCGCAGCCATCAGCGCGGCGACCCGGCCGGCGTGCGTGGGCGGTTCGGGGACATGGGCGGGCTTGAGGGCCGCGTACTCCTTGCGCAGGACCGGCAGGACTTCCTCGCCGAAAAGATCAAGCTGTTCGAGCACCGTCTTCAACGGCAGGCCGGCATGGTCGATCAGGAACAGCTGGCGCTGGTAGTCACCGAAGTACTCCCGGAACGTCAGGGTTTTTTCGATCACTTCCTGCGGGCTGCCCACGGTGAGCGGGGTCTGCGAGGTGAAGTCCTCAAGGGACGGACCGTGGCCATAGACCGGCGCGTTGTCGAAGTACGGCCGGAACTCCTTGACGGCGTCCTGGGAGTTCTTGCGCATGAAGAACTGGCCGCCGAGCCCAACGATCGCCTGGTCCGCCTTGCCGTGGCCGTAGTGCTCGTAGCGTTCGCGGTAGAGCCCGATCAGCTGCTGGTAGTGCTCCTTGGGCCAGAAGATGTTGTTCGCGAAGAAACCGTCACCGTAGTACGCGGCCACCTCGGCGATCTGCGGCGTGCGGATGGAACCGTGCCACACGAAGGGGGCGACGCCGTCGAGCGGGCGCGGCGTGGAGGTGAAGTTCTGCAGCGGGGTCCGGAACTTGCCGGACCAGTTCACCGTGTCCTCGTCCCAGAGCCGGCGCAGCAGGCTGTAGTTCTCGATGGCCAGTTCCACGCCGTCCTGGATGTTCTTGCCGAACCACGGGTAGACAGGAGCGGTGTTGCCGCGGCCCAGGACCAGGTCCACGCGGCCGTCGGCCAGGTGCTGGAGCATGGCGAAGTCCTCGGCAATCTTCACCGGATCATTCGTGGTGATCAGCGTCGTGGCAGTGGACAGCGTGATCCGTTCGGTCTGTGCCGCGATGTAGGCGAGGGTGGTGGTGGGGGAGGAGGAGAAGAACGGGCGGTTGTGGTGCTCGCCGATGGCGTAGACATCCATACCGATTTCCTCGACTTTTTTGGCGATCGCCACGGAGGCCTTGATCCGCTCGTTCTCCGTGGGGGTCTGTCCCGTGGTGGGGTCAGTGGTGATGTCGCTGACGCTGAATACGCCGATCTGCATGATGTGCCTTCCGTTCTGGTGTCCGTGGTGGCTTAACACCACTATACCCGATAGATGCATATGCATCTATCGACGGATACAACGCTTCATGGGCAGGAATATTCCCGCTAAAAAGGGAGGTTAGGCAGGGTCTCCCGGAGCTGCGCGCCGGCCACTGACTTTGGGAACCATCCCGGTGGTCCAGTCGCGGAACTCATCGTCGACGTCGTTGGCGGGTCCCAGTTCCGGGCGCTCGTGCAGCGCCCGGAGCAGCGCCTTCTTCTCCCGGCGCCCCTCCACCAGCCGGTAAAGAACCGGAACCAGGACCAGAGTGAGGGCGGTGGAGGAAACCAGCCCGCCGATCACCACGACGGCGAGCGGCTGGGAAATGAATCCACCGCCCCCGGTCAGGCCCAGGGCCATGGGTGTCAGCGCGAACACCGTGGCCAGTGCCGTCATGAGGATTGGCCGCAGGCGCTGGCGGGCGCCGTGCGTGATGGCATCGGCCACCGATATCCCCGGGCTGCCGTCGCCGGGCTTCCGGTACTGGTTGATGAGGTCGATCAGCACGATGGCATTGGTCACCACGATGCCCACAAGCATGAGCATCCCGATCAGCGACGGCAGGCCCAGCGGCACGCCGGTCACCAGCAGCAGCGCGACGGCTCCCGTGGCGGCGAACGGGACGGAAACAAGCAGGATCAGCGGCTGGACCAGGGACTTGAAGGTGGCAACCATGATCACATACACAATGGCGATGGCTGCCAGCAGGGCCAGCCCCAGCTGCCGGAAGGACTCCGCCTGCTGGGTGGTGGCCCCGCCCAGGGTGGCCGTGACCCCGGCGGGCAGCTGGACGCCGTCCAGGCGGGACTGGACTTCGGCGCTCACCGCGCCAAGATTGGAGCCCGACGGCGTGAGCGAGACTTTCGCCGTGCGTTGCCCGTTGCTGGCGGTGATGGAGATGGGGATCTCCACCTGCTCGACGGAGGCGATGCTGCCCAGGGTGGACCGTCCCCCGGGGAGCGGGAAGTTGCGCACGGCCTCGACGCTGGTGAAACGGGTTCCCTCGCCGATCAGCACGGGGAAGTCGTCTGTTTCGATCCGCACGGTCCCTGCCGGGACCGCACTGACCGTGGAGGCGAGCACTCCGGCGACCTGCTGCTCGTTAAGCCCGGCGGCCACCGCCTTGGCGCGGTCAACCTTGACCTGGACCACGTTCTGGCTGGCCGCCAGGTTGGTGGCCACCTCGCTGGCGCCCGGCACGCCGCTCATGGCCTCCACCATCGCGTCGCTCGCGGTGCGGAGATCGGCGGACGTGGCGGCCCGCAGGGTGATGTCCACCGTGGACGAGGTGCCGAAGCCACCCTGTTGCGTGCCCACGGAGATCTTGCCGGCGTCGGGGATGCCGGACAGTTCGGTGCGGACGGTCTCCTGCAGCGCAGCCTGGTCCGCCTTCTCATCCGTGACCACGGTGAAGGTGGAGTTGGAAGCTCCGGAGGAGACCAGTGCGGCGAATCCGGCCTGGGCGTTGCCGGAGGTGACCTGCACAGTTTTGATGCCGTCGATGCCGCGCAGCACGCCTTCCACCCGGACGGCGGCGGCGCTGGTCTCCGCCAGGCTGGTGCCGCCCGGCAGGACCTGGCGCACAGTGAGGCTGTTCTGTCCGGACTGGCCCAGCAGATCGGTAGCCAGCAGCGGGGTCATGGCGCCGGTGGCGACCAGCACCAGCCCGGCGGCGACAAGGGTCATCACCGGATGCTTCTGGGTCTTGGTCAGGATGGGCAGGTAGCCGCGCTGCAGCCGGCTCTTCTGCTCGGCTTCCTGCGCCTTGGCCCGCACGGCCGCGGCGGCCTCGCGTGCGGCAGCGGACCCTGAAGCTGAGACCGACGGGGACTTCAGGAACCAATAGGCCAGTACGGGAACGATGGTCAGCGACACCAGCAGGGATGCCAGCAGTGCCATGGTGACCGTGAGGGCGAACGGGCGGAAGAGCTCGCCGGCAAGTTCCCCCACGAAAGCGATCGGCAGGAAGACCGCAACCGTGGTCAGGGTGGAGGCGGTGATGGCTCCGGCAACTTCCCGGATGGCCGTCAGGATGGCGGTGACCTTGTCCTCACCGTAGGCGAGGTGCCGCTTGATGTTTTCGATCACCACGATGGAGTCGTCCACCACGCGGCCGATCGCGATGGTCAGCGCACCCAGCGTCAGGATGTTCAGTGAGTAGCCGGTAGCCGTCAGCCCGATGAAGGTGATGAGGAGTGACAACGGGATGGACACCGCCGTCACCAGGGTGGAACGGGCGGACATCAGGAACACCAGGATCACCGCGACAGCGAAGCCCAGGCCCAGCAGGCCCTCGGTGGTCAGGTCCTTGATGGACTTCTCAATGAACGGCGCCTGGTCGAAGACCGGCGTGAGTTTGGCGTTGGCGCCCAGCTCGGCTTCGAGGTCTCCGATGATGCCGGCCACAGCATGGGAGATGGCGACGGTGTCACCCTCCGGCTTTTTGGTGATGGAAACTGCCAGCGTTTCCTTGCCGTCCGTGCGGGTGATGGACGTGCGGTCATCGTCCTTGAGCGACACGTCGGCCACGGAGCCGATGGTGGCAGGGGCCTTCGTGCCGGCGACCGGCAGGGCCCTGACGGCGTCGAGGGAGTCCACCGGGCTGCCGATTTGGAGCGAGAGGGTTTTTCCCTGCTCTTCGATGGTTCCGGCCGGGATCAGCGCCCCGTTGTTGGACAGGGCGTCGCGGATTGCGGTGATGGTTGCCCCGCTGGATGCCATGGCGTCCGTCCGCGGCAGGATCTCGATGTGCTGGGAGGCGCCGCCGGTCACATCGGCGCTGCGGACGCCGTCGATCTTCTGCAGCCTGGGGATGCTGAGCCGCTGCAGGTCGGCATTAAGCTCGCTCAGGGATTTATCCGAGGAGACCGCCAGGAACAGGATGGGGAAATCGCTGATGCTGCCGGCGATCGCCTGCGGCTGGACGTCCTCCGGGAGTTGGCGTTTGGCGTTGGAGATGGCGCGGTCGATCTGGTTCCGCGCACGGTCCAGGTTGGAGCCGTACGTGAACGTCATCGAGATCTGCGAGACACCCGTCCGGGATGTTGACGACGTCGATTCCAGGCCTTCGACGCCGTTCAGCGCCTTCTCCAGCGGCTCACTGACCTGCTTGTCCACCACCTCCGGAGAGGCTCCGGGCATCGCAGACAGCACAGTGATCTGGGGGAACTCGATGGACGGGATCAGTTCCTGCTTCAGGGACGTCATGGTGATCACCCCGAACACCGACGCGAAGACAGTGATGAGGGCGATCAGTGCCCGGTTTGCCAGTGAAAGTTGTGCCAGCCGGAACATCGCATGGTCTCCTGAGGGGGTTGGCGGACGGGTGCGGATACGAACTGCTGCCCGCCGACCCCAACAGGGTCAGCGGGCCGCGGAAACGCTCTCCAGCTGGAGAGCCCTGGCGGTTGCCTTCTCAAGTTCCGCGGCGAGCTCCGGATTGGTGTCCAGCTTGGTTCCGTAGCCGGGCATCATGTCCTTGAGCTTCCCCTGCCAGCCCTTGAAGTTCTTCGGGAAGGACTTCTGCAGCAGTTCGATCATGATCGGCACCGCGGTGGAGGCTCCGGGGGAGGCACCCAGGAGCGCGCCGATGGAGCCGTCACGGCCGGCGATGACTTCCGTGCCGAACTGCAGCACGCCGCCCTTCTTCGGGTCCTTCTTGATGATCTGTACACGCTGGCCGGCGGTGATCAGTTCCCAGTCGCCGTCCTTGGCTTCCGGGTAGTACTCGCGGAGCGCCTCCACCTTGTCGCCGTGGCGCTTGGCGACCTCCTTCACGAGGTAGGCCGTGAGGTCCATGTTGTCCTTGGCAACGGCCAGCATCGGAATGATGTTGCTGGGCCGGATCGACATTGGCAGGTCCAGGTAGGAGCCGTTCTTCAGGAAGTTTGTGGAGAAACCCGCGTAGGGGCCGAACAGCAGGGAGCGCTTGCCGTTGACGTAGCGGGTGTCCAGGTGCGGCACGGACATGGGCGGTGCGCCCACAGAGGCCTGGCCGTACACCTTGGCGCTGTGCTGGGCTGCGAGGGTCTCGTCGGTGCAGCGGAAGAACTGCCCGGAGACCGGGAAGCCGCCGAAGCCCTTGCTTTCCGGAATTCCCGAGGCCTGCAGCAGGTGCAGGGCGCCGCCGCCGGCTCCCACAAACACAAACTTGGCGTGGATCCTGCTGTGTTCCCCGGATGCCGGGTACTTCAGCGAAAGGTCCCAGCCGCCGTCGGACGCCTTGGAAATGCCCGTCACGTCATGGCCGTAATTGATTTCGACGCCGTTGTTCCCGAGGTAGGTGGTCAGCTCGCGGGTCAGTGCCCCAAAGTCGACGTCGGTGCCTTCGGCGGCCCGCGTTGCGGCGATCCGCTGCTTCGGGTCGCGGCCCTTGACGATCAGGGGAGCCCATTTGGCGATCTGGCCGTGGTCCTCGGAGTACTCCATGCTGCGGAACAGCGGATGGGGCTTCAGTGCCTCGTACCGCGTGCGCAGGAACTTCGTGTTGTCCTCGCCAATGACGAAGCTCATGTGCGGGACAGTGTTGATGAAGCCCTTGGGCGAACCGATCAGGGACTGCTCCACCAGGTGGGACCAGAACTGCCGGGACAGCTGGAACTGTTCATTGATGAGCAGCGCCTTGGTGGGGTCCACCGAGCCGTCTTTGGCTGCGGGGGAGTAGTTGAGCTCGCAGAGTGCGGCGTGCCCGGTTCCGGCGTTGTTCCACGGACCGGAGCTTTCCAGTCCGGGCTCGTCCAGCCGCTCGAAGAGGGAGATGGTCCAGTTGGGTTCGAGCTGCTTGATGAACGCCCCCAGGGTGGCGCTCATGATGCCGCCGCCGATCAGGACGACGTCGGCATGTTTGGTCTTGGAAATAAAAGTCACAGTGAGTCTCCGATAGCAGCGGCTCTGGCTGTCACAGAATATCCCTGCGTGACCCTCTTACTGAAATTGGGCGGGCCCGTCAAGGCTTCAGCTGGACCTTGGTGAAAACTTCATTTAAGACCGGGGAGGCAGGGTAGCTGGCTACCCGGTCCGAGAGGGCCAGCGCGGAGATGGGAAACGCAATGGGCACGGCCGGAACCGAGGCGGCGATCTGGACATTGATGGTGTGATATTGCTCATCACGCTCCTGTCCCTCCGGCATGCTGCGGGCCCGGTTGATCTTCGAGAAGACCTGGGGGTCCTGGTAGCCGAATTCACCGTTCTTCTCGCCGAACAGCGGGCCCACAAAGTTGTCGGCGTCAGCGTAGGCGCCGTTCCAGCCGAGCAGGTGGAGGGCGTGGTCGCCCGGGGACTGGACTTTCTGAAGGTACCCGTCGGACCAGTCAACCGGGACGGGCTTGATGTTCAGGCCGACGGCGGTCAGCTGCCGGCTGATCTCGGCATAGACCTTTTCAGGGGTGGGAAGGTACGGCCGGGTGGCGTTCAACGGATAGTAGAACTTCAGTTCTTCGCCGTCGTAGCCGGACTCTTCGAGGTAGGCCTTCGCCTTGGCCTGGTCGTGGCCCAGCGATGGTGCCTCGTTGTTGAAGCCGCTGATCTTTGGCGGCACGAACTGGGAAGCCTGGGCGGTGTTGTCAATGAAGAATTTGCGGATCAGGGTGTCCTTGTCGATCGCCATTTCGATCGCCTGCCGCACTTTCAGGTCCTGGAGGGCCGCGACTTCCTGGTTCATGCCGAGGTACATGACGGAGAACGGGTCCCGCTGCACAATCTGCATGCCGCGTTTGACCAGTTGGTCGAAGTTTCCCACCGTGACGGCGTCGTAGGCGTCGATTTTGCCGTCGAGGAGCGCCTGCAGCCGGGCCTGGGGGTGGTCATAGGTCAGGAAGTTGATGGTCGCGATTTGCCCGCGCTCACCCCAGTAGGTTTTGTTGCTGACCAGCGTGACGCTCGTTTCGTCCCACGCGCCGAAGCTGAAGGGGCCGGTGCCCACAGGGCTGGTGGCAAAGGCGGAGAGCCGCTGCCCGCCCCGTTCCCTGTCCAGGACATCGGCAGTTCCCGCGGCCAGCGCCGTGGGCGACGCCATGGCGAAAGCGGGCAGGGTCAGGGCCTGCAGGAAGGCGGTGAAACGCTGTGTGAGGTCGATCCGCACCGTGTCAGCCGAAAGGGCGGTGCAGCTCTTGAAGATGGAGAGCGGTGCCTGGTCGGAGTGGGCTTTGAACACGCCCTTGAATGAGCTCCCCGGGGCCTGCTGCCGCAGCGCCTCCGGGAAGGCGAACCAGCGGTTGAAGTTGGCACAGACGGCGTCGGCGTTGAAGGGGGTACCGTCCTGGAAAGTGACTCCGCTGCGGAGTTTGAACGTGTAGGAGCGGCCTTCGTCGGATTCGGACCATTCGGTGGCCAGCAGCGGCGTGGGCTTGCCTGTTGTCTGGTCTACTCCCACCAGGCCTTCGAGGATCTGCCGCGTGATCCGGTAACTTTCCACATCGTTGGACAGCGCGGGGTCGAGTCCGAGCGGCTGGGAGGCCGTCCCGAACCTGAAGGTGGCCGTGGGCCCGGCGCCTGTCGACGGCGTCGTGGTGGTAGGGGATGCCGGGGAAGGTGCCGGAACTCCGGTGCAGGATGTCACTGCCAACGCCAGGAAAACGGCACCGGTCTTGACCACCGTTCGTCGCGATGTACTGCTGGGCACTCGTTGATCACCTCTGGGCTGCTGGCCGGCTCCGCGGTCGCGGGCCCCAGCCCAGTCTAATTGACGGACCAGGATGTTCCCGGGGACGCGGCTGGGGCCCGGCCTTTGCAGGCCGGGCCCCAGCTGGTGGGGCCGCCGGGGGAGTCAAGCCGGGCGGCACCAGGGGTGCCCGGTGTTACCGGTGCCCACGGTTACTTGGGCATCAGCACCGAGTCGATCAGGTAGACGGTGGCGTTAGCCGTCTGGACGCCGCCGCAGATCACGCTGGCGCCGTCAACCATAAGGGCGTCCCCGCTGCCCGTGACTGTCACGGAGCCGCCCTGGACCGTGGCGTGGGTGCCGGCGATCTTGTCCGGGGTGATCTGGCCGGGGACCACATGGTAGGTCAGGATCTTGCTCAGCAGGGCGTCGTCCGTCTTGAGCGTTTCAATGGTGGCGGCGTCGATCTTGGCGAAGGCGTCGTCGACCGGTGCGAAGACTGTGAACTCGCTGCCGTTGAGCGTATCCACCAGGTCAACCTTGGGGTTCAGCTTGCCGGAGACGGCCGCGGTCAGGGTGGTGAGGATCGGGTTGTTCGAAGCCGCTACTGCCACCGGATCAAGGGCCATCCCTGCCACCGAGCCAGCGCCCGTGGGAACCTTCTCGGCGTAGCCTGCACAGCCGGCGCCAACCAGGTTTGCGGCCGGATCCATCGGGGCAGCGGAGCTGGCCGACGGTGACGGTGCCATGCTGGAGGAGGAAGGCGTGGAGGCCGGTGCTGACGAAGAGGTCGCCGTGGTGGCCGAGCCGCCGCAAGCGGTCAGGCTGAGCAGGGCTGCAGCTGCAACACCTGCGACGGTGAAAGTTGTGCGCTTCATTGACTGCATTTCGATTCTCCTTGTTAGGGCCGATCATTGCCTGCTGCGGGCAGTTTGCCAGCCGCTTGAGGCGTTTTCCGACTTGGTGGGCACCTGCCTTGGCCGGTGTCTCACTGTGTATTCGGGCGCTGCCCCGAAGCGGATGGGTGGATTTCAAGGAGTTTTTTCAGAGCGGGCAAACGAGGGCATCCGGAAACGACGGAACCCGGGCCGATGTGGCCCGGGTTCCGTATGTTCAACTGTGCGCAAGGGGGGACTTGAACCCCCACGCCCGAAGGCACAGGAACCTAAATCCTGCGTGTCTGCCAATTTCACCACTCGCGCTTGGCTGCCCCCGCAAAAAGTACGACTGCGGATGCCAGGTTCCATTGTAGCGCCGGCCGGCTGCAGCTCCGGTCAGCCGTCCGAAGCCTTAGGAATCAAGCTTGAGGTCACGGCGCAGCTTTGCCACATGCCCGGTTGCCCGGACGTTGTACTGCGCCAGGGCCACTTTGCCGTCAGGGTCCACCACGATGGTTGAGCGGATCAGCCCCTGGTAGGTCTTCCCGTAGTTTTTCTTGTCCCCCCAGGCACCGTAGGCCTCAGCCACGGCGTGGTCCTCATCCGAGAGGAGGGGGAAGCTTAGGCCCTCTGCGGCCGCGAATTTAGCCAGCTTCGCCACGGAGTCGGGGGAGATGCCCAGCACTTCATAACCGGCCGCCTGCAGCGAGGCCAGGCTGTCGCGGAAGTCGCACGCTTCCTTGGTGCAGCCAGGAGTGGACGCGGCCGGATAGAAGTACACAATGGTGTTGCGCCCCCGGGTGGAGGACAGGCTGACGTCCTTTCCGTGCGAGTCCTTCAAAGTGAAGGCGGGTGCTTCCGTGCCGGTCGCGAGTCTGTCAGCCACAGTTAATCTCCTTGTTGAAGGCGGGACATCCCAGCTTAGTAAGCGCGCCGGACCGGGGCGAATCGGCACTTGGCTATACTGCTGGTATGCCTGATATGGATCACTGGCCCACTGGGCGCCTGCTTTCCACTGCGGCCCGTCTCGTAGAACACTCGTGGAACGAAAAACTCGGCGCCATCGGATTGACCCACGCCGGCGTTATCGCGATCGAAGTTCTCGCAGCCCAGGGCCCCATGACCCAGGCGCAGCTGGCCCAATATGTCCGCGTCCAGGCGCAGACCATGGGCAAGACGCTCAGCCGGCTGGAAACCCACGGACATATCGCCCGGGTCCGCAGCACCTCGGACCGCCGGAGCCACGTTGTCTCCCTCACGGACCGTGGACGCGAGGCAGTGACCGCGGCAGTGGAGATGGAGCGTTCGGTCCTTGCGGCCGCATCCATTGATCCTGACGTTCTGCGGCAGGAGCTGCAGGCTGTGGTCCGCGAGCTCGCCAGCCAGTTTGCTTCTCCTGAAGCCAAGGCCCTGGCAGATGGCTCTCCGGTGGGGTAACTGCCTCATCGCCCTGCAGGCGCAATCACTGGTTCCTCAGTGGTTGCGCATTTTTCTTTAAGGAATTTGTTGAACCACCGCTCCGCCGCCCCACGTACCCTGACGCTCCTTGCCTGCCTGCTCCTTTCAGGTTCCCTGGCCGGCTGCGACGCCCTCGCCCACGCCGGACCAGGGATCGCCGAAACCGACGCAGCGGCAGCCATCACCCAGCTGGAGAGCATCCCCGTGAAGGGCCGTGCCCCGAAGACGGGTTACAGCCGGGAGGAGTTCGGTCCCGCGTGGGCCGACGTGGACCGCAACGGCTGCGATACCCGCAACGACATCCTTGCCAGGGACCTTGAGGGCGAGACCTTCAAGCCGGGAACACGGAACTGCGTCGTCGCGACAGGTACGCTGGCCGACCCCTACACCGGAACCACCATCAACTTCGTCCGTGGCAACGCCACCAGCTCAACGGTCCAGATCGACCACATCGTCCCCCTGTCGGACGCGTGGCAGAAAGGCGCCCAGCAGCTCAGCGCCGACCAGCGCAGGCAGATGGCCAACGATCCGCTGAACCTCATGGCCGCAGACGGCCCCACCAACGGCGCCAAGGGCGATAGGGATGCTGCCACCTGGCTCCCGCCGAACAAGGCATTCCGCTGCGAATATGTGGCCCGCCAGACATCCGTGAAGGCGAAGTACCAGCTATGGGTCACCCCCGCCGAGCATGAGGCGATCGCCGGGATCCTGGACACCTGCACGTAACACCGCCCGCAAGTACTACGCGCTCGCAATGCTCGCACACCCTGATCCCCCCTGCATCCGTGGTCCGGGCAAAGCAAAACCCCGTCTTCCTGGCTTGTGGCCATGAAGACGGGGTTTCCTTGGTGCACCCCCCGGGACTTGAACCCGGAACCCATTGATTAAGAGTCAATTGCTCTGCCAATTGAGCTAGAGGTGCATCTCTTGTTTTGATCTCCCCGGGGCTTTTATTTCCCGGTTGATCTCCGCAACGACATGAAACTCTACACGAACTTCCGGCCCATGTGAAATCGGGACTGAGGGTGGCGGCCAGTCTCATCCCGAAGGGTCAAAAACCAGCACAAAATCAGGGTTTTCGTTGTTTGTGAGCAACCAAAAGCGGCCGTCCGGAGCCTGGATGACATCACGGATCCGGCCATATTCCCGTGTGAAATAAGCCACAGGATCGCCGGCTTCCTCACCGTCCAGTGGAACCGTCCACAGTCTCTGTCCGCGGAGCGCCCCGAGGTACGCCGTCGAACCAACAATCTCCAGACCGCTCGGCGAGGACTCCGCGGTGGACGGCCACACCACCTTGGCGTCCTGGAATCCCTCACGGTGCGGTGCCCCGGTGACCTGGGGCCAGCCATAGTTGGCGCCCGGGAGGATCAGATTTAGCTCGTCGTTGACGTCCGGGCCGAATTCGCTCGCCCAAAGCCGCCCCGCGCTGTCCCACGCCAATCCCTGGACGTTCCGGTGGCCAAGACTGTAGACGGCATTGCCGAAGGGGTTGCCGGGCGCCGGGCGGCCCTCGGGCGTCAGTCTCAGGATCTTTCCGCCCAACGCGTTCGGGTCCTGCGGCTGCTCCCGGCGCTGTGAATCGCCGGTCCCCACATAGAGCAGGCCGTCAGGTCCGAAGCGGATCCTGCCGCCGTTGTGCGTGGAGGCGTTCGGGATGCCGGTGAAGATGACCTCCGGAGAGCCAACGCTGAGTTCCCCGTCTCCGCCTTCGGTAAGGACGGCCCGGGCAATCCGGTTGTCCCGCCCGGACGTGAAATAGAAGTAGAGGAGATGGTCGGACTCGAATGCAGGGGAGAGTGCGAGCCCGAGCAAGCCGCCCTCACCGCCGGGAACCACGCCGGGGACCTTGCCGATGGTGGCGGACCGGCCGCCGCGGACTGCCTTGAGCAGGCCGGAGTCCCGCTCGGAAATGACAGCGGTTCCCTCTGGCAGGAACACCGCGGCCCAGGGGATCTGCAGTCCGAGGTCCAGCTGCTCCACCACGGCGGGCGTTCCGGTGGCGCCTGCCGCTCCTACGCTTGTGCTGCTGCCCGTGGGCGGCCCCTTGGTGTCACCTGTGCAGGCCGCAAGAAGCAGGCCGAGGCAGAACGCCCAGACGGCGGCGGTCTTCCGCGGCCTGGACCTACTGGAGCCGGGTCCGCCGTGGGGCGCGGAATCCGGCGGCTTCGGCGTGGGCGGCTGATTCGAACCAGACTCCTGCGCGGGTCTGCTCATACTCCGGGTGCCCCTCTTCGTAATAGACCATGGAGCCGGCGTCACCCTTCACCGTGAAGTCGGCGGGGCCACTGCCGTCCGGCGCCGGCGAGGCCGACCCCTCGCCATAGGGGCGGTCGGCCGCCAGGTGGCCGACAGGTTCGGGGACTGGTTCGAAGTCCACCGGGCCGGCTTCGACCGGGCTGGATCCGGCTGCGTTTGACTCGGCTGGTTCGGCGACAGCCGGCTCGTCGAACACAACCTCGGCCGCCGCCGATTCCGCTCCCGGCAGTGTGGGGGAGTGCGGCGCCGTGTACTCGGGATGATGGACCGGGGCGGCCTGGCCGGGTTTGCCGGTATCAGCCGCAACGGTGTCCGCGGTGGCGGCCGCAGCATGGGGAGCGGGTGATCCGCTGGCTTCAGACCATTGGGTCTCCCACTCAGCCTGTTCGTCCGTCACCTGGGCGGCAGCGGGCTTCCTTGCCACGTCGTCAGCATTCCGGGCATCCGGCCAGGCCGGCGCTGCCACCGTCTCCGCCGGAGCCGTGGTCTCCGAAGGGGCCGGGGCAGCTTCGGATTCCGTCCGCTCCTGCACCGGGGAATCCTGTTCGGCAACCTGTCGGTCACCGGATGGTCCGGCAGCCCCGGAAAGGTCGTCCGACGTCGTGGGTGGAACTGGCTCTGCGGGCGCTCCGAAGCCTGCCGCCGTGGCGATCCCGGTGGTGCCCGCGGCTTCCGCGGAAGCGGCGGCACTGCCGCCTGACAGTGCGCCCTCCGCCCGGTTGCCCTGCGCCGGAGCGGCCCCGGCCCCAGCGTCGTCACCGGTGGATTTGGTGGAGCTGCCGCGGTTCAGCAGCCACCAGACGGCACCGACGATCAGCACGATCAGAATGATCCAGAAGACAAAATCCATATCAGGGCCCTTCAGTCCGGATGGCAGGGTTGCCGTTCCCTGACCGTACGTCGGTATAAACGGCACTGTCTAGGTCGTGGCCAGGGACCGGGCGAACGCGGACACTGAAGGCGGCCCGAACAACGACCCCGCCGTCCAGTAGCCTCACTACATGGACTTCAAGCGGCTGCGGATTCTGCGCGAACTTGCCGACCGGGGCTCGGTGGGTGCAACCGCCGAAGCCATGCACGTCACGCCCTCGGCCGTGTCCCAGCAGCTCAAGACGCTGCAGGACGAGCTTGGAGTCGTCCTGGTCGTGAAGGCCGGCAGGGGAGTCAGGCTGACCGAAGCCGGCCTTGCCATGGCGTCCGCCGCCGCGGACGTGTCAACGGCCATGGCGAGGGCCGAGGCGACCATCGACACCTACCGGCACGGCTGGCAGGCCCATGTGCGGGCTGCTTTCTTCCCCAGCGCAGCGGAGATGTTCCTGCCGGGACTCCTGCACCGCGTCAAGGCCATAGACGGCCTTCATTTCGAGGCCCACTTCGAGGACCCTGGAGTGGACGGGTTCGCCGGCCTCGCCGCCGATTATGACATCGTCCTGGCGCACAGCGTGGATGGCCCGGACGTGTTTTCCTCGCACGGCCTGGTCGTGGTCCCGCTGCTCAATGAACCCTTGGACGTTGCCATGCAGTCAGGCCATGCCCTGGCATCGAAACCCCGGCTGACTGCCCGGGACGTGGTGGGCTACCCCTGGATGGGGGTGCCGGAGGGCTTCCCCTTCGACGCCGTGCTGCGCCAGATTGAGAAGCAGGCCGGCTCCACCGCAGTCCGGGCCCAGTTGTTCCCGGACCTGCGGGTGCTTGAGGCGCTGGTGAGCGCCGGACACGGCCTCGCGCTGCTTCCCCGGTACACCGCTGCGGCCAACCAGGGCAGGGGGTTTGTGCTCCGGCCTCTGGTGGGTGTGACAGCCCGCCGCAGCATCGTGGCACTGGCCCGTCCAGACATCGCCGCCCGGACCACGATCCGGAAGGTGCTGGACATGCTCCAGGAGGAAGCCGAGTCGGTGGCGGCCGGCCTCGGACCGCGTGATTTCTGACACGTTAAGGCCGGCAGGCCGGCCCTCCGTCTCAATATGTAAGACGCTTGTCCACTATTTGATCGAAATATTCAGGGATTTGAGCTTCACGGACCCGACCGTGTCGTTGGCCTCCTGATCTGAGTCATAGACTTTGACGCATGAGTGAGGACACCCAGACAGCAACCGAGAACAAGCCTGACATCAAGCCCCGCAGCCGGGTCGTCACCGACGGAATACACGCGGCCCCCGCGCGCGGCATGTTCCGAGCGGTCGGCATGGGGGACGACGACTTCGCCAAGCCGCAGATCGGCGTCGCGAGCTCCTGGAACGAGATCACTCCCTGCAACCTTTCCCTGAACCGGCTCGCCCAGGGCGCCAAGGAAGGCGTCCACGCAGGCGGCGGGTTCCCCATGCAGTTCGGCACCATCTCCGTCTCGGACGGCATATCCATGGGCCACGAAGGCATGCATTTCTCCCTGGTTTCCCGTGAAGTCATCGCCGACTCTGTCGAAACCGTCATGCAGGCTGAGCGGATCGACGGCTCGGTCCTGCTGGCCGGCTGTGACAAGTCCCTGCCCGGCATGCTGATGGCAGCGGCCCGCCTGGACCTGGCCAGCGTCTTCCTGTACGCCGGCTCCATCATGCCCGGCTGGGTCAAGCTTGAGGACGGCTCCGAAAAGGAAGTCACCCTCATTGACGCCTTTGAGGCCGTAGGCGCCTGTGCTGCCGGCAAGATGAGCCGCGAGGACCTTGACCGCATCGAGAAAGCCATCTGCCCCGGCGAAGGCGCCTGCGGCGGCATGTACACGGCCAACACCATGGCCTGCATCGGCGAAGCGCTCGGCATGTCCCTGCCCGGCTCCGCTGCACCGCCCTCGGCAGACCGCCGTCGTGACGAGTTTGCCCGCAAGTCCGGCGAAGCCGTGGTGAACCTCCTGCGCAAGGGCATCACCGCCCGGGACATCATGACCAAAAAGGCGTTCGAGAACGCCATTGCAGTGACCATGGCCTTCGGCGGATCAACCAACGCCGTGCTGCACCTGCTGGCGATCGCCCGTGAAGCCGAGGTCGAGCTCACCCTCGATGACTTCAACCGCATCGGCGATAAGATCCCGCACCTCGGTGACCTGAAGCCTTTCGGCCGCTACGTCATGACGGACGTGGACAAGATCGGCGGCGTGCCGGTCATCATGAAGGCACTGCTCGACGCCGGACTGCTGCACGGCGACTGCCTCACTGTCACCGGCAAGACCCTGGCCGAGAACCTTGCGTCCATCAACCCGCCGGACCTCGACGGCAAGATCCTGCGCGCCCTGGACAACCCGATCCACAAGACCGGCGGCATTACCATCCTGCACGGTTCCATGGCACCGGAAGGTGCCGTTGTGAAAAGCGCCGGCTTCGACGCCGACGTCTTCGAGGGCACGGCCCGCGTGTTCGAGCGCGAACAGGGCGCCCTGGACGCGCTGGACAACGGTGAAATCAAGGCCGGCGACGTCGTCGTCATCCGCTACGAAGGACCCAAGGGCGGCCCGGGCATGCGCGAGATGCTCGCCATCACCGGCGCCATCAAGGGTGCAGGCCTCGGCAAGGACGTCCTGCTCCTCACCGACGGCCGCTTCTCCGGCGGAACCACCGGCCTGTGCATCGGCCACGTAGCACCGGAAGCCGTCGACGGTGGCCCCATCGCCTTCGTCAAGGACGGTGACCGGATCCGCGTGGATATCGCTGCACGCAGCTTCGACCTGCTGGTGGACGACGCCGAGCTGCAAGCCCGCAAGGTTGGCTGGGAGCCGCTTCCGGCCAAGTTCACCAAAGGTGTGCTCGCCAAGTACGCCAAGCTGGTGCACAGCGCCTCAACCGGCGCATACTGCGGGTAACAAACCTAAGCCCTATCGCTCAGGCGGCAGGGCTTAACAAGGAAGCTCCGAGGTCCCTAAGCGAGCGGCGTCCGCGCCGCTCGCTTGGGTAGGAGTCTTCTGCCTGCCGCCAAAGCGGTAAGGCTGCGGTTGGATCCTTCCGGTAATAGGATCAACACGTGGACAATGACGTCCACATTGTGAGATGCGCCCCGTCGTCGTTGACATGCATCTCACGCAGAGGGAAAACTGAACGCATGATCTCATTCGTTACCGCCGGCACCGTCGTCGTCCTTACCATGCGCGTGGCTGGCTAGCCCGACTGGTAACGAACCGTCACGCGCAACCCCTCGAAAAGCCTTCAGGCTGAGGGGTTTTTTTATTTCCCGCAGTTTCCGCAGAAAACAGATGATCCACAAGGAAGAGTCCGATGAGCAAAGGATCGCCGATCAGCCCCTCGCTGATGGCTACAAAGTCCGCTGGAGCCCCCAAGGCTCCGGAACGCGCCGAC
>DATFAE010000160.1:0-4832 GCA_035254945.1 Arthrobacter sp. | reverse complement strand
CACGGCACCGGCAGAGAGTTTCTGCATGTACTCCACAGTCCGGGAGATCTCCTCGACCTGGCCGGCATACTCCGCGGCTGCGGCGTCGTCAGCCAGGGCCAGGTCGTCCGGTCCGGCCGCGGCGGCCGCCCTCACCACTTTAAGAGCCTCCGCGGCCGTGGCGGCCTCGGGCCGATCCGAACTTGCTGCGGTGGCTGCGCGAGCCTGGCCCGCGACAGGAGCCTCGGCAACTCCGCGGGCCTAAGCCGCTCCGGGCGCTTCGGTGGGCTTGGACCCCATGGTCCTGGACGAACCCCCGAAAGGCGAGCCAGCGGTGGTAAGCAGCCCGGGGATACTGCCGTTCCCCGCGTCCTGAACTCTAAGAGCGTCCATAGGAACTCTCTTTCAGTAGGCTCTGACAATTAAGGTCTGCTCCACGTCCGGGCCCGTGATTCCCTTGGCAGCCGGCGTGAAACCGGTGGGCTGGCTGACTCACCCGGGCGCCGCCGTCGGACACTCGATCTGGAGGAGTTCCGTCTCGAAGGGCTGCACAGCGGGCTGATCCGGGCACAGCAAAAAGGCCGGTCCCAGACGTGAGATCTGGGACCGGCCTTTTCTTGCGGACTGTGCGCGGACAATGCCCGCTTCAGTCGCGGATGCTACTAGACGCCGTAGTAGAGCTCGAACTCGTACGGGTTCGGGCGCAGGGAGAGCGGCTTGATCTCGTTCTCGTACTTGTACTCAATCCAGGTGTCGATCAGGTCCTGGGTGAAGACGCCGCCGGCCTGCAGGAACTCGTTGTCCGCAGCCAGTGCCGTCAGGGCCTCCTCGAGGGTGCCCGGAGCCTTGGGGATGTCCTTGGCTTCCTCGGCCGGGAGCTCGTAGAGGTCCTTGTCGATGGGAGCCGGGGGTTCGATGCGGTTGCGGATGCCGTCGATGCCGGCCATCAGCTGGGCAGCGAACGCCAGGTAAGGGTTGGAGGAGGGGTCCGGCGCGCGGAACTCGATGCGCTTGGCCTTGGGGTTGGAGCCCGTGATCGGGATGCGGATACCGGCAGAGCGGTTGCCCTGCGAGTAAACCATGTTCACGGGGGCTTCGAAGCCCTTGACCAGGCGGCGGTAGGAGTTCACCGTCGGGTTGGTGAAGGCCAGGACGGCGTCGGCGTGCTTCAGCAGGCCGCCGATGTACCAGCGGGCGGTGTCGGACAGGCCGGCGTAGCCCTTCTCGTCGTAGAACAGCGGCTCGCCGTTGCTCCACAGCGACTGGTGGCAGTGCATGCCCGAGCCGTTGGCGCCGAAGACGGGCTTCGGCATGAAGGTCACTGACTTGCCCCAGGCGTCTGCCGTGTTCTTGATGACGTACTTGAACTTCTGCAGGTCATCAGCAGCGTGGGTCAGGGTGGTGAACTTGTAGTTGATCTCGGCCTGGCCGGCGGAACCGACTTCGTGGTGGCTGCGCTCGACCTCAAGGCCGGCCTCGTCCAGGGCGACACACATGGCGTCGCGCAGGTCGGCCTGCTTGTCGGTGGGGGAGACCGGGAAGTAACCGCCCTTGACGGGGGTCTTGTAGCCCAGGTTGCCGCCTTCTTCTTCGCGGCCGGTGTTCCAGTGGGCTTCTTCGGAGTCGATCTTGTAGAAGCTGCCCTGCGGGGAGGACTGGTACTGGACGTTGTCGAAGACGAAGAACTCGGCTTCGGGCGCGAAGAACGCGGTGTCGGCGATGCCGGTGGAGGCGAGGTAGGCTTCGGCCTTCTCAGCCACGCCGCGGGGGTCGCGGTGGTAGGGGTCTCCGGTGCGCGGGTTCACGATGGAGAAGTTCAGCGCCAGCGTCTTTTCCATGCGGAAGGTGTCCAGGAATGCGGTGGTGACGTCCGGGATCAGCTGCATGTCGGACTCGGCGATGCCCTGGAAGCCGCGGATGGAGGATCCGTCGAAGAGCTGGCCGTTGACGAAGAAGTCTGCGTCAACGCTCTTGGCCGGCACGTTAAAGTGCTGCTGGACGCCCGGGAGGTCGGTGAAGCGGATATCGACGAATTTAATATCTTCGTCCTTGATGAACTTGAGGACTTCGTCCGCATTCTTGAACATCTATGCTCCTAACGCATATGTAATATCTGGCTGGCAAGCCATCTGATCCAGCGCAATCCGAAAGGCAGGGAAACGCAGTTTCCCTGCTCAGTGGAATTGCTTGAAACTGCACCCAGCCTATGGACACGGCATTTCCCGTCCGTGTCCACATTGTTTCGGGCAGGTTACAGAATGCCCTGATACGGCAACGCTATCCCTTGTCCATACTGTGGTCTAACGGGTTCCACAGTATGAACGTTGGTGAGTCGGTAAGCTTGGACGGTGGTAGATCGCAAAGACATTGGCTCCTGGCTCAGCGGACCGGATACATCCGGCATCTCCAGGTACCCGGGCGAGCGCCTCGGCTTGCCCGAGACCGGTTCAGGTTCCATCGCGCGGGCTGGCCGCCGCATTGTGGCGATCATCGTGGACTGGGGGATCGCCCTGCTCATCAGCAACTTCGCCTTCGGCGGCGACTCCTGGGCCAACCTCGCCGTCTTTGCCGCGGAGCAGATCCTGCTGGTGGGCACCCTTGGCTACAGCATCGGCCACCGCCTGGTGGGAATCCAGGTGGTGCGCCTGGGCGGGGGCCCGGCAGGCCCGCTGGCGGCCGTGGTGCGCGCACTGCTCCTGTGCCTGGTGATTCCGGCGGTGATCTTCGATCCGGACCACCGCGGCCTGCACGACAAGGCCATGAACACGGTGCTGGTCCGGCGGTAGGCGCGGCCTCTTAGACCGCTGCTTTCTCCCGGGCTTCGGTGCTGTCGGCCGCAGGCCCGGTAAGGTATCCGCGTTTGCCCGCCCAACGTTCAAAGGCGACGGTAGCGAACGGGAACACGGCTGACACGCCGGCAAAAAGGGCCACCGTGAATGGCCAGCGCTGGATCCGCCACAGTGCGAGGGCAGCCACGCCGTAGCCGATGAAAAGTGCTCCGTGAATGGGACCTGCAACCTCGACGCCCACCTCGCTGGTCCCGGCGATCCACTTGAAATACATGCCGGTCAGCAGTGCCGCCCAGCTGAAGGCCTCGGCGATCGCCAGGATCCGGAAAGCGCGGACAACAACAGTCTTCAGCGGCATTTTCATAAGTTCCAATCTCTGCGTGCGTTTGCGCCCTGGCCCGCTTGCGGCGGCGCGCTGCCAATAGGCGCCGTGCCAAAAGCCGGTGCCAAAAGAAAGCCGCCCCGATGCCGGCCTGGGCCGGAACCGGGACGGCTCCATTAAGTCCTAGCGTCCGCGGTTGGGACGCGCCTTGTAAGGGTCGATGCCCTTGGGAATGGGGAGGCGGGTGCCCAGCGAGGAAATCCGCTTGGAAACGGCATTGACCTCAAGCTTGGTGAGCTCCTTCTTCAGCTTGCCCATGTTCTTGGCCACCTGGCTGATGGGGACCTGGCCCTCGCCGCGGCCGCTTTCGATCACGTGGACCGTGACGTTCGGCAGGATCCGTGCGAGGCGCTTGCGCTCCGCATCAAGCAGCGGCTTGACGCGGTGGCTTGGCCCTTCGCTGACCAGGACGACGCCGGGACGGCCGATCGCGCGGAACACGGCATCCTGGGTGCGCGGGTTGACCGCTACGGGCTGGTCCTCGGTGATCCAGCCGCGCTTCAGTGTGCCCAAAGCAGCGCCGGAGGCGCCGGGCTGGTTCTCGATCTGGGCGAAGGCTGCACGTTCTGCACGCCGCGACAGGATCAGGGTGGCGCCGAGCAGCCCCAGCGGAATGCCGATGATCAGGCCGGTGATCCAGTTATCCAGCCAGAAGCCCACGAGGAAGCTGACGGCCACTACGCCCAGGAAGACCAGCAGCATCAGCCACGGGACCATGGGGTCATGGCGGCGCGTCATGTTGAAGACTTCGCCGATCTGCTTGAGCCGGCTAGGCTTCTTGACCTTTGCTTCCTTTGGCTTGCGCGAGAAGAGGCCACGCTTCGGGGCGTCGGAGGCCGCCGGAGTGGAGTTGCTGGAATCAGGGGATTTCGCCATAGTGCCTTAATTCTACGTGATTTATGCCTGAGGGCCGGACGCCGGAGAACTTCCGGCGCCGGCCCTCAGGCACTGCAGCTGTGTATTCAGGAATGTGCGGCGAGCAGGGAGCTGGCTTCCTGGCGGGTACTGCCGGAGGACTCGATGTGGGCGAGATGGGCGGGGATTTCCCAGCCTTTCTTGCGCATCGCGGTGGCCCAGAGCCGGCCGGCGCGGTAGGAGGAGCGGACCAGTGGGCCGGACATGACGCCGAGGAAGCCGATCTCGTCGGCCTCGTTCTGGAGGTCCACGAATTCCTGCGGCTTGACCCAGCGGTCCACCGGGAGGTGCCGCTCGGACGGGCGCAGGTACTGGGTGATGGTGATCAGGTCGCACCCGGCCTCGTGCAGGTCCCGCAGGGCCTCGGAGATTTCCTCACGGGTTTCGCCCATGCCCAGGATCAGGTTGGACTTGGTCACCATGCCCAGCTTCCGGCCCTGCGTGATGACGTCCAGGGACCGCTCGTAACGGAACGCGGGGCGGATCCGTTTGAAGATCCTGGGCACGGTCTCGACGTTGTGCGCGAAGACCTCGGGCTTGGAGTCGCAGATCGCCTCGATGTGCCCGGGCTTGCCGGAGAAGTCAGGGATCAACAGCTCGACGCCGGTACCCGGGTTCAGCTCGTGGATCTTGCGGACCGTCTCGGCATAGAGCCAGACACCCTCATCGGCGAGGTCATCGCGGGCGACGCCGGTGACGGTGGCGTAGCGCAGCTGCATGGCCTGCACCGAGCGGGCCACCTTGGTGGGTTCGAACATGTCCACCGG
>DATFAE010000159.1:0-7127 GCA_035254945.1 Arthrobacter sp. | reverse complement strand
GATGACGTAGAGCGTGGCCAGGTTGTCGTCAAGCCGGGTTCCATCACCCCGCACACCGACTTCGAGGCTAACGTCTACATCCTCTCCAAGGACGAAGGCGGACGTCACAACCCGTTCTACTCCAACTACCGCCCGCAGTTCTACTTCCGCACCACGGACGTAACCGGCGTTATCACCCTGCCGGAAGGCACGGAAATGGTTATGCCTGGCGACAACACTGAGATGACCGTTGCGCTCATCCAGCCGATCGCAATGGAAGAGGGCCTCGGCTTCGCTATCCGCGAAGGCGGCCGCACCGTTGGTTCAGGACGCGTTACCAAGATCATCAAGTAACTACTTGCTGATCGAGGATCAGGAGTCCGCTTCGGCGGTCCACTGAGACTTATCAACAGCCCCGCCGCGTCTCTACGCGGCGGGGCTGTTATTTGCTACGATTAGTCCAATCACTGGATTAATTGTGCGGGCATTCCTGCACTGTCGAGGGGATCGCCGTGAGGGACGAATCTTATGAAGCCGGTTATCGTGCCGGCCACCTTCAGGGCTGGCTGGACGCCATGGCAAAAGTGGAGGCGCCGAGGCAGACCCCCCGCCCCTCGGCGGCGGTTCCTCCGGCGTCAGTGGTTGCCGCGACTTCTCCGCAACCTGCCTCCGCCACCAATATGGGTTCCTTCATGCAGGGCAGCGCGGTCTCCGAACTCCCCTTCCCCGGCCGTCCGGCTGCGCCCGGCCGTCCGGCGGCGGCCCGGCATACGGACGCTGCCGGGATGGCGTTGCCACGGTTGTCCGTTGACCGCCCGGTGCCGCCGCCCCGCCAAAGTACTCTCCAGCCGGTGGAGACGCCGGCAGAACGGCAGGCGCGGCGGGAGAAGAAGGACCGCCAGAACATCAACATCACGCTCTACGTGGCCAGCCTACTGCTGGTGGCTGCAGCGGCTCTCTTCATCGGAACCAGCCTTCCCCCAATGCTTCGTTTCGCCGGGGTGTGCGTTGTAACGGCGGCGTTCTATGCGGCCGGCTTCGTCCTTCATGCCCGGGTGCCACGCCTGAAACCGGCGGCTGTCGCGTTTGCCGGCACGGGACTGGCCTTGGTACCGGTGACGGGCCTTGCGTTGTACAACTTCGCCCTTCATCACGGCCCCACTGCCTGGCTGATCACCTCCGTAATCGGGACGCTGGCCTACGTCGCTGCCGCAGTCCGGCTGGAGAGCCGGGTACTGGTGTATCTGTCGCTGACGTTTATGGCCTCCACCGCCTGGTCCGGGGTGTCAGTCCTGGGCGGTGCGCTGGTCTGGTACTTCGCTGCCCTGATCGGCCTGGCCGTTCTGCTGACGCTTCTGTCCCTCGCCCGGCCCGGCTGGCTTCCGCCGGTCTACGTCAGGCCGCTGATGCTGCTGCATCCGTTCATGGTGCCGGCCGTCGCTGCCGCGGCCACGTGCGTTCCGCTGCTGCTGGACAAGAACGAATACGCGCTCATTATGGCCCTGTGCGGTTGCTACTTTGGGCTGATGGCCGCAGTGACCGGAGGCCGGCTCAAACTTGCCAACTTCTACGCGGCGCGGATATCCCTGACGCTCGCCGCTGCCGTCGAAATCTGGCACCTGACCGGCCGGGGCAGTGATGCCTTTTTGGCCGCGGCGAGCATCCTCGCCGTCCAGGGCGTGACCGTGGCTTTTGCGGCTACCAGGTTGAGCCGCTGGTTCCCCGCAGCCGTCCGTCCACAACGCCCGACCGAAGCGCCCGCAGGCAGGCTGCATAGCCGCTGGCTCGTGGACGGGCTGGCCACGTTCAGCATCCAGCTCATGGCCACGCTTACGTATGCCGCGCTCGTCCTGTCCGCTGAGTACTACAGGCTTGGAACGCTTGGCCAGGTGGTTGATCCCTTGTGGGTCCCCGTTGGGGTGGCCCTCGCCACCAGCTTTGTTTTGGCGGCACGACTGGGCGGACCGGCCGAGTGGGCAACTGTGGCATCCCTGCTGCTCGCGGGAGTGCTCGGCTATGCCATGGGGGCATGGCCTGTGGCAATCATGCTGGCACTGGCCTTCATCTTTTGGGCTGTCCGTGCGGTTTTTGCGGCCGGCGTGCTGAGAGCCAATCTGGTGCTTGCCGCCAGGGTCGCGGTGACCCTGGCGGTGCCATTCTTCGTTGCGGCGGTCATCGACGGCGGCCCGGACCGCATCCGTGCCTCGGTCTTCGGCCTGCTGGTGGCGCTGGTGTGCCAGCAGCTTTTGTCGGCGGGCCTGGAACGCTACGGAGCCGGGTCCCTGGCGCCCGAGGCCACGCTTGCGGGCTTTGGAGCAGCTGGCCTGGCCACGGTAGTCCTGCTGGTGTTCGTGGACACAACGCCCGGCCATCGGTGGGTCTGGGCCGGCGTGATCATCCAGCTGCTCACCGCGGTGGCGGCCGGCCTGTCCGTTGTGCCGCGGCCGGCGAGTGAGCGTGACTGGATGCCCACAATGTGGGAGGCACTGCCCCTGGCAGCCTCCACGCTGTGCGTCGCCGTGTCATTCCTGGCCGTGAGCCAGTCAGCCGGGAACGCCGCACTGCTGGTCGTGCTGGGTTACTTGGTCGCGTCCGGCTTCCGGCTGCCTGCCCGGCAGCATCGCTGGACTTACTGGTGGCTTGGTCGCTGTGCGGCCACAGTGCTGGCGCTGACGGCTTTTGACCAGCTGAAGAACACCGCCGGGCCGTCAGTTTTCGCGGACGAGGTGCTCCTCCCGGCCACAGTGCTGATCGTTACCCTGGCCGTCCAACTGATCCTTCCCCTCACAGCGGCTTCGAATGGACTGGCGCCGCGGGGAGTGCTGGTTGATGCGGGGATTGTCGTGTTGCTGCAACTTTCTGCATCCGTGGCGCTGCTGACCACGGAGCCGGACGGATGGCAGGGGACCTTCGCCGCGGCTGTGACCGCACTCTGCGCGGCGGCTGCAGGCTACGTCCTCAGGTCGAGCGGCGCCTCGGTCTGGCTGGCGCCGGCGTCGTTGGCCGTCCTGTTGATTTTCAGCGGCGGTGACCTGCTGGTGATTGAAATGCTCCTGGGCATCCATGCCGTGTTCGCTGCGGTGATGGTTGTGGCATCCGGCCAGCCCGCGCGCAAGGGCTGGTACTTCGTAGCAGCCAGGGTGCTTACGGCGGCCCTCGCTGCCGTCCTCAGTTATGACGCCACAGCTTCCCCCACTGCGGTTTCGGTGACTTTTGCCCTTGTCCTGGCCTCGCAGCACGCCGTCCGCTGGCTTATGCGGTCCCGGCTGGCGGAGGTTCCGTTCCAGCAGGCGGCCGTCTGGATCACACTGGCGGGGCAGGCCCTGCTTCCGTTGGCGTACGCGTGGCTGCCAGCGTGGGGGGCAAGGCCCGGCGACGGCGGCCGCTGGGTGGTGCTCCTGGAGCTTGCCTTGCTGCTCCTCTCGGCAGTCGTCGCCAGCCGGCTCTTTGCCGCACGCGGCTCCCTCTACTTCGGCGTCTTCGCCCTGCTGTTTGGCGTGCTGTCCCTGGGGCCCATGGTCAGTTTCGGCAGTGGCAGCCAGCCAGGTCCCGCTGCGTTCCTTGCGGCTCCGGTCCTGGACTACGCGGGCACGGAGGTGCTGTTGTTGTGCGGGGCGGTGAGCGCCTCAGTCATCGGAGTGCTGCGGCGGGGGCGCAACGTGGCCGCGGCGGATATTGACCACTGGCTGTGGCTGGGTGCTGCGGGCTCGTTTGCCCTGACGTCCCTGTTTGTTGCACCGCTGGCTCCGGACTGGATGACGGGTGGCGCGCTGCTGGTCTTTGCGGCGGTTTGCTTCATTGCCTCGCATGTCGAGGGCGTGCCCTGGTTGTACGCGCCGGCGACGCTCGCTGTCCTGGCCGGCGCCACGCAGCTGGCGGATGCTGCTTTCCAGGATGTTCCGGGGGACTGGGGCAGATACCTGCCGTGGCTTTGCGGCACCGGAGTGGCGGCGGTTGCCCTGTATGCTGCACGGCTGGGCCGCGGTGGACAGCTGGCAGCTGACCCCGTACGGCGCTTGTCGCTGGCGGGGACCGCGTTCGTCGGGCTCTCCCTCGTCGCTGTGAACGGTTTGCTGCCCGATGCAACCGCGTGGACGGCAGCTGTCGTTCTGGCCACGGCTGTGGGCGTGGCTTACATCGAGGCGCCGGAAACGATACGGCGGATCGTCGCCGAGGCGGGTTTTGTAGCCGTGGTTGCTGCGGTACAGCGTGCGGCCATCTTTGAACACGATGGACAGTACGGCCTGAACTACCGGGTTTACTTGGGCGTCCCCGACCCCTTCTGGGTAGCCCAGTGGTACGTGGTTGCCGGAGCTGTCCTGGGCGCACTGCGCTTTGCCTCTGGACATCGGACTGTCGGCAGGTTCATGCTGGGCGCGGCGGCAGGACTGCTCACGCTGAGCGGCCTTGGCATTGTCTTTGGTGGCACCGGCAGCCAGCAACTGTGGGTGCTGGTCCTCTTCGCCGTGCTCCTCCTTGCCGGCCTTGGGTTGGGCGACAGGCTGTTTGTCTGGTGGGGAGCTGCCGGGGTGGCCGCCTGCATCCTCTGGGCGATGCGGCAGTATACCTTCGCGCTGCTGGCGCTCATCGCCGTCGGGCTTATCGCGTTCGCGGTCTGGCGGCTGAACCGCGGAACAGCGGTGGAGAAGCCGGCGGTGCAGCAGGCAGCCGGACAGCCGTCACCTGACCAGCCGGACGGCGGGGAGCCGTTCGGCGAGCACTGATACTGTTGCTTGCATCGAGAGGAGCGCATCATGGAATGGCTAATTTTCCTGGCTGTCGTTGTAGCCATTGTTGCCGGGGTTTTCTGGGCCAAGAAGTACTTCCGGAATGAGATCGACCGGGCCAAGCGCATCAACCGGGCAAAAAAGAACCAGTAACGCAGCAGGGTCGGCCGCGCTTATGCCGGCGCCGGGCCGTCGGGCTGCCCGTCGCCCAGCCGGGCAGCCCTCTTCCGCTCCCGGCTCAGGGCCTGGTACCAGTAGAAGGACGACTTGGGTGTCCGCTCCTGCGTCTCAAAGTCCACATGGATCAAGCCGAAGCGCTGGGAGTAGCCCGCGGCCCACTCGAAGTTGTCCATAAGCGTCCAGACATAGTAGCCGCGAAGGTCAACACCCTCGGCGATTCCGCCGGGAGCTGTCGCATCGACGGCCTGCCGCAGATGGTCGGCGATGTAGTGCACCCGGCGTTCATCCTGCAGGGGGCCGTTGACGCGGTCCGGTTCCGGGAAGCTGGCGCCGCTTTCCGTGATGTAGACGGGCGGCAAGGCGTCCCCATACCGATCACGGAGTTCAGCGAGGAGTATGCCCAGGTGCGCGGGCGCCACGGGCCACCCGAAGCCGGTGGTCTGGTATTCGGGGTATCCCACTTCACGGAAGGGCAGCTGGGCGACTGCCTTGTGGGTGTCGGCGGGGATGGGGGTGATACCGCGGCCAAGGGCCACCTTGACGGGGAAGTAGTAGTTGAGGCCGTAGAAGTCCAGTGGCTGGTGGATGGTCTTCAGGTCAGCGTCGGACAGCTTTCCGATGGAATGAAGCCACGGGCGCGCCACCGTGGGGAGCTTGGGGTACCGGCCCAGCAGCACGGGGTCGGCGTAGATCCGGTTCATCAGCAGGTCGTAGAGCTTTGCCACGAGCCTGTCGCCGAGCTTCCTGCTTGCGGGGCGCACAGGTGAGTGCAGGTTGGTGACTCCCACACCGCCCTTGACGCCGGCGGCACGCAGGGCCTGCACGCCCAGGCCGTGGGCCAGGAGCTGGTGATGGATCGACGGCAGGGCATCGAACATCAGTGCCCGCCCGGGAGCATGGACGCCGAGGGCATATCCGTTGAGTGTTACTGAAACGGGCTCATTGAGCGTCACCCATTGGGCGACGCGGTCGCCGAAGCGCTGCCCTGCAACCGCGCAGTACTCCGCGAACCGTTCTGCGGTGGTCCGGTTCATCCAGCCGCCGCCGTGTTCCAGGGGCAAAGGTGTGTCCCAGTGGTACAGGGTGGCCATGGGCGAGATGCCCGCCTCAAGGAGCTGGTCGATCAGCCGATCGTAAAAGTCCAGGCCCTGGCCGTTGATGGCACCGCGGCCGTCCGGCTGGATCCGCGGCCAGGAAAGGGAGAAGCGATAGGAATCAATGCCCAGCTCGCGCATGAGGGCGATGTCCTCGGGGAACCGGTTGTAGTGGTCGCAGGCCATTGCGGGGGAGTGGCCCTCCATTATGCTCCCGGGCTTCTCCACAAAGGCGTCCCAGCCGGAGGGCCCACGGCCGTCCTCGGCCAAGGCCCCCTCAATCTGGAACGCCGCTGCGGCAACGCCCAGTGTGAAGGAGGGCGGCAGCCGGTCGGCGAGATCGCGTACAGAAGCAGCATTTTCGACCGTCATGCCCCCATCATCCATTCGCAGGTTGCCGAAGGCAATGATCCAGGGGCTGCAAATCCAGGCAGATTCGCTTCTGCCGATAATATCCGGCATACTAGATGAGTTGTTCAAGCGCTTCTTCGTGTCCCGATCCGGATAATGCCGGGTGTCAGGGTCCAAGTTGGAGCCCAAACATAACCCACTCCCCATGGAACTGCGGATTTGTATGCGTGAAAATCGCGACACGCCCGACCGCGGGGGTCGGTTACGCCGGCAAGGTGAGGAACCCGGATTCATCCGGATTCAGTTTGTGCGGCGGGTGGTAGTTAAGACTTCAAATGCTTCGGCAGCCACATACAACAGGTAAGTAAACAGAGCAGCATTTACTGAAAGAGAGTCAGGCGACATGGCGGGACAAAAAATCCGCATCCGGCTGAAGTCATATGACCACGAGGTCATTGACGTTTCAGCACGGAAGATCGTTGAGACGGTCACGCGCGCAGGCGCTACGGTAGTGGGCCCCGTGCCGCTTCCGACGGAGAAGAACGTTTACTGCGTAATCCGCTCTCCGCACAAGTACAAGGACAGCCGCGAGCACTTTGAAATGCGCACGCACAAGCGTCTTATCGACATCATCGATCCCACGCCGAAGGCTGTCGACTCGCTTATGCGTCTCGACCTGCCGGCCGACGTGAACATCGAAATCAAGCTGTAGGGAGGTGCTGAGAGACTATGACCGCAACCCGTAACGTAAAGGGCCTGCTGGGCACGAAGCTCGGCATGACCCAGGTCTGGGACG
>DATFAE010000158.1:0-1640 GCA_035254945.1 Arthrobacter sp. | reverse complement strand
ACTGGCGGCTGAGGTGCTCAGCCAGGGCGCGCCGCTGTGGATCCTCATGCGGGACGCAGCATCGGCCGGCCATACGGAGCTGACCCGGCACCTGGAACAGATCCGGGAGGAGAAGTACCGCCGGATGATGCTGATCGCCCGCCGGCTGCTGCAGTCGGGGCATATCAGGGCTTCCCTGACGGAGCAGCAGGCGGCCGACGTCATGTGGTTCTACACCTCGCCGGAGCTCTATGAGGTGCTGGTGCTCCAGCGTGGCTGGGACGCTTCCCGGCTGGCCGGTTTTGTGGCTGCAGGGCTGGCCGCGCAGCTCCTGTAGACGCAGACGGATCCTCCAGGCGCAGGCTGCTGCCGGGGGGCCTAAGCCGGCAGGTGCGGGTACTCCGCCTGGCGCTGCTGGAACTCCAGGACATCCTTGTTCAGGACCACCCCGTTGCGGATCTCAATGGCCCGGGCGATGGTCTCGTTTGAGTCCCACGCCTCCGGGCCGGCGACCACCGTCGCCAGGAACGGCAGGAGTGCCTGGCTGATCTCCCAACTGGAGGAGTTCCAGAGGTAGGACGGGCTGTGGTCCACCGCGTAGTAGCTGATGTGGTCACCGATCGTGAACATAGGCTCAGCGAAGGTGGTGGAACGCGCCCAGCTGAAGCCCATGCCCTCGTCGCACGAAACGTCAACGATCAGGCTTCCGGGGCTGAATGCTGCCAGGTCCTCGGTCCGCAAATAGGTGAGCGGATTGTTCGGATCCTGCAGCGTGCAGTTGACCACGATGTCGCTTTCGGCCAGGAACGGTGCCAGCGGAACCCGGCCCCGCTCGGTGATGACCTGGCTCAGGAAGGGGGCTTCGGCGTCGTGATCAAACTGCACGATGTTGACGGAGTGGATCGGGGCGCCCACCGCGGCGACCCCGCGGTTGGTCAGCACCTGGACGTCGTGGATGCCGTGTGCGTTCAGCGCGGTCACGGCGCCGCGGGCGGTAGCCCCGAAACCGATCACAACCGCGCTGAGGCGCCGCCCGTAATCGCCGGTCGAACCGGTCAGTGAGAGGGCGTGCAGGACAGAGCAGTACCCCGCCAGCTCGTTGTTCTTGTGGAACACGTGCAGGCCAAAACCGCCGTCGCTGGCCCAGTGGTTCATGGCCTCGAACGCGATGAGCGTGAGCTTCTTGTCGATGGCCAGCTGGGTGATGGCGCGGTCCTGGACGCAGTGGGGCCAGCCCCAGAGGACCTGGCCGTCGCGCAGTTCGGCGAGGTCTTCCGGCTGCGGTTTGGGCAGGAGTACGACGTCGGCCTCTGCCAGCAGCGCTTCCTTGGTGGCCATTTTCCCCACAAGGGTGGAGAGATGGTCATCCGAGATGCCGAAGCGCTCCCCGTAGCCCTGCTCCAGGATGATGCTCCGGCGCAGCTCGGGGGCAATGCGTTCGAAATGCAGGGGATGGATGGGCAGGCGGCGCTCGTCCGGTTTCCGCGTGGAGGCCAGGACGCCCAGGCTCAGCTGGGTCTGCTGGTCATTCACTTCTTTTTGGCGGCCTTGTTGGGCGTGGCGTCCACGGAGCTGGCGGGCGAGGAAGCGGCCCTTTTGTCTGCGCGCTTTTCCTTGATGGATTTACCTGATTTTGCGGATGCTGCTTGACGGGGGGACTT
>DATFAE010000157.1:0-25576 GCA_035254945.1 Arthrobacter sp. | reverse complement strand
TGCGGCGGTGAGGACAAGGCTCGCGGCGCCCACCAGGGCGGCGGCGTTGCCGAGTGCGGCTGGAAGCACGGGCAAATCAGTGAGCGACGGGAGCAATTCGGCCCGCAGCGCGCGTTCCATCGGCTCCCACCACAACGGGCCGGCGTCGGCCAGGCCGCCCGTGACCACCACCACTTCGGGGTCGAGGACGTTGGCGAGCCCGCCCACGGCCTGCCCGGCCGCGGCAGCTGCGACGCCGACTGCCCTGACCGCCGCAGCCTCGCCGTTTGCGGCGAGGGCAAAGACCGCCCGGGCGTCCGGGGCCGGCGCCTGCCCGCCGAAGCGGAGGTACGCCTCGCGCACGGCGGGACCGGAGGCGATGGCCTCCACATGGCCGGAACCGCCGCAGACGCAGGGGAGCGGGGTGCCGCCGTCGGACGCATACGGGGGGGCAAAGTGCCCCACGTGCCCGCCCACATAACGGTGGCCCAGGACAGGCTCGCCGTGCAGGACAAAACTGCCTCCGACGCCGGTGCCGAAGGCCACCAGGAGAGAACTCGCCGTTCCGGCGGCGGCCCCGGTCCAGGCCTCGCCAAGCGCATGGGCGTGGACGTCGTTAACTGCCTGCACAGCCGACGGCGGCAACTCCAGCCGCGAGGCAAGCCCGGCAGCCAGCTCCGTCCCGGCCCAGCCACGGATCGCGTCCGTAGCCGAAACCACCACTCCGCGCGAGGCATCAATCACCCCGGCAGAACCAACCCCAACACGATCGACGACGGCCCCAATAGCCGCGGCGCGGGCCAAGAGTGACGAAGCCAGCGCAGCAGTAGCGTCCAGGATCGCCGCACCGCCGTCACGGTTCAGGGTAGGAATGGCCGCCGAAAACAGCACCTCCCCGTCCCCGGCAACAACCCCGGCAGCAGTCTTGGTGCCACCCAGGTCAACACCGATCGCGTACAGCACCGCCCGGCCCTAGACCAGCCCGTTGCGTTCGAGGATGACCTTGATCGCCGTTGTTTCGTCTTCGTTGAGGGCCGGCATGGGCACGCTCATGGTGTTGGATTCGATGACGCCCATGATCTGCAGGGCGGTCTTGAACGCGCCGAGGCCTGCTGCCCCGCCGGAGACGCGGCCGTTGGGGGTGTAGACGATCTCGAAAAGGTCGGCCAGGCGGTCCTGCTCGCGGGAAGCGGCAGCCCAGTCGCCGGCACGGGCGGCGTCGAACAGGTTGCGGTAGCCGCGCGGGTCCACGTTGCCCAGCCCCGGCACCACGCCCTGGGCGCCGCCAAGGAGGGCGCCGTCCACCACCACTTCGTGGCCGGTGAAGATATCGAAATTGTCGATACCGCGGGCCGCCAGGAGCAGCTGGCGGAAGGACACGTCGTCGCCGGAGGAGTCCTTGACCCCGGCGATCACACCGTCGCGGCCGAGCCGGACCAGCAGGTCGGTGGGGAGCTTGAAGTGCGTGCGGACCGGGACGTCGTACGCGAAGATCGGCTTGCTGACGGCGGCGTGGATGGCACGGAAGTGCGTTTCGGTCTCTTCCGCGTTGCCGATGGCGTAGTACATCGAGGTGACCACGATGGCGTCGGCTCCAAGGTCGATGACCTTGCGGGCTTCCTCGATCACGCGGTTGGTGGTCTGTTCGTTGGCGCCCACGATCAGCGGCACCGCGCCAGCCCCAGCAGACGCGTTGGCCTTGGCGATGGTGGAGACCACCAGCTCACGCTCGGCGTTGGTCATGTACGGGACCTCGGCGGAGGAGCCCAGGACAAAAAGCCCGGACACGCCGCCGTCGAGCAGGTGCTTGGTGAGGTTCTGCAGCGACGCGGTGTCGATGCTGCCGTCAGCGTGGCGGGGGGTGACAACCGGCGGGATAACGCCTTGAAAGTGGGAAGACACGGAAAAACTCCAATGGTGGGGGTAAAAAAGGGGTGAAAACGTGGGTGGAACGCAGGGGAAATCAGATGTGGAGCAGGCTGGGCGCGGCGCCGAGAAGCTTCTTGGTGTAGTCGTTTTGGGGGTGGTCGAACACCTGCGCGGCCGGCCCTTCCTCCACGATTTCGCCGAAATACATCACGCAGATGCGATCGGACACGTAGCGGACGGTCTGGATGTCGTGCGAGATGAACACCATGCCCAGGTTGAGCTGGGTCTTCAGGTCCGAGAGCAGGTTCAGCACCTGCGCCCGGACGGAGACGTCCAGGGCCGACGTCGGCTCGTCCGCCACGATGATGTCCGGGTCCAGCGCCAGTGCCCGGGCGATGGCCACGCGCTGGCGCTGTCCGCCGGAAACCTGCGACGGCGTCACTTCCACGGCCGAGTGCGGCAGGCCCACCAACGCGAGCAGTTCCTGGACCTTGGCTGCGCGGCTGGCCGCGTTGCCGATGCCGTGGACCTGGAGCGGATCGGTGAGGATGTCCTGGATGGTCATGCGCGGGTTCAGTGCGGTGGCCGGGTCCTGGAACACCACCGAGACCGCCCGGCCGAACTCCTTGCGCAGGGCGGCGTTCCGCTTGATGGCGGGTTTGCCGTGGAACAGCACTTCGCCGGAGGTGGGCGCCTGCAGTCCCACCAGCACCGAGGCCAGTGTTGACTTGCCGCAGCCGGACTCGCCCACGATGCCCACGGTCTCGCCGCGGCTGATGGTGAAGTCCACACCGTTGACGGCCCTGACGATGTTGGGGCGGAAGAGGCTGCCGGTCCGTGCCCGGTGATGGACTTTGACGTCCTTCAGCTCGATGACCGGCTTGCCGGTGGAAACGCTCACTGTGCGTCCTCCTTCAGGTGGCTGGCCCAGTAGTGGTCGGCATCAATGCCTCCGGCGGATGGAACGGAGGTGAGGACCAGCTGCTGGTTGGGGTCGGCGTCGGCCCGCAGCGACCGCGCCGCGAAGCGGTCGCCCGCGGCGAAATCCTGCGGAGACGGCACCGTGCCGGGAATCTGGTGCAGGCGGACGGCGTCGGCCTCGATGGAGAGCACGGCACCCAGCAGGCCGCGCGTGTATTCGTGCCTGGGATTTTGCAGGAGCTCGGACGCCTGGGCGGATTCCACCACCTGGCCGGCGTACATCACGGTGATGCGGTGCGCGAGCGATGCCACCAGGGCGAGGTCGTGGCTGACGAAGACCATGGCGAAGCCAAGCTGCTCGCGCAGTTCGTTCAGCAGGTCCACCACCTGTTTCTGCACCGTGACGTCCAGGGCGGTGGTGGGCTCGTCCGCCACCACGATTCTGGGCGAACGGGACAGCGCCATGGCGATCAGGACGCGCTGGCGCTGGCCGCCGGAGAGCTCGTGCGGGTAGCTCGCCAGGGTGCGGACGGGGTCCAGCTTCACCATTTCCAGCAGCTCGGTGGGGGTCTTGCGGCCTCCGCGTCGGGTGAGCTGCAGCATCTGGTCCTTGATCTTCATGGACGGGTTCAGCGAGCTGAGCGCGTCCTGGTAGACCATGGCGATCTGTTCGCCGCGGAGCCCCTGGTAGGCCTTGGCGCTGCTGTTGCCCGTTGCCGGGTCCAGCAGTTCCTTGCCGTCGAACGTGATGGAGCCGGAGATCCTGGCGGTCTTGGGCAGCAGTCCCATGATGGCCAGCGACGTGATGGACTTGCCGCAGCCCGATTCACCCACCAGGCCCATGGTTTCGCCTTCGCGGACGGTGAAGGAGACGTTGTCCACGATCGCCGTCTCGCCGAAGCGGCCCGGGAAACGGATGGACAGGTTCCTGACCTCCAGGACGGTGCGGGCAGTGGCCGGAACCTGCGGGAGCCTGTCGGCGCGGCCGGCTTCGACGGCGGCGAGCAGCTTCAGTTCCTGGTCCAGCAGCGCGTGCGGGTTGGCTATGGCCGTGCGCGGGTCGTGGAGGATGCCGGCATCAAAACCCACGGCACCAAAACCGCCGGAACCGCCTGCACCACCGGCGAACGGTGCCGCGTCGCCCGAGGCGGCGCGGACGCCGTCGAGCTCGTGCTGTTCCACCACGGAACCCTGCGCCACGGACGTTCCGATCTCGGTGTCCACGGCGGTGGCGGGGACGGCAGCGGTGGAACCGTCGTCGTCCTTCACTGCCGGCGCCTTGCGCAGCTTCGGGTTGACCATGGCGTCGGTGAGGCCTTCGGCCAGGATGTTCAGGGCCAGCACGGTGAGCAGGATGGTGAGGCCGGCGAACGTGGTGGCCCACCAGCCGCCGGACAGGACCAGGTTGCGGCCGTAGGAGATGACGTTGCCCCAGGACGGGGCGGGGTCCTGGACGCCGGCGCCCAGGAAGGACAGCGAGGCCTCCAGGATGATGGCGTCGGCCACCATCACCGTGGCGAACACCAGCACAGGCGCGGCAGTGTTGCGGACGATGTGCTTGAGCAGGATGTAGAAGCGGCCGGCGCCGATCACCCGTTCTGCCCGGACGTAGTCCTCGCCGTACTGCGAAAGCACGTTGGCGCGGACCACGCGGGCCAGCTGCGGGGTGTAGATGACGGCGATGGCCACGATGATGGTGGGCACGGTGTTGCCGAAGGCGGCCAGGAGGACGGCGGCCAGGGCGATGCCGGGGAACGCCATCAGGATGTCCATCAGGCGCATGATCAGTTCGTTCACGGCCTTGCTGGACGTGGCGGCGAGGGATCCCAGCAGGGCTCCAACCACCACGGCCAGGCCCACGGCACCCAGGCCGATCAGCAGTGAGGACTGCGAGCCGTAGAGCAGCCGGGAGAAGATGTCCCGGCCCAGCCGGTCGGTGCCGAACAGGTGCTCGGCACCGGGAGCCGTGGCCGGGATGAAGGATTCCAGCGGATCGTGCGGGGCGATGACCGGCGCGAAGACGGCGGCCACGGCGATCACCGTGAGGAAAACGAGTGCCAGGCGGGAACTCCAGGGCAGGGCCTTGAAACGGATTCCCGGGGCGCTCAGGCGTTCAGCGAGTTTGCTGCGCATGGGTCAGACCGTCCTGATTCGGGGGTTGATGAGCAGGTACAGGAGGTCAACGGCGATGTTCACCAGGACGAAGGTGACCGAGATGACCAGGACCACGCCCTGCACCAGGTTCACGTCCAGGTTGGTGATGCCGTTGAGGATGAGCTGGCCCATGCCGGGCAGGGCAAAGATCATTTCAATCACGACGGCACCGCCCAGCAGGTAACCGATCCGCAGCCCCAGCACGGTCACCGGAGTCACCAGCGCGTTCCGGAGCACGTTTTTGGACACCACCTCGCGGTACGGCACACCGTTGCCGATCGCCGTGCGGACGTAGTCGCGGTCCAGTTCCTCCACCATCGAGGTGCGGACCACCCGGATGAGCGAAGCCGAGACCGGGATGCCCAGCGCGAGGGCCGGGAGTGCCATCGAGTTGAGCCAGCCGCCAAAGCCGGATTCCGGCGTCGCGATTCCGCCCGAGGGGAACAGGGGGCTGGAGCCGAGGGCGAACCACTGGATCAGCAGGATGCCCAGCCAGAACGACGGCGTGGCCACGGCGGCGATGGAGAACACGCGCACCACCTGGTCCTGCCACTTGTCCCGGTACAGGGCGCCCAGGATGCCGAAGGCCAGCGACAGGACGACGGCGATCAGCACGCCCAGGAAGGTCAGCTGCAGGGTCAGTGGGAAGGCGGTGCCGATCATGCTGGCCACGGACTTCGCCGGGGGAGTGGTGACGCCGAGGTCCAGCTGGAGCAGCTTGCCCAGGAAGCGGAAGTACTGCAGGAACAGTGGATCGTTCAGGCCGTTGTCCTGCCGGTACTGTTCCTTGGCTTCCTCGCTGGCACCGTCGCCCAGGGCGCTGCTGGCCTGGTCGCCCGGGGCGGCCTGCAGGACCAGGAAGACCAGCAGCGTGATGCCCAGGACCATCAGGGGCAATGCTGCGAGCCTGCGGCCCAGGAGGCGCAATATGGTGACCAATGTAATCTCCGGTGTGTTTGGTGTGTTGCAGTTCAAGATGTTGCGGGGCCTGGTCTGCGTGCCCCCGGGGGGAATAGGAGCGCAGAGCAGGCCTCGCAACGCGAGGGGGCGCCTTAAGCCGTGCGGCCAACGCCGACGAAGGAAACCCCGGTGGTGGGCAGCGGCTTGAAACCGCTGAGCTTTTTGGCATCCCAGGCGCTGGGAAGCTGGCGGTGGAAGATCGGGTAGAGCGGCAGTTCCTCTGACACCAGGTCCACGATCTCGCCGGTCAGCTTCTTGGCCTCGTCCTTGGCGGACTGGCCTGCCTTGGCCATGAGGTCAACCAGCTTGGCGCGTTCAGGGGTGGAGGCCCAGTAGGCGCGGCCCTTCATCCAGGTGTCGCCGGCGTAGAACCAGCTCAGCAGCAGGTCGGCGTCGTTGCCGAAGACGGACGGGTCACCGGGGGCAGCAACGACGGTGTAGTCGCCCTTGCCGACGCGGTCCGTATACAGGGCACCGGACTGCAGGTTCTTCAGGGTCACCTTGACGCCAGGGATCTTGTTCCAGGACTCGAGCATCAGCGGAGCCACGTCCTTGACCCAGGCGGTGTCCGTGGTGAGGAGTTCGAATTCGAGGCTGGTGACGCCGGCTTCCTTGAGGAGTTCCTCGGCCTTCTTGGCGTCGTAGCCGTACACGTTCTTGGCCTTGACGTAGTCCGGGTGGCCTTCCTGGAAGTAGGAGCTGGCGGCCTTGGCGTTGCCGAACAGCGCCTTCTTGATGATGGATTCCTTGTCCAGGCCGTAGTGCAGCGCCTGGCGGACCAGTTTGTTGTCGAAGGGGGCGCTGGCGCAGTTGAACATCAGGAACAGCAGGCCGAAGGACTGGACGGACTCCACCGTGGCCTTGGACTTCAGGCCGTCGATGTCGAGGTAGGGGACGTCCTCGATGGCCTGGACGCGGCCGGACTGCATGGCGGTGACGCGGGCGGCGGCGTCGGAGAGCAGCAGCCAGGTCATGCCCTTGGCCAGGGCGGGCATGGGACCGTTGTAGGCCGGGTTGGCTTCGAACACGATCTTGTCGTCCTTGACCGCCGAGACCAGCTTGTAGGGGCCGGTGCCCACGGGCTTGGCGTCGAACGCCTTCAGCTGCTCGGAGCCCAGGGGGAAGTTGGCGAGGGCCTTGGGCACCACCTTCACCACGGAGATGCGGGCGGGAAAGCCGGGGAACGCGTACTTCAGCGTGAATTCCACGGTCCTGGCGTCCAGCGCCTTGACCTCCTGGATGAACGGGATGAACTGGGAGAAGAGCGACTTGTTGGCCGGATCCAGCACTCGGGTGAAGGAGAAGACAACGTCCTCGGCGGTGACGGGGGTGCCGTCGTGGAAGACGGCGCCTTCCCGGATGGCCACCTGGTAGGTGGTGGGGCTGACCATCTTGGGATCGGCGGCGGCGAGGGCGTTGTAGGGCTCGCGGGTGGCGGGGTGCAGTTCCACCAGGCCCTCGTAGATGTGCAGGTTGGCGGCCAGCGGAGTGGCGCCCGAAGAAGAGATGGGGTCGAATCCGGTGGAGAGGGCGTAGGAGATGCCCGCCTCGATCATGAGGTCCTTGTTGATGGGAGCGGTGTTCGAGGTGGCCCCGGCCGTGGTGGCAGCGGGGCCTCCGCAGGCGGCAAGGGAGGTGGTGAAAGCTGCCGCCGCGCCCAGTGCGCCGGTCAGCTTGAGGAAGCCGCGGCGGCTGGCGTCAGTAGCCAGCGGCAGGTTCTTAAGGGTTGTGTTCATGAGATGCCTCGCCATTCCAGGGTGTTTATCGGATGTAGGACGTCCGATGCTCTTAGGACGACTGTAAGGGCCATCACATCCCCGCGTCAAGCGTTAAAGGTCCCGGGTGTCCGGCGCCCGCTTCTCTGGCAGAGTATGACCATGCTCACTGTTATCGGCGAGGGCCTTGTTGATGTTGTCCAGCGCGCCTCCGGAATCGAAGCCCATGTGGGCGGCAGCCCCCTCAACGTCGCGGTGGGGCTGGCGCGCCTGGATCATCCGGTGCAGTTCATCGGCCGCTACGGCCGCGACGCCTACGGGGATGCCGTGGCCGCGCACCTGCGCGCGAGTTCGGTGATGCTGCCGCAGGGCCCGGATGACCTGCCTACCAGCGTGGCCACCGCCCTGATCGACGAGGACGGCGCCGCCACCTATACGTTCGACCTCACCTGGGAGCTCCCCGGATTGGCGGACCGGCTTGCCTTTTTGCTGCAGGGCACCACCCTGCTGCACACCGGATCCATCGCCACGATGCTGGCGCCGGGCGCGACGGCGGTGCTCGCCGCCGTCGAATACGCCCACCCGGCTGCCACGATCAGCTTCGACCCCAACTGCCGGCCCAGCATCATCACCGATGTGGACTACGCGCGGAAGCAGGCGGAGAAGTTCGCCTCGCTGGCGGATGTGGTGAAGGCCTCCGACGAGGACCTGGAATGGCTGTACCCCGGAGTCGACCCGCTGGACTCGGCCCGGCGGTGGCTTTCCTTCGGCGGTGCGGAGGGTCCGGCGATGGTGGTGGTCACGCGCGGTGCGGCGGGTCCCTGGGGCGTAACGGCCGCCGGCGAAGCGGTGTATCCCGCGCCCGAAGTGGTGGTGGCGGACACCGTCGGTGCCGGGGATTCGTTTATGGCAGCCCTGCTGTCCGGGATTGTGGACCGTGGCCTGGACGGCGCGCAGAACCGGAAGGACCTGCGGGAGCTTCCGGCAGAGGGCCTGGCCAACCTCCTCGCCCACGCCTCCCGCGCGGCCGCCGTCACCGTCTCACGCCCTGGCGCCAACCCGCCCACGCGTGCTGAACTGAACGCCGTTCCGGGGGAGTAGGGGCGGGTTCAGGAGCAGCCAGCTGCTAGAGGTTAACAGCCCGGCGCCGCCGTCGTTCTGTATGGCGCAGCTGCATGATGCGCGCGCCGCCGGCGATGGCCACGAGGATGCCGCCGCCGACCGCTGCGATGAAGAAGGCCACGCCCTGGGCAAGCCGGCCCTCCCAGCCCAGGAACTTCACCGCCACCATGTCCTGGTTCTGGATGAAGAAGATGATCAGCAGCACCAGGACGGCGAGGCTGACAGCCACGGCGCTCCAGATGACGGCGGCCCGCGTGACGCGCGGGGAGGCAGGTTTGCTCGGAGGTTTACTCGCAGGCGCAGGCACTGGGGCTTGCGCTGCAGCAGGCGGCCGGGCGTGTTCGGTGCGCTGGACGGTGGGCTGGGACTCCGGCGTGGGCGGTACAGCGGCGGGTGGCAGCGGTTCTTCTGTACTCATACCGTCATTGTCTCTCCACGCCGGCATTTTCGGGGGGATGCCGGCGTGGATCTTGTCCAAGGGCGTTTACTCCCTGCCGAGCCCTGCGGCGGAGGTCTTCTCCGCGGTGACCTCGTTCAGGGCCTTGAGGTCGAAGATGCCGTTGATGTCTGCCTGCTTGGTGGTGCCGGCTTCCACTCCGTCCTTCAGCAGCTTGGGGTAGGTCCCGGCCAGCGGATCCACGGTGAACACGATGTTCTTCAGGGACCGGTCGATCACATCGGCCTTCAGCTCGGCGCCGGCGGCTTCCTTCAGGGCGGCGTTTATGACGGTCGCCTTTTCGGAAGCGGTTGCGCTGGTGAGCCACTCCACTGACTTCACGTGCCCCTTGAGCAGGGCCTTGACGGTGTCCGGGTGCTCTGCCGCAAACGTCTTGTTCACGATCAGGATGGTAGTGGGGAATTCGCCCGCCTTGCCGGAGAGCGAACCGTCCCACAGGTCCTTTTCGTCCACCAGGACCTTGGCTCCGGCGGTCAGCACCAGGCGTGAGGCCCAGGGCTCAGGCAGCCACGCGCCGTCGAGCTTTCCGTCCTGGAACAGCTTCAGGGTCTGGGCGTTTTCGGTCGGATTGATGGCGACCTCGCCGCTGCCGTCAACGTTGGTCTTGTAGCCCTGCGCGGCGAGCCAGGCACGGAGCGCCACGTCCTGCGTGCCGCCGAGCTGCGGCGAGGCAAGCGTCTTGCCCAACAGGTCCGCGGCCGAGGTGATATCCGGCCGCACCACCAGCTGCGCACCGCCGGCGGCGGCACCGGCGATGATGTTCACCGACTTCCCGCCGCTCTTGACGAACGAGTTGATGGCCGGGTTCGGGCCGATGTACGTGGCGTCGATGGCGCCGGCGTTCAGGGCCTCGATCGCGGCGGGGCCGGCGTTGAAGACCTGCGTGGTGAGCTTGGTGTCGCCCAGTTCCTTGGCGATGTAGCCCTGACTGACGCCCACCAGCGCGGGGGCGTGGGTCACGTTGCCGAAGTAGCCGAGCCGCAGCTCCGCGGCCGGGTTGCCGGCAGGTGCGGCGGCCTCGGCCGAGGAGGTGCTTGGGGAGTTGCTGGAGACAGCTGAAGCCACGGCCACGCCGCCGCCGATCAGGGCCAGGATGCCGCCAACGATGCCGATCTTCAGGCCGAGCGGACGCTTGGCGGCGGCGGGCTGGCCGGCCACGATGCGGGTGGAATTCTGCGGACTGTTGTCCTGCGGTGTTGCCATGGGGATTCCTTTGTTGGGGCGGGTACTGGAGACGAGATTACGGACGGCCCCACAACGCCACAACGGTGCAGGACACGGACGTTCACCGGACGTCGCGGACGCTCAACAGGACGTAGCCCGGCGTCAAAAAGGGTCGCGGGACGTCTTCAACCGGCGGGGTCCGGCACACTCTGGCGGCTGCAGGCCCACGTAGACTGGCAGGATGCGGCTGGTAGCAAGTGACATTGACGGAACGATTCTTGGGCACGACGGAAAGATCAGCGACCGCACCGTCCGGGCCTTCCACGCCTGCCGGGAGGCCGGCGTTGAACTGGTTTTTGTCACCGGACGCCCGCCGCGCTGGCTGCACCCGCTGGAAGAGCAGCTGGGCCACACCGGCACGGTGATCTGCTCCAACGGGGCCGTCGTCTGGGACCTGGAGGACAACCGGCTGGTGTCCGCGCGGGCGCTCAGCATCGGTTCGGTCCTTGAGATCCGCCGGATCATCAAGGACCTGCGGCCCACTGCGCTGTTCGCCGCGGAAACCCTGACCGGCTTCCACCTGGAGCCCGGCTTCATCGAAAACGGCTCCAGCGAACTGCTGGCGGAGTTCACGCCGGCGCCGCTGGCTGACACGCTCACCCCGGACGACGCCGTCGTCAAGTTCCTCGCGATTGTCCGCGAAGGCACCCCGGACGGCTTCCTGGCCGAGGTCAAACCCGCCGTCCGGCACCTGGCCGCCGCCACCCACTCGTCACCCGGGGTATCCATGCTGGAGCTGTCCCTGCCCGGCGTCAACAAGGCTGTCACCCTGGCCGAATATGCCAAATCCCTGGGCATCGACGCCGCCGACGTCGTGGCATTCGGGGACATGCCCAACGACATCGAGATGCTTCGCTGGGCAGGCCACGGCTACGCGATGGCCAGCGGCCACCCGGAGGCCATCCTCGCCGCCGGCCAGCAGGCGCCCCATTTTGACGACGACGGCGTGGCCCAGGTCCTGGAGGCCAGGCTCGCTTCGCTGGGGGTAAAGCTCCCCTAGGTCCGGGACACCGAACGCTTTGCCGGTTCTCACAGCTGGCGCTCACCTGCCGTTTACCTTCCCGCCCTAGCGTTGGCAGTGGATACCGATCCACGGCTCAAGGGGACATCATGGCAAGGAACGTCAAGCACGATTCGGCGGAGGCGCCGCTGCGTCCGGCGGTACCGGCAGCCCACTGGAAGAAGCTCAAGCAGGGCGACCGTGTCCTGGTCCGCCTCACGCCGGGTTTCGAAACCGGCGGGCTCGTGGACGCCATCACCTGGGACCACTCCGCCATCTGGGTGGACCTCGACGGCGGACGCGGCCGCACGCTGCTGCACTGCAGCGACGGCGTGGAGGTTGTGCTCCAGGAACAGGGCACTGCCGGTCACTGAGCGGATGGGCGCGCGGCGGCGGTACGCTCACATTGTGACTGCACCTTCGCCGTTCCCGTTCCTGCACAACACCGGACTTCCCGTCGCCCTGGCCCACCGCGGCTACTCACGCGAGGGGTTCGAGAACTCCATGGCCGCGTTCCGCGCCGCCGTCGACCTCGGCTACCGGTACCTGGAAACGGACGTGCACACTACCTCCGATGGCGTCCTGGTGCTGTTCCATGACGAGACGCTGGACCGGGTGACGGACGGCGTCGGCCGGATCTCCGAGCTCACCGCGGCTGAAGTGGCCGAGGCCCGGATCGGAGGGAGCGAACCTGTGCCGCTGTTCGACGAGCTGGTGCGCGCCCTTCCCGGCGTGCGGCTGAACCTGGACGTCAAGGACTGGAACTCGGTCCGCAGCCTCGCCGCCGGCATCGAACGGCACGGCCTCCACGACCGTGTGCTTGTGGCAAGCTTTTCGGACCGCCGACGGCGGGCGGTGCTGAAGCTGCTCAGCCGCCCTGTTGCGTCGTCGGCCGGCATCGCCACGAATGTGCTGTTCTTCCTGCTGCGCCCGCTGCCCGCTGCCTGGCTCCGGCGGCTGCTCCGGGCACCGCTAAAGGACATTCAGGCATTGCAGGTCCCGGTCACCTACGGTGCGTTCCGGGTGGTCACGCCCGGCTACGTCCGCCGCGCCCACGGCCTGGGCCTGATGGTGCATGTGTGGACCGTCAATGACCCGGCCGAAATGGGCAGGCTGCTGGATCTCGGCGTGGACGGCATTATGACGGACCGGGCTGACCTCCTCAAGCAGGTCCAGCGGGAACGCGGGGAGTGGCCGGAAGGCTAAGCCGTCCGGCCACTCTGTGAATCTGGCGGCCACTCCTTTTGCAGGGTTAGCTGCGGCCCAGCTGTGTGGACGGATCCTCGTCGCCCTCGCCCGGATCGGCGCGCAGGGCGTCGGGGTCGCCGTCCGGCAGGCCAGCCGGGCCGGGAACATCGCGGGGGACTTCCCCGGCGTCGTCGGCAGCTGCCGGCGTGCCGTCCCCTGCACCGCCCGCGGAGTCACCAGGGACGCTGTCCGGCTCCGCCGGCTGGGCGGAGACCGGGCCGGTCGCCGGGCCGGCTTTCAGGCCGGGCGCCTTTTCCTTCTCCGCCTCCATCGCGTTGGATCCTTCACTGATGGACGAGTGGACCTCGACGTCGCTGTACGGATCCGTCGGTTCCGGAACCCTGGCGTTCTCCGTGGGCGACGAGGTCCCCGCCAGGTCCTCCATGGCGTTTTCCGCTGCCTTGCCGATGCTGTCGCCGATGCCCATGTGAATGCTCCTTCTGCTCGGGGGACGGCCCGTTCTGCCATCCCGGCATACGTCCAGAATTATCAGCATGCTTACAATTAGTCCAGAGCTGAGGGAGAGGCCGCAGCCCGTCCAGGAAGGAAACAGCACCATGAGCAGCTACCATCCGGAAAATGACCCCGCCAATCCGGACCGTCCCGGTGCGGAAACCGCCGACGCCGGCAGGGCCGGTGCGCGTACGCCGAAGGATTCCGCGGGTACCGCCAACCCCGATCCGCAGGAAGGGAACATCACCGGCCTCGAACCAGGCGGCGGTGTCCCGCCCGGCGAGACCCCTCCGGCCGAGGACCAGATGAGCGGGGACCAGGGGCACAGCGAGTAGGACGCCGGTGTTGCCGGCCCAACCAAGGGCGCACGTGCACTCAGGCTGAGGTTGCCTGTTCAGCTGGCGGGGTCGTACCCGAACTGCCGGAGTTCTTGCGGGCAGCGGCAGGCGACGGCGATCTTCGCGGCCCACTCGAGTGCCGCTTCCCGCGAGGGCAGCTCGAGAATCGTGTAGCCGCCGTTGGGCGCCGTGTGGCCAGGGTACGTGCCCTCGGTGACCGTGCCGTCACCGGCCACGAGCACCGGGTCCACGTCCTCATCGATCCCGCCGCCGAAGACGTACACGCCCGCCGCTTTGGCCTCGTCGATGACGGCATGCGAGGCTTCGACCACCGCCTGGAAGTCCTCCTCGGGGACCACCATGGCCTCACCGGGAAACGAGATCAGGTACTTCGTCATTCTCGAGGTCTCCTCTGCTCTCGCGGCGCCGTGCGACGGCCCTTAACCAGTGGCGGGTCAGCGGTTGTCGGCCGGGCCCGGTGAGCCGTGGGCAGCGTTCTCCGCCTCGGAGAGCTGCCGGATGAGTCCATCCGGGTCCTTGGGCGTATTCCAGGCGGCCCAGTCCTGGGGCCGCACGGACGGCCGGCCCAGCAGGTATCCCTGCCCGGCGCTGATGCCAAGATCCGTCAGCACCTGGAGTTCCTCGCGGGTTTCAACGCCCTCGGCCACCAGAGCCGTGCCGATCTGCTCAGCGAAGTCCACCATGCACGCTGCCAGCGCCTGCTGGGTTGAATCGCTGTCCACGCCGCTGATGATGTCGCGTCCCAGCTTGATGAAATCGGGGCGCAGGTGCACCATCCGGCTCAAGGCGCCTGCCCCGGAGTGTGAATCATCGATGGCAATGCGGAGGCCGCGCTCGCGTAATGGAGTAATTGCGGAAATGAAATGCGGGTATTCATCGTCCGGAATTCCCTCGGTCAATTCGAGCACAATCCGATCGACTGGAAGTTCGATGTGGTCGAACAATTCAGGGAGCCGAGGGTCAATGCAGGATGTTGGCGAGATGTTCAGGGAGACATAGAGGTGCGGCGGGAGGTTTGCGGCGGCAGCCGCGGCGGAGCCCAGCGCGGAGAATTCCAGATTGGCTCCCAGCCCCACGGACGCAGCTTCGGCGAACCACAGTTCGGCGCCGGCGCCGTCGTCGCTGACGAACCGTGAGAGCGCCTCCACCCCCACCACGCTTTTGCTCGCCAGGCCGTAGATGGGCTGGAACGCGGTCATCAGCATCTGGTTTTCCAGCAGGGCACTGATCCTGGACAGGCTGCGGATGGTGTCCAGCCGTTCAAGCAGCTGCGGCGGCATGGCGTCCCGTGGGAAAGGCGCGCGCGCAGTGTCCGGGGTTCCGCTGCCCAGGCTGTCCTGTTGCCGGCTTTCCAGCAGGTGCTCCAGGAGCGCCCTTTCGGGAACTCCGGGATTTTCGTCGAGGCGGTCGCTAAGACGCTGACGCGTGGCTGCCTGGGCGGGATCCGAACCCGCCAGCACAGCAGCAATGACTCCCCAAGCCTGTACCCGAACCGACATTAACTACGCCCCCAGTTGACGAAGTAATGACCCGTTGGCCCCGTAATTGTTCAATTTCCAGATACCTTCGGAATCAGCCACTTCTGATTATGTCCGATCTCCCGTGCAGTGCAATTTCGACACCGCATCATGATCGTATATCGGGCAGGGCAAAAGTACAGCCCTTTTCCCCACTATGGCCCCACATTGCTTACGGGGAACGCGGCCGCCACCAGGGCGGGGATATCGTCTGCCGGCAGGGGCCTGCTGAAGAAATAGCCCTGCGCGCTGAGGCAGCCAAGGTTGCGCAGATGCTCCGCCTGTTCAGCAGTTTCCACGCCCTCCCAGACAGCCTCCAGGCCACACGCCCGCACGAGCTGCAGGACAGCGGCCACCAACGGAGGCTGGCTGGGATCGGTGCCCAGCCCCACGATCAGGGAGCGGTCCACCTTGACCCGGTCCACCGGAAGCCGCCTGAGGTAGCTGATGGACGAATAGCCTGTTCCGAAATCGTCGATCTCGATCCCGACACCGAGGCCGCGCAGCCCGCCCAGTGAATAGCGGTCCAGTTCGTTGCCCTTCACGATGGCCACTTCGGTGAGTTCCAGGACAACCTGCTCGGGACGGACACCCGTCTCCTTGAGCACTCCCCGGACATCCTCGATGAACTGCAGGCTCTGCAGGTCCGTGGCCGAAATGTTGATCCGCACCGAAAACCTGCTGTCCACGGCATCGTCATCGACCCATCGGCGCAGCTGCTCCACCGCAGTGGTGAGGACCCAGCGGCCAAGCTCTGAGATCAGTCCGGCCTCCTCCGCGAGGGGAATGAATTCATCGGGCATGATCCTGCCCCTGGTGGGGTGGTTCCAGCGGATCAATGCTTCCACGCCCTCCACCCGGCCGGTGGCCAGCTCCACCACGGGCTGGTAGTGGAGCACCAGGCCTTCGCCCTTGAGCGCGGACCTCAGGTCATCCACCAGCTGGCTTCGGAGCCGCCGCACCAGCAGCAGCCCGGGCTCGAAGATGTGGAGCCTGTTCAGGCCTTCGGCTTTTGACGCGTACATGGCCACGTCGGCCTGCATGAGCATTTCTTCGGGCCCCTGCCCGGCGTCCCCGACGCTCAGCCCCAGGCTTGCGCCGCAGCGGATGCTCCGGTCTGGCAGTTCGATGGGTTCCTTCAGGGCTGCCAGGATCCGCTGTCCGACGACGGCGGCCTGGTCGGCTCCGGTAGCCGGCATCACGATGGCGAACTCATCCCCGCCCAGCCGGGCTACAACGTCGGTGGTCCGGACGGCACCCCGGATGCGTTCCGCCACCGTGATCAGGACTTTGTCCCCGGCGGTGTGGCCCTGGGTGTCATTGATTGACTTGAAGGCGTCCAGGTCCAGGAGCAGGATGACGGGCGTGTCTCCCGCCCCGTCCGACTGGGCCGACTTCAGCGCAGTCAGGAGCGCCGAACGGTTGGCCAGCCCGGTCAACGGGTCCTGCATGGCCATTTTCTGCATTTCCAGGTGCGCCTCGTGGAGGAGCCTGGTCCTGACCTCCACACGCTGCTCGAGTTCCTCGTAAATAATCTGCAGGTCCTCGGCCAGGAGGTTGGTGCCCATGATGATGGCGTCAAGCTCGTCCCGCGCTGGGGACACTTCTATCCGCGAGGTGAGGTCGCCGGAAGCCAGTCGGACGATGCCCTCCAGCAGCTGCGACAGCCTGGGGTCATTGTCAGCGAACAACTGGACTGCTCCTTCCGGCGATCAGCTTGCCAGTGCCTCGTCGGTGCCCAGCGGCAGGGACACGGTGACCGTGGTGCCTGCACCCAGCTCCGAGGCAACATCAATGTGGCCGCCGTGCCTGCTCACGATGTCCTTCGTGATGGCCAGTCCCAGGCCGGTGCCGGGGACCGCACCCGCCATGGCGTTGGAAGCGCGGTAGAAGCGGGTGAAGACGTGCTCGATCTCCTCGCTGGAGATGCCGATTCCGGTGTCCGTGACACGGACGGTGGCCCAGCGGGAACCGTCAGCGGCCGCCTGCGCCACACAGCCCACATGGATCTTTCCTCCGCCGGGCGTGAACTTGATGGCATTCGAAACCAGGTTGGTGAACACCTGCTGCAGCTGGACCTCATCCCCCATAAGTTCAGGATCCTCCTGCGCAGGCTCCAGCGCTATGGTGACATCCTGCAGCGTGGCCAGGGGACGGAGGGCGCCGGCCACGATTTCCAGCGTGCGGCCCAGCCGGACCGGCGTCAGGTGAAGCTGGCCGTCGCCGCCCCCGCTGCGGGAAACGCTCAGCATGTCCTCGATGAGCATCCTTAGCCGTTCCGTGTTCCGAACCACGATGTCCAGCATCTGGTGGACCTCGGGCGAGACGGGATCGGCGGTGCTTTCCTGAATCATGTCAAGGTACGCCATGATCGACGTCAGTGGGGTGCGCAGTTCATGGTTGACCGTGGCCAGGAAATCGGTTTTGGCCTTGTCCAGCTCCTGCAGCTGCTTGACCACCTGCAGCTGGCTGCTGATCAGGTGGCTCTGGATCAGCCCGTGGGCGGCGTTGCCCGCCACGTGCTGGATGAGCCCCAGCTCGGCGCGTGACCAGGCCCGGGGGCTGTCCAGCAGCGCGATCCACAAAATGCCAAGGGAGGAGTTTCCTTCGCCCATGGGCACCACCACCGATGCCTTCGCGTGCAGGTCCTCCAGCGACTTGGGCAGCCGGATGGAGCCGTCCGAGCCGTCGGTCGTCATGACCTCTGCCCTGGCCCACAGCTGGTCCGCCGTATCGCGAGCCGTGGCCTCGTCCTCCAGGGGGCCCGCCCGCAGCGGATCCAGGCCTGGCCGACTCCATGTGGCGGTGATCGGGGGCACCCGCTCATCTTCGAAGGTGGTCAGCCACACGTGGTCGGCGCCGAACGTTTCGCCGAACCCGGTCACCACGTGGTCGGCAATCTCCTGGGGATCATTGGTTCCGCGGACGGCAGCCGAAACAAGACGGAGCTGTTCACGCAGGGCCTCGGCCTCCTGCCGTGCCCGGGTGCGCCGTTCCACGAGGTTAATGAGGGCCGTGGTGCGGTGGACGAGTTCCTTGGCAACGGGAGGCTTGGCGATGCAGTCACGCACACCGGAGCCCTCGATGGCGGCGATCCCGTCGCCGTCGTCCAGGTCCACCAGCACCAGTACCGGCACCCGGCTCTCCCGGGGGGACAGGGAACTGTCAACGACGAGGACGGAGGGCCGGCCGGCGTCGAGCAGCTGGAACAGGGCCCCGGCATCCTGTGCCGTGCGGACCAGGTAGCCGGCGTCGCGGAGCGCCGCAGCGGTGGACTCCAGCCGCCCGGCGTCGGGGTCGGCCACCACAGCTGTGCGTTGCATAGGTGCGACAAAGGGTGTGTCCGCTGCCACCATGCTCCCTTCGCTCCTGATTGAGTACATTGTAGGGGGACGCGGCACCCCTGCCCCCGTAGCAATGTGCGTTATCAGTGCGCCGCCGGTGGTGACGCCGGGACGACGTCACGGCAATGATGATGACGCATACCCGGCAGTAACGGCGCCAACTGAGGATTTGTTGTCCGGCGGGACATATATTTGGACCGTGTCCTCGCCACCGAAAAGCATGCGCTCCGCCCTGCGGAAGTACCTGATGATCCCCAAACTCATCAGGCTGTCCCGGTCCGCGCCGAAGGACAGAACAGTGGCCTGGGACCGGTACTGGGCGGGAATAGCGCAAACCGGAGCCCAAAGTGAAGTGCTGTGGGACTCCGGCAGCGACCACGAGATGCTTGGCTACGCCGAGGTGCTGCAGCGCCACCTGGATCCGGCGCTGCCGGTGGTGGACGTCGGATGCGGCCACGGCAGCTTCACGCGCGCCCTGGCCCCGTTTTTCCCGCAGGCAGTAGGCGTGGACGTGTCCGCGCATGCTGTGGAGCGTGCCCGGGAAGGATCCGCCGGGATGGACAATGTCACCTTCCTGGTGCGCGACATGACCCAGCCCGGTGCAGGTGCCGGGCTGGCCGGCAGCGCCGGCGCCAACGTCTTCATCCGCGGGGTCCTCCATGTGCTCGAACCAGCCGACCAGTTGGCACTGGTGGACAACCTCAGGCAACTTCTGGGCACGCGCGGCGCCGTCTTCCTGGCCGAAACCAACTTCCAGGGCAACCCGGTGGAATACGTCAGCCACCTGGGCGCCACCGTGGAGGCCATTCCGGCGCCGCTGGAACGGGCCATCCGCGGGCTGCCGATGCCCGGCCACTTCGGCCCTGCCGAGCGCAGCCGTGCTCTGCCGCCGGACACCTGGGAGCTGCTGGAGGACGGCCCCGCAACCATCGAAACGAACCCCATGACCGGGGACGCGGCCGCCAGCCTCGTCCCGGGTTACTTCGCGGTGCTCAGGCCCCGGGGCCAGGCCGCCAAGCCCTAAGGCCGGGGACCAAGCAGCCGCTCGATGTCTCCCAGATCCGGGTAAGCAGCCTGCGTGCCCTTGCGCGTGGTGGCCAAGGCAGCCGCAACCGAGGCGAACCGGGCTGCTGCCGCCAGTGGCTTGCCTGCGGCGAGGAATGCAGCCACGGCACCGGTGAACGCATCGCCCGCGCCGGTGGTGTCCACGGCTTTGACTGCGGTGGACGCAATCTTCGTAACCTTCGGGCCCGCGCTCGCCTCCGAATCCAGGACAACGGAACCCGCCGCGCCCAGGGTGAGCAGGACCCGGTGCAGCCCCCGCCCGGCGAAGCGCCGGCGGATCCGGTCCCAGTCGGCGTCGTCCGCTGCGGCGTCCGGCATCGCCACGTCAGTTGACCCAAGGAACAGCGACGCCTCGTGGGCGTTGACCAGCAGTACGTCCGCCAGTTCCGCCAGGTCCTGGCTGATCCGGGCGTACGGCGAGAGGTTCAGCAGGACCGTGGCGCCGGCGTCGTGCCCTGCGCGCGCCGCAGCCTCCACTGTTTCGGGGCTGACTTCGAGGCAGAGGCAGACCACCGCCGCGCCGTCGAACGCGTCCCCCGACGCCGCGACGTCTGCGGGGGAGAGCGTTCCGTTGGCTCCGGCGGAGATGATGATTTGGTTCTCGCCGTGTTCGTCGACGGCGATGACGGCCACGCCCGTTGCCTCGGACGCGGACGTGCGGACCTGTGAAATGTCCACTCCGGCCCGGGCCGCGGAAGACAGCAGCATCGCCCCGTGGGAATCGTCGCCCACCGCGCCGATGAGGCTGACGTCGCCGCCCAGCAGGCTGGCCGCCACGGCCTGGTTGGCGCTCTTGCCGCCCGGGTTGACGGCGAATCCGGTGCCGTGGACCGTCTCCCCGGGCAGCGGGAGCCGCTCGCAGTAGATGGTCAGGTCCGCGTTCAGGGATCCAACGACGACGATCTTGCCGGGCAGGAAGCCGGGGTTTCCGGCGGGGGAGGGCACCACACCGAGGCCATTGAGCATGATGTTGACCGTACCGGCGTACATGATGCCCGACAAGACCGTTCCGGCGATCACAGGACCGTGAACGTGTCCGTATTACGGATTGGGCAAGCGCTTTCCAGATTCGGGCTGGCATGATGGACCGCATGCGCATTCTCATTGCTCCGGACAAGTTCAAAGGCTCGCTGACCGCCGCTGAGGCGGCCGCCGCCATCGCCGAAGGGGCGCTGCGCGTCTACCCTGACGCCGTCGCCACCCAGTTCCCCGTGGCCGACGGCGGCGAGGGCACCCTGGAAGCGGCCGTCTCGGCAGGCTACGAGGAGCGGCTCAACGCAGTGGTCGGCCCCATCCTGGCGCCCGTCGGGGCGGCATGGGCCATCCGCAAAACCGCCTTCGGCGGCGCCACCGCCGTGATCGAAACGGCGCAGGCGTCCGGCCTGGCCGAAATGGAGCCCACGCCGGAGAATTCGCTCCGCGCCCACAGCTACGGCTGCGGGCAGCTGGTGGCCGCAGCGCTGGATGCCGGGGCAACGGAGATCGTGCTCGGCCTTGGCGGTTCCGCCATGACCGACGGCGGCAGCGGCGCCCTGCGCGCGCTCGGCCTTAAGCCGCTGGACTCGGCCGGAAACGTGGTGCCGCTGGGCGGCGGGTCACTGGCCGACGTCGTGGCCCTGGATACGTCCGGACTCGATCCGCGGCTGTCCGCCGTGCAGTTCCGGATCGCCGTCGACGTCCGGAACCCGCTGTACGGACCCGAGGGTGCCGCCCATGTTTTTGGTCCGCAGAAGGGCGCCGACGCAGGCGCCGTTGAGCTGCTCGACGCCGGCCTGCGCAACTGGGCATCGGTGCTGCGGGAGGCCACCGGCCGGGACGTCAACATTCCGGGTGCGGGGGCGGCCGGGGGCTTCCCGGCGTCGTTCCTTGCCTTCACTGACTCGAAGCTGGAAGGCGGGTTCGCCCTCGTAGCAGGCCTCACCGGCCTGGCCGAGCAGCTGGCGGACTCAGACCTGGTGATCACCGGCGAGGGTTCCATGGATTCCCAGTCCCTGACCGGAAAAGCGCCCATCGCGCTCGCCGACGCCGCCCGCGAACGCGGCATCCCCGTGATTGTGGTGGCTGGGCGCATCCTGGTCACACCCGAGGACCTCGCCCAGCACGGCGTTGTGGCCGCAGCCCAGCTCCTTGACGTCGCCGCAAGCCCGGCAGACGCCGTCGCCAATGCCGCCAAGTACCTGACCTGGGCTACCACCCAGGTGCTGGAAGGCGCCTAGCAGTCCAACGTCAGGCCTGGATGCCTGCCTTGGTGCCGGGGCGAGTCGTTCACCGGGTAGCATTCCCCACCTGCTCTGGAGCTGCGCCTGCAACGCCTGCGGGGGCGCCCGTCGCCAGCTGCGAGAGATAGCTGAACAACGCCCCAATCCCGAAGGTCCACGGCTCAATGTCCTCGGTCCCTCGGGTTTGGTTGACGAGCGTCCCGAGCTGGGGGCTGCTGATTGTGACGATGTCGCCGTTCTTGTGTGTGAAGCCGAGGCCTTCGGTGTCGCGGTCCTGTGTCGGGGCGAAGAGCGTTCCTGTGAAGAGGGCGAAGCCATCGGGGTATTGGTGATGGTTTCCGCGGGCTGCTCTGATTAGTTCTTCGAAGGGGCGGCTGATGCGGACCAGACTGTTGCGGCCTTCCATGTGGTAGCCGTCCCGGCCTTCTACGGTGAGGGTGATTTCTTCTGTCCGGAGGGACTCAAGTGTGAAGCCCTGGTGGAAGAGCCGGATCAGCGGGCCGATGGCGCAGGATGCGTTGTTGTCTTTGGCCATTCCGAGCAGGAGTGCGCTGCGGCCTTCCACGTCCCGCAGGTTGACGTCGTTTCCAAGCGTTGCGCCCCGGACTTGGCCCGTGGAGTCAACGATGAGGACGAGCTCGGGTTCGGGGTTGTTCCACGAGGAGAAGCTGGGGATACCTACGTCGGCGCCAAATCCTACGGAGGACAGGACGGGGGCTTTGGTGAATACCTCCGGATCGGGGCCTAGCCCAACCTCCAGATACTGTGACCACATGCCTTGGGCTGCCAACAATCGCTTGGCCTCCCGTGCCTGTTCTGATCCCGGCCGTACGGACTCCAGGTTGCTGCCGAGGACTTGGGCAACGGTCCTGCGGACTTCAGCAGCGCGGTTGAAATCTCCGCCGCAGCGCTCCTCGATGACCCGTTCGATCATGCTCTCAACGAACGTCACGCCGCAGGCTTTGACCACTTGGAGGTCTATCGGGGCCAGCAGGTGGGGCCGGTTACGGTCCCGGTCCACTGAAGCCTCTGTTATTTCCGCAAGGCTCCAGCGGCGGGTACCGGCTGTATTGAGAACTGTTTCCAGTGGGTTCTCGTGGTCCATGAGCCCTGCGACGGTGCGGACTTCGGGGGTCAGATCGAAAACGTTTTCGCCCCGGACGGAAACCACTCTTGGGCCGCCGGAGGCCGGGTCCCAGACGCGGCCGATGAGGACCGCTTCTTCGGCGTCAGTCGGAAGGATTCCGCGTGGGGTCATGTTGATCATTTAGGGTTCCCTCCTGCTGTGGCTGCTTCGTAGAAGCCGTTGACCCGCCGCCGGATGCCCCAGGGGTTGTCGTCCCGCAGCGGCTCGGGCAATAGCGGGGTCGGGAAGGAGTCGTATGCAACCGGACGCATAAAGCGGCCGATCGCTGCGGTTCCGACGAATGTGGTGGTCGCTGTGGTGGCGGGGTAGGGGCCGCCGTGGTGGCGGGGTAGGGGCCGCCGTGGTGCTGCGCGTAGGTTACCGTCACACCGGTTGGCCAGGCGTTCCAGACCAGGCGACCAGCCCGCTCCCTCAGTTCCGTGACTAACTCAGTGACATCTTCGTCGGGATCCGCGTGCACCGTGGCCGTCAGCTGCCCTTCCAGGAGCCGGGCAAGGGCGGCCAGGTCTGTCCCTGGCCTGTACGCAATCACCACTACGACACCGGTCCGTACGGCCAAGTGCAGATGTCCCCCGTGGATCTTGTGTACGACTGCACAGCCAGCGGCCAGGGCAGATGCGCTGTCGCCGCCCATGACGCTGAAGGCAAAAGGGAAGTTTGAGGCGCCAAAAACGCCAACCACACCGAGCGGCACGGAAAGTCGCCGGGTGTCCGGTCGCGGGCCCATCTCCCAGGATGGGTCGGCGTGATCAATGGTTGCTTCAAGGTGTTCGCCCTGGGTGATTTCGGCCATGAACAGCCGAAGTTGAAACACGGATCGCCTGAACTCAGAGCGGAGCCGTCCTTCTTCCAGCCAGCGCGCGCGTACTTGCGGCGCAAGGTCTCTGGCCTGCTCATAGGCGCTGTGAGCAGTAACGATCCGGTTCTCTGCCTCATCAGGTGATGTGATCATCGTTTGTTCCTTCCGGGGCTCTCCCGTTGCTCAGATGGCCGGTGTGCGCTCGAGGTTGAAGTAGGAGCGGGCGTCCGGGGGGCGGATGTCTGCGACGGCATCGTGGAAGATCCGCATCGGGTGCGGCGTGTACGGGTGTTCGGCGACCGCTTCGAAGTCGAGTTCGATGCCCAGGCCGATGCCTTCTGGGATGAGGATGTCACCCTCCTCGGTCAGTTGGAGGCGCTCGTTGGAGATCTCGCTGCGCCAGGGCACGTCCGAGGCCATGATTTCCAGGTACCGGAAGTTGGGCAGCATCGCGCCCAGCTGCAGGGTTGCCGCGGTACTGAGTGGTCCGCTCGGGTTGTGCGGTGCGAACGGAATGTAATGGGCCGCGGCGAGCGTGGAGATGAACGACAGCTCCAGGAGCCCGCCGGCATGTGTGACATCAGGCTGGATGTAGTCCACCGCGTTCCGCGAGAGGGCGGGGACGAAGGTGTTGCGTCCGAACCAGCGTTCCCCGGCAGCGATCGGTACCGGCGATTTGGAGCGTATCTCCAGGAGCGCGTCGATCCCGTCCGGCGGGCATGGTTCTTCGAAGAACACCGGCTGGAACTGCTCGATTTCGCGCGCGACCCGGATGGCTGTCGGGACATCGAACCGGCCGTGTCCTTCGATGAACAGCTCGACGTCGTCCCCCACTGCCTCGCGGACAGCGGCGACGGGTTCGAGCATGCGCCGCAGGTCCCGCGGTTCGAGGGTGAGGTCCGCGGCTTCGAATGGATCCCACTTGAGTCCGCGGAACCCTTGGGCGACCGTCTGGACAGCGGCCTCGGCGAAGTCTTCAGCCGTTTTGGCTCCGGAGAACCATCCGTTGGCGTAGGCGCGGACTCTGTCGCGGACCTGTCCACCCAGCATGCGGTGGACAGGGACGCCAAGCGCGCGGGCAGAGACGTCCCACATTGCCATTTCGAGGGCGCTGAGCGCTGTCATCGAGACGGGCCCGCCGCGCCAGTAGGCATCGCGGTTGAGTTCGTAAATGGTTTGCGAAATCCGGGTGGGGTCCTTGCCGCGGACCGCGTCGGCGAGCACGGCGACCGCGCCGCGGACCGCGTGTTCCTGCCCCTCGAGGGTTGCCTCGGCGATGCCCGTGAGTCCCTCGTCGGTGCTGAGCCGGACGAAGATGAGGTTCGTCCGGTAGAAGTCGACAACGACGGTGTCGAGGTTGGTGATTTTCATTCGTGGATCATCCTTTAACAGCGCCCGCGGTCATCCCGCTGACGACATATCGTTGTGCGAACAGATAGAAGGCGACGGCCGGCAGTGTGCTCGATCCGGTCCCGGACCATCGGCGGGTGCTCGACGCGGTCGAAGCGGGCGACCCCCAGGCAGCAGAAGCGGCCATGAAATATGCGATCCGAGAGTCCGACGTAGACCTCGCCAGCGGAGAGCCCGTGTTTGATGAGCCGGTTGCCCCGCCCCAGCTTCAGCAGTGACGGGTCAAGTGCCCATTAGGGACACTGCGCCCTGGTGCAGTGCGGGATCCCCTCCTTTGGCTTGGTGCGGGCGCTCACGACCGGGGTGGTGCCGTTGAATCGCGTCCGATCACGTGGGTCGCCAGTTCGACGCGGTGGGAATCCGGGACTTCCCCGCGGGCCTGGCGGAGCAGGGCACGCAGCGCGGCGCGCCCCATTTCCTCCAATGGCTGGGCAACTGAGGTCAGTGCCGGAATGGCTTCCTCGCCTTGCTTCGTTCCGTCGAAGCCAACAAGGCTGAGGTCCTCAGGAATGTTTAAGGCGTGGTGGCCTGCTTCGCTGATAACACCCAGCGCAATGCTGTCGCTTCCGGCAAAGATTGCCGTGGGGCGATGGTCCAGCTTGAGCAGCGCCCTG
>DATFAE010000156.1:0-43869 GCA_035254945.1 Arthrobacter sp. | reverse complement strand
GGCCGGGACCCGGCCCGTTCAGCACCGCAAGCAGATCCGGAACGGGCTGCGCAGGCAGGCCCGGATGGCAGGTGTCATGGCCGCAGCCCTCGTCATTTCGTGGGGCGGCCCGGCGGCCAACGCCTTCTGGCAGACGCTCAGCAGCAACGCCGGCGTTGCCAAGGCTGACTCCATCCCAGCAGTTGCAGCTCCGGCTGCGTATGCCGCGTCCGGTGCCGCGTCGGTCAGCTGGCTGCAAGGCGCGACGGTGGCCGGCCGGCCGGTTGCCGGCTATAACGTGGCGCGGTACTCCGCTGCCACCGGCGGCACCGGGGTGGCCGCCGGGGGAGGCTGCGCCGGCACTCTCACCACCCTGGCCTGCACGGAAGCCAGCCTGCCGGCCGGCACCTGGTACTACACGGTCACGCCGGTCCTCGGCGCGTGGGTCGGGGCAGAATCAGCCCGCAGCGGCGGTATAACCGCCGTAGATACCACTCCTCCAGCCGCGCCAACGATAGCGGCACCCGCGGTGATCAGCAGTGCCACGGCGGCCAGCGTGCCGGTCAGTGGCACAGCTGAGGCGGGGTCATCAGTGACCGTAGCCGTCAAGGATGCCGGTGCCCTGCACACTTCGTCGCAGACGGTAGTGGCCAACAGCTCCGGCCAGTGGTCAGCAGCAAACTTCAACCTGACCACGTTCACAGACGGCACCATCACCTACACAGCGGTGGCCACAGACGCCGCGGGCAACGCCAGTGCCGCAGGTACGGCGGCGTCAGCGAAGGACACGGTGGCGCCTACGGCGACAGTTACCCTCTCCAGCCCTTCCACCAACGCACCAGGCGTTGCAGAAGCGGGGGACACTGTCACCATCAAGTACTCCGGAGACATCAACAGCAAATCCATCTGCAGCACCTGGACCAACGGCGTGCAGCCCCCAGAGATAGCCGGCAACAACGTGGTGACAGTAAACATCAACACGAACATCCTCACGGTCACAACCACCGGAGCGGCAGGCTGTACCCTCAACATCGGCCCGGTGACCCTTGGCGGCAACTACGGATCCCTGACTTTCAAGGGAAATTCAAACAGCATCCCGTCGAAGGTCGCCTGGAACAATGCCACTCAAACCCTGACAGTCACCCTGGGCACCCGAAGCGGTACCTTCAACACCGGTGTCGCAGAGTCTTCCCCCACGGTGGCGCCACCGGTTGGTGTTACTGATACGTCGGGGAACCAGGCTGTAGGCGCCGCGCCCGCTGCGCCGTCGAGGTTCTAGGCTTCAATCCAGTGCCAGCCTCCGGGGCCCCTCCTGCGAGGCTGGCGTTGTGCTGCCTCTTGTGGGCAGAATGAAGCACGCGTTGGCGCTGCCGGCGACGGACCCGACACCAGCGGCGATGGCGCCGCAGAGGGACGTAGAACATGACCATACTGCTCATCATCGGTCCGCCCGGCTCCGGCAAAGGCACCCAGGCCGAGTACATCGCGCGGCACTTCAACATCCCGGCCGTGTCCACCGGCGAGATCTTCCGCAGCAATGTCAGCCGGGAAACGCCGCTGGGCAAGGAAGCCGCCAAATACCTGGACGACGGCCTTTTTGTGCCGGACCATTTGACCAACGCCCTGGTGAAGGACCGGCTGCTGGACGCCGATGTCCGGGACGGCTTCCTGCTGGACGGCTACCCACGGACCGCCGCGCAGGTGTCCGAACTGGACAACATGCTGGCCGCCCAGGAGCGGCGGGTGGACGTCGTCATCGAACTCAGGGCCCCCGATGCCGAACTGGAACAGCGGATGCTGAAGCGGGCCAAGGACCAGGGCCGCAAGGATGACACCGTGGACGTCTTCCGCCGGAGGCTGGATCTCTACCACCGCGAAACGCACGAGGTAGTCTCTGTTTATGCAGGCCGGGGGCTGCTGGTCTCCGTCGACGGCAGCGGGAGCCCCGGTGAGATCACCGAATTGGCCATTGCCGCCGTCGAGAAGTTCCTCGCGACCTAGGACAGGAGTGTTACTTTGAGAATTGCGGTGACCGGCGGAAGCGGAAAGCTGGGGCGGCACGTGGTCCGCAGGCTCACGGCGGACGGGCACCAGGTGCTGAACCTGGACCGTGCCGGGGACAGGAGCCCGGGGCTGGCCATCGTGGACCTGCGCGACTACGGCCAGGTCCTGGATGTGCTGCTGGGACTGGACGACAGGCACACAGGCCTTGACGCCGTCGTCCATCTGGGCGCCATCCCGGCGCCGGGCATCTTCCCGGATGCTGCCACGTTTGAGAACAACATGCTTTCCACGTACAACGTGTTCCAGGCGGCCCGCCGGGCCGGCATCAGGAAGGTGGTCTATGCCTCCAGTGAGACGGTGCTGGGGCTGCCGTTTGATGTTGACCCTCCCTACATCCCGGTCGATGAGGAATACCCGGCGCGCCCGGAGAGCACCTACTCGCTGGTGAAGCACCTTGAAGAGCAGATGGCCATTGAACTGACGCGCTGGGATCCGGAACTGAGCATCGTGGCCTTGAGGTTCTCTAACGTCATGGACGCGGAAGACTACGAGCGTTTCCCGTCGTTCGATGCCGACGCCATGCTGCGCAAGTGGAACCTGTGGGGCTACATCGACGGCCGTGACGGAGCCCAGGCCGTGGCCCGGGCGCTGGAAAACGGACGGCCCGGCTTTGAGGCGTTCATCATCGCCAACGCGGACACCGTGATGAGCCGGTCCAGCGCCAGCCTCGCGGCAGAAGTGTTCCCCAACGTCCCGGTCACCAGGGAACTGGGCGAACACGAGACCATGCTCTCCATCGGGAAAGCGAGGAGGCTGCTGGGCTTCGAACCGGAGCACAGCTGGCGGACGTACCACCCCAACAGCACCACACCCACGGAGGACTGAGCCGGAGGAACTGGCCCTTGAGGAACTGGCCCTTGAGGAACGGGCCCTGGGAGGCGCCAGTTTCTCAGCGGAAACCACCGATTTCCGCACTCGGCGAAGGGTTGGCGCAGGATCCGCGAAGTTCCCGGCCACGGCGTGCAGCGGGCTCCTATTCTGGTGATGGGCGGGGGCTCCCCGCCCGCCAATAAGAGCCCAGACCGCCCCGCGAGGACCCCAAAATTCCCACTTCACGCCTGCTCCGGCCCGCCGCCGCCGCGATGTTCCTTTCCGCCGTCGCCCTGACCGTCTCAGGACTGCCGGCCGCCGCCGTCGCACCAGCGGCCAACGAGGCCGGCGTCCGCTATCTCGTCCGCTATGCTGCCGACGCCGACGTCGCCGCCGAAACCGCGGGCATCCGCGCCCGGGGCCTTGGCGTGGACCGCACGTTTTCCCATGCGCTGCGCGGCGCCGTCGTGACCGCAACTCCGGCGCAGGCCGAGGCGCTGTCCCGTTCGGGGCGTGTGCTGTCCGTGGAAGTGGACGCGCCCGTCAGCCCCTTCGAAACGCAGCAACCAGCACCCTGGGGACTGGACCGGGTGGACCAGCGGGCCCTGCCCCTTTCGGGCTCCTACAGCTGGACGGCCTCCGGTGCCGGAGTAAGCGTCTATGTGGTGGACACCGGCGTGCTGGCCTCCCACACCGAGTTCGCCGGCCGCATCACGGCCGGCTGGACAGCAGTCGCCGACGGCCGCGGCTCCGGGGACTGCAACGGCCACGGCACCCACGTGGCCGGCACGGTGGCCGGGACCACCTACGGCGTGGCCAAGGCCGCGACGGTTGTACCCGTCAGGGTCCTGGACTGCAACGGCTCCGGCTACAACTCCGATGTGGTTGCCGGCCTGGACTGGATAGCCGCCAACCACGCTGCCGGCAGCCCGGCCGTGGTCAACATGAGCCTCGGCGGGGCAGCCAGCACAGCCGTGGACGCGGCGCTCCAAGGCGTCATCAACGACGGCGTGGCAGCCTTTGTAGCCGCCGGCAACTCCGCGGTGGACGCGTGCGGCAGTTCCCCGGCCCGCGTTTCCGCCGCTGTCACCGTGGCAGCCAGCGACTCGGCCGACCGGCAGGCCAGCTTCTCCAACTACGGTTCCTGCGTTGACCTGTACGCACCCGGGGTGGGCATCACCTCCGCGTCCTACACCTCCACGACGGCAACCGCCTCCATGTCCGGCACGTCAATGGCAACACCGCACGCCGCGGGAGCGGGTGCAGTCCTGCTCGCCCAGAATCCGGCGCTCACTCCTGCGCAGGTTGCGGCGACGCTTGCCTCCAACTCGACCGCCGGCGTCGTGATCGGCGCGGGAGCCGGGACGCCGAACCGCCTGCTGTACTCTGCCGGCGCGGCACCTGCCCCCGTTGTTGCAGCTCCTGTTGTTGCGGCCCCAACCGTTACCGCCAAATCGCCGGGCGCAAATTCGACCGCGGTGCCTGTGGGAACCAACGTCTCGGCCACCTTCAGCGCGGCCGTGCAGGGCGTGGGCAGCGGAACGTTCGTGCTCCGGAATGCCGCCGGTGCCGTTGTCCCGGCCCCGGTCACCTACAACGCAACCACGCGGACCGCTACCTTGGACCCGGCCTCGAACCTGGCGGTGGACTCGGCGTTCACGGCGACCCTGGTGGGCGGAGCCACCGCCATCCGCGACGCCGCCGGCACCCCGCTGGCCACCACTAGCTGGACCTTCGTCACCGGTCCGGCGCCCACGGTTACGGGCTTCACCCCCGGCAGCAACGACATCCTGGTGCGGCGCTCCAACAATGTGTCCGTGACGTTCAGCGAGGCTGTCCAGGGCGTCACCACGGCCACCTTCACGGTGAAGAACGCGGCCACCGGGGCGGTTGTTGCCGCAACGGTCGTCCGCAACGGCACCACCAACCAGTGGATCCTTGACCCGCAGGCCGCACTGTCCGCCAAGACCAAATACACGGTGACGGTTTCCGGCGGCGCCACGGCCGTGCGCGACCTCGCCGGCAATCTGCTGGCCACCAGGACCTGGCAGTTCACCACCGGCTCGTTCTGACGGCAATTTCGGCACGGCCATTCCCGGCACGGCGACCGGCACGGCGAAAGGAGGCCGACGGCGGCAGTCACCTGCCGCCGTCGGCCGCCACTTTCAATCCGCTTGCCCGGTATGCACCACGAACTCCGCGCGGCCGTGCCGGACGCCGTTGACCTGGAGTTCCAGGGCGTGCATCCCCGGGTGGTGGACCCGTGTGGTCATGGGCCTGAAGGCATGGCGTTTTGCCAGCGTCCTGGTCTCGCCCGCGGCGAGCGTCAGGGCCGTGAGCTTGAAGACCTTCACAGACTGGCTGCCGTTGGCCTTGCGGTAGTGGACCGCATAGTCCACCGCGAGCCGGGCATCGTCAAGGCCGGTGTTGGATATCTCGAATTCGAAACGCAGGTCTTCGGGCATGGCCACCACCTGCCGGTCCAGCCGAAGATCCGTGACAACCACCGGCACCGGCACGAATCCCTGCAGCGCCAGCGCCCCCGGGTGGCCCTTCTTGACCAGGGTCCTGAGTCCGTGCCTGGCAACCCACGCGGTATTGGAATCCGGCGCGGCCAGCCAGCGGGCCGCGGTCGCCACCACAACATCGGGCGCATGGCGGGCCAGGTCATTGAGGTGGTTTGCCACCGACCTGCGAACGTAGTCGGACGGGTCGCGGTAGAGGGCATCGAGGATGGGGAGGGTGGCCTCCGGACGCCGGACCAGGGCGGGGACGCGGACGGCCCAGGGGAGGTAGGCCCGCGTCCCTTCACTCGCCAGGCGGCGGACATGCTCGTCGGGGTGCCCCGTCCACTCCAGGATGGCCTGCAGAGCCGCCTCCGGATCGTGGGCGAGCAGGCGCCGGATGGCAAACTCGCCGGTCAGCCGAGGGGTCAGTCCGGCCAGAAGTGCCAGGCAGTCGTTGAAGTCCGCCCGGGCGCCCGACTCGAGGGCCAGGGTGACCGCTGCTTCGGATGCCGGCCAGAGGATCCAGCCGGTAAAGCCGGGATGGTCCAGCGCGCGGCGGAAGATGCCGGCCGCCGCCGCATAGCCGGCATCCGGGAGGAGTTGGAGATCGTTCAGCAGCGCTCCACTTACGTTGTCGGTGCGTTCACGCAGGCTGAGTCCGTCCAGCGTGGTCGCGGCCACGGCGAGGGCCGGCCAGTCCGTGCCGGGTGCGGCCATGGCCAGGACGTCAGCCAAGGCAGTGACGCCCTGCCGGTTGATCAGTTCGTTCATGGCACCCATTCCGTCAGGCTACCGCTGGCCGGCGCTCCGTGCAGAACCGATGCAGCCCCCGCTGGGCCGCGCCGCCGTCCGCCCGCCAGCCAAAGCCGGAAAACGGGGATAATCTTCACTTTAGGAAAGTCTTAACGGCACAGGGACGGAATCTACACGTGGCAAAGCAGTCAGGGCAGGAAACATCCGGCAAGGCCCCGCAGTGGTGGCGCAGCTTCCATGACAAGTTCGTGGTGGAGGAACGCTACATGGAACCGGAGGCGCGCAAGGCGCTCTACCGCTGGTCCATTCTTCTGGTGGCGGTTGGGGCCGTCCTCTTCGTGGCCACGCTCATTGGCGTCTTGCAGCATGACGGGCTCGCCTCGGCGGATGAGTCCGCACGGAACTGGCTGCTCGCCATCCGCTCTGAGCTGCTCACGGCCGTCATGATCTTCCTGGCAGTGGTCTTCGGGCCCGTTGCCTTGCCGATCATCGTCCTGGTGGTCATCCTGGTGTGGGGATTTGCGGCCAAACACGCCTGGCGCCCGATGCTCCTTGCAGGCGCAATGATTACCGGCGTGGTGGTATCGCAGATCATCCTCCAGATCGTCAGAAGGTCCCGCCCGCCCGTGGAGCTGATGCTTTTTGGTGCCGACCACACCTTCTCATTTCCCTCCGGCCACGTCCTGGGCGCCTGTGACTTCCTGCTGGTGGGCGCCTTCCTGATCTTCTCGCGGCGGCAGAACACCCGGGCTGCCGTGCTTGGTTTTGTTGGCGCCGGCGTTGGCATTGTGCTGGCGGCACTCAGCAGGCTGTACCTCGGATACCACTGGCTCAGTGACGCCCTGGCATCCCTCTCCCTGTCGCTGGTGATCCTCGGTGCCGTCATCGCCCTCGATACCTGGCGTACAGCCCGGATTCCCGGAGAGCGGATCACGGGCGAACTCTCCAAAGCCGACGCGCCGGGGGACTAGCCATGGCCACCGAGGCGGACGTCCGGATCATGTGCCTGGCGCTGCCCGGAGTTGCCGAGCGAAGCAGCTGGGGCCCGCGTGGTTCGCCGGCACGCTGATGGCGCGCATCTGGGAAGAGGGCGTGCTGGGCTGCTGCAGGAGTCGTACCGGCTGGCGGGCGGCCGCGGGATCTGACCCTGCCCGAAGGCTGGGTGTCCGGACCCGAAAAGCTAGGTGTCCGGGCGCGAACGTGCCCGTTTGAGGGCCCGGTGCAGCCTGGCGTTTGCCTCTTCAAGCTCAAGGACCTTCGCCACTCCGGCCAGGTTAAGGCCTTGTTCAAGCAGTTCCCCGATCCGCAGGAGGACGGCGATGTCAGAGTCACTGTACTGCCGTGTGCCGCCGGCCGTCCGGACCGGTGTGAGCAGTCCGCGCGTTTCGTAGAGCCGGATGTTCTGCTGGCCGGTGCCCGCCAGCTGGGCCGCCACGGAGATGGCGTAGAGTGCCCGCCCGGCCCTGGGCTGCGGGGTACGTCCGGATGCCGGCTCTGTCATGTCTGCTCCAAAAAATCCCGAAAGAATCCCTTGCCTCAGTTTGCCACCGGTGCTATAAAAAATCTATATCCAGCACCATAGATGACGGTGCGGATATGAACCTCTCAAACCTAGAAATGCTGAAGGAGTGGGAAATGATGTTGATGCGTACGGACCCGTTCCGTGAGCTGGACCGGCTTACCCAGCAGGTTTTTGGAACCGCTGCCCGGCCCGCGGCCATGCCGATGGACGCCTGGCAGGAGGACGGGGAGTTCGTTGTGGCGTTCGACCTTCCGGGCGTGAACGTGGACACCGTGGACCTGAACGTGGAGCGGAACGTCCTGACAGTCCGGGCGGAGCGGCGCGACCCGACGCAGCCCAATGTTGAGCTGGTGGCCTCCGAACGGCCCCGTGGTGTATTCAGCCGCCAGCTGATCCTGGGCGACACCCTGGACACGGACAAGATCAAGGCCAGCTACGACCAAGGCGTCCTGACGCTGCGGATCCCGGTGGCCGAGCAGGCGAAACCGCGCAAGATCGAGATTGAAACCAAGGGCCAGCTGCACGAGATCGGAACCTAGCTCCGCCGGTTCCCCGGCCATCCGGCCGTGCGCGGGCAGGGGACGCCCTGCCCGCGCTTATGGCCGTTGGCAAGCCGTTCGAAAGCCGTTGACAAGCCGTTCGAAAGAAGGCTGCGCCCATGGGCACCCCACACTGGGACAAACCGGACAGGGACAAACCGGACAGGGGCAAACCGGACATGGAGACCCCGGACGGGGGCAGCCTGCCGGACCACTATGCAGCCCTGCAGGTCCAGGCTTCGGCCAGCCAGCAGGAAATCGCCCGCGCCTACCGAGCCTTGATGCGCAACCTCCATCCCGACGTCGACGGCGGCAGGCCTGCAGGCAGCGCGGAAGGCGGGCAGGACGCAGCCAAAAGTGAGCTTCTGCGCATCATGCAGGCATTCGCAGTCCTTCGGGACCCAGGCCGCCGGGCGGCCTACGATCAAAGCCGTGCCCGCAGCCAGGAAGTGTCCCATCAGCGGACGGGGCCCCAGAGCATCCCCGTGCGGCACGTCCGCCGCCAGGAAAACCAGCCCCGCCCCACCATCAGAATCACCCCGGTCCGCTGGGAAAGCGGACCGTGGGCATGACCCCGCCCATCCCTAGGAGGAACACACCATGAGCGAGTGGCGCCGCTACGATTCACACCTGATGCCGGCCTTCCATGAGCGTTTTGAACAGCGCTGGGGCCAGGGCACCGCACCGTTCCTCGATCCAGAGGCGCACGAGGAACCTGTGCCCCGGGCCCAATGGATCAACCCGTCCACCGGCGCGGCGCTCGCCGTGGTGCCGGTGTGGACGGCGGACGAGGGGCAGCAACGCTCATTCGGCGTGTTCTACCTGCCGCCAGCCGGTGACATCTGGGTGCTCCGCCCGGGCTACACCGGATACCTGGAGCCGGCCGACGGGGACACGGAACACCTGGTCACGCTGCGGAACGACGCCTACCGCAAGGCCGTTGCCCACGCCAAGGACTTCCTGTTCGGCTCACAGTGAGGTGTCCGGGCCGCTGCCCAGCAGGCTGCGGGTGAGGGATTCGGCGTCGGCCATCAGGTCTTCCACGGCGGCAGCAAGGTGCGCGTCGGACACCGGTGTTTCCTCAAGCGCAGCGGCCACCACGGCCCGGCGGACCAGTTCGCGGGCGAAGGACGCGGTGGTGCCTTCGGAACGTTCCGCCGCTGAGCGCAGCGCCTCCGGGCTGAAGGCCACCCGGCGTCCGTACAGCTCCAGCAGCCTGACCCTCTCTGCGTGGGCCGGGAGCGGGATTTCGACGGCGAGGTCCACCCGTCCCGGACGCTGAGCCAGTGCCCGTTCCAGCATGTCCGGCCGGTTCGTGGTGAGCACAAACGCAACGTCGGCATCGTTGTCCAGGCCGTCCATGGCGTCCAGCACCTCGAACAGCAGCGGCTGCGGACCGTGCCCGAAGCTCCGGTCCTCCGCAATCAGGTCGCAGTCCTCCAGCACCACAATGGAGGGCTGGAGCGCCCTGGCCATGCGTGCCGCGTCCGAGATCCTGGCGAGTGAACCGCCGGAGAGCAGGATCGCCGTCGACCCCGCACTTTGGCTCAGCAGGTGCCGCACCGTGTGCGTCTTGCCTGTGCCGGGCCTGCCGTACAGCAGGATGCCGCGTTTGAGGTGCTGGCCGTGGTCCCTGAGCGAGGTGCGGTGGGTGGCGATCCCCACGGTGTGGTCCGCCACTTTCTGCAGCAGGCCGGCGGGCAGGATGACGTCCGACGCCGGGAGGGTGGGCCGGTGGTGGAAGGTCACCCCGGCGGCGCTGGGACCGTATTCGGACATGACCAGGGAGATGACCTGGCCCTTCAGGACGCTGTTGCTGTCCATCCGGTGCCGGAACTCTGCCAGGAAGGCGCGTGCGGTTCCCGGTCCGGCTGCCAGGACCTCCAGGGAAGCTGTCTGGCGGCCGGACCGCGGATCAGCGTCACGCTGCAGGACGGCCAGCGGGTTGCCAGCGAAGCTGAAGAGCCAGAGGCCCAGCGCCACGGCCTGCCGGTGGCTGTCCGGCCCTACCGCCAGGTTTGTGTAGTCCGGCCGGGCGAGCGGAAACTGCGGGAAGAACTGCGACTGCTGCACCATGTCACTCAAGGACTGGTGGTGCCGCTGCCCGCCTCCACCGATTCCCGTCACCCGGCCTGCAGGGTCCTGTTCCACGAGCTCCGCCATCACAATGTCGGCGTCGACAAAGCGGTGCGGCGGGATATTCTCCACCACGACCGAAAGCTCTTCGGCCGGCACGCCAAGATGCTCGGTGAGTGCTTGAAGCAGCTGTTTGCCGGTCCGCTGCCGATGGTTTCCGGACTGCGCCAGCTGGACAAGCGCAGCAAAATCGTCGATGAACTTCCCCAGTTTTTCATCCATTCCCAGACCCTAGCAGGACGGTCCGGCACCGCGGCCTGGACAGCGTGGACGGACACGCGGTCAGGTGCCGGGTTGCCTCTCGTCAGCGGCCCGGGCCGTGTGCCATTCTGAGGGGTACAGTTTCCGAACCCAGCTAAGGAAGTTGGCACTACAGTGCATATCACCGCCAAAGACCTGGCCGCGCTCATCCCTTCCGGCTTCACCCTCGGCGTGGCCACCGCTGCCTTCCAAATCGAGGGTGCACTGGAGGAAGACGGCCGCGGACCGGCCGGATGGGATGCTTTTGCGTCCAGGCCCGGGGCCATCGTTGAGGGCCACAGCCCCGCGGTCTCCTGCGACCACTACCACCGGATGCCGGAAGATGTTGCGCTGATGAAGCAGCTGGGCGTCGACTCCTACCGCTTCTCCCTGGCATGGCCGCGGATCCAGCCCACCGGCAGCGGAGCAGTGAACCGGGCGGGGCTCGGTTTCTACGACCGCCTCCTCGACGAGCTGCTGGTCAACGGTATTTCCCCCATGGTCACCCTGTACCACTGGGATACTCCGAAAGCGCTGGACGACGCCGGCGGCTGGATGAACCGTGACACCGCCTACCGCCTGGGGGAGTTCGCCGCGATCGCCGCCGACGCCTTCGGAGACAGGGTGGCGCGCTGGGCAACGATCAACGAACCCGCCACGGTCTCCACTAACGGTTACACGCTGGGGCTCCATTCGCCCGGTGAGGCCCTCATGCTCAACGCCTTCCCCACCGTGCACCACCAGTTGCTGGGCCACGGGCTCGCCGTACAGGCGTTGCGGGCGGCAGGAGTGCCCGGCGCGATCGGCATGACCAATGTCTACTCGCCGATGGTTCCCAACTCGATCAACCCCTTGGACAAGATCAGCGCCGGCCTGATGGATCTCGCCCAGAACCGGCTGTACGCGGACCCCGTTCTCTTGGGCAAGTACCCGGACCTGATCCGCGCCGCGAAGTTCTTCAGCTCCTTCGACCACCCGGAGGAGGACATGGAGCTTATCTCCCAGCCGCTGGATTTCTACGGGCTGAACTACTACATGCCCACCAAAGTGGCCGTCGGCCCGGGCAAGGGCGCTGTTCCCGCGAGCATGGCAGAAGCCATGGGCAGCGACCTGAGTGCGATGGGCAACGGCGGCACCCCCTTCCACGTCGAGGCCTGGCCCGAAGCGGACATCACCTCCTACGGCTGGCCCGTCAAACCCGAATACATGCGGGTGGCGCTGAAGGAGATGGCGGAGCGGTACCCCAACCTGCCGCCGGTGATCATCACCGAGGGCGGGGCGAGTTTTGAGGACATCATCGTCCGGGACAAGTCCACCAACATGGCCTTCATCCCGGACGAACGGCGCCTGAAATACCTCTCTGACCACCTGGAAGCGGCGCTTAGGGCCACCGCCCCGGGCGGTGAGGCGGAACAGGTTGACCTCCGCGGATACTACGTCTGGTCGCTGATGGACAACTTCGAGTGGTCCGCCGGGTACAACCAGCCGTTCGGGCTGCTCCACGTGGATTTCGAGACGCTGGAACGCACGCCCAAGGCGTCCTACTTCTGGTTCCAGGAACTCCTCGAGGAACGGAACCTGGTGGCCGCGGCTGCCACCGCCGTCGCTAAGGCCGCCGGCCCGGAGCCGGATATGGCTGAAGACCGCGACGACGACGTGACCACGTTGGGTGCCACTGCCTGACGCTGGCGGTTTAGAGGAGGTCCAGCGCCTTCAGCTGCTTGGCCATCCCGGCGCCGTCGGTGGAGTAGATCCACGGCACTGCCGACGCGCTGTGATCGCCGTCTTCGGAGTGCCCGCCGGCGAACACGGCCTCGCTGACTGACAGCTGCCGGATGGCAATGGCGGCAACCTTGTCCGCGTGCTCCTGGGCAAATCCTGAGTAGATCTGTTCGTCGTGCTGGCCGTTGTCACCGATCAGCAGCCAGCGCATGTCGGGGAATTCCTTGGCGAGGCGTTCGAGGTTGCGGTGCTTGTGCTCCTGCCCGCTGCGGAACCACCTGTCCTGGGTCAGTCCCCAGTCCGTGAGCAGCAGGGCGCCGGCGGGGTACATGTTGCGGCCCAGGAAGCGTGCCAGGGTGGGGGCGGCGTTCCAGGGCCCGGTGGACAGGTAGATCACGGGCGCCTCAGGATGCTCGATGGTGAGCCGGTCCAGGAGGACTGCCATCCCCGGGGTGGCCATGCGTGCCCTCTCACTGAGCACAAACGTGTTCCACAGCGCGAGGAACGGGCGGGGGAGGGCGGTGACCATCACGGTGTCGTCGATATCGGACACGATGCCGAAGGTTGTGCCCGGCGCGATCACCTGGATCAGGGCCTCCACCGGCTCTGTCCCTTCGGCCCGCAGGACGGCGGTGTGCCAGCCGGGGGACAGCTGGATGTCCACCACGGTATCGATCAGGCCGCCGCGGTCCGCCTTCACATGGTGCACCACGTCTTCGATGGTGACTTCAACATCGGTGAACTGCAGCGGGACGCTGGTGAAGGCCCGCCAGCCGCGCACGTTCTGGTTGCCGTTGCGGGCTGCGTGGTCGGCCCGGCTGCCGGGAGCGGGCTCCCTGGTGAGCAGCACGCGGCCCAGCACCCGGACCCATTCCGTGGACCCGTAGCCCTGGTACGCGATGGTCTTCGGCACGAAGTTCCAGCGCTTGGCCAGCTGCAGGCGGACACCGTTCACGCCGTCCGAGACCTGGTGAGCCAGCCGGAAAGCGCGGTTGCCGGCCAATGATGTTTTCTGCGGAGCCCTGTCCATGCCTCCACTCTGCCACAGGCGGCATGGTGAGCGTCCAGCGTGACTTCAGCCGGCGCCCAGCATCCATCGCAGGGTGTCAGCATTCCGGACGGCGTTTCCGCCGCCGTCGTTGTTGAAGTACACAAACACGTCTTTACCGCCGCCATCCCATTCGCGGATGCGGTCAGCCCACCAACCCAGGTCCGCATCCGAATACGAACCGCCGTAGAGGTGCTGATGGTCCGGCCCGTGCAGCCGGACGTACACGAACGGCGCCGTGGTGCGCAGGATGCACGGCAGGTTGGCCCCGCTCATGATGCAGTACGCGGCCTGGTGCCGCTCCAAAAGTCCGAACACGTCCTGGTGGTCCCAGCTGGGGTGCCGGAACTCAACGGCCACCTTGATCCACCACGGCACAGCGGAGAGGAAATAGTCCAGCCGGGCGTCATCCCTTGCCTGCTGGGGCGGAAGCTGGACGAGGAGCACCGCGCGTTTGTCACCGAGTTCGTGCCAGCATCTTGCGATCCGTTCCAGCCAGACCTCCGGCGCATACAGTTTCTTGCCGTGCGTCAGGCCGCGCGGGGCCTTGACGGACATGGCGAAGCCCTCGGGCAGCCGGCGCCGCCAGCTGGCGAAGGACGTGTCCCGGGGCCAGCGGTAGAAGCTCGCGTTCAGTTCAACCGTGCTGAACCGGGCACAGTAGTGCTGAAGCCTGTCGCGGGCGGGCAGCCCGGGCGGGTAGAGGACGTTCTCCCAATGGTCGTAGCTCCAGCCGGACGTTCCAATATGGATGGTCATGTCAGCTGAAAGGCGTCTTCAGCTGACCGCCGCCGGCGGATTCCACGACGGCCTGGGCAACGTCCCGGGGTTTCACGTTGCGGGCGTTGGATGCCGACTGGAACAGTTCGATCGCCTCGTCCTGGCTGCACCGGTTCTGCCCGATGATGATGCCCACTGCACTGTCAATCACAGTGCGCGAATCGAGGGCCGCTTTCAGGTTGGCCGCCGTCTCCGAATGCTGGGCCACGGCAAGGACGGTCCGGATGCCATGGTTGAGCACTGTCTGCGCATATTCGGGCCAGAGGGTCTCTGTTTGCAGGTCCCTGATGTGCACGATCCCTCCGGGAGTATACGGGTGTTCCAAGGGTGTCTCCGGTGATGCTGGCCGGTGCTGGGGAACCTGCCTGCTGACGGCCGCGCGCGGTGGCCTCAGGCAGCTGCTTTACCGTGTTTTCAGGCTACACCCGCTGAACCTTCGGCCGCCGGGGAAGGTGTGGCAATGTATGGGAATGGCGCGAATTGAAGATTATGCCGTAGTCGGCGACCTCCACACCGGGGCGCTGGTGAGCACGGCCGGGTCCATTGACTGGCTGTGCCTGCCGCGGTTTGATTCCCCGGCCTGTTTCAACGCCCTTCTGGACACCCCGGAGGCGGGCCGCTGGCTGCTGGCACCGGCGGACGGTGGGACCTGCACCCGGCGCGGCTACCGCGACGGGACCCTTGTCCTTGAAACTACATGGGAGACCCCGGACGGGACTGTCCGGGTGATTGACTTTATGCCGCCCCGTGACGAGGTGGCTGACATCGTGCGCATTGTGGAGGGCATCAGCGGGAACGTTCGGATGCACAGCGAACTGGCACTGCGGTTTGACTACGGCCACATTGTGCCCTGGGTCCGGAAGGACGAACACGGCATCCATGCCATTGCGGGCCCGGACGCCGTCTACTTTGTCACCGGGGCCCCGGTGCACGGCGAGAACATGCACACCGTCAGCGACTTCACGGTCAGCGAAGGCGAACGGGTGCCCTTTGTGCTGACGTGGGCGCCGAGCCACGTGCCGCGCCCCACCACCGTGGACGCCGAGGAAGTGCTCGGCACCACGACGGCCTTCTGGCGTGGCTGGGCCAGCCAGTGCACCGTCGTTGGGAAGTACCAGGACGCCGTGATGCGCTCGCTGGTGACCCTCAAGGCGCTGACCTATGCGCCCACCGGAGGAATTGTCGCTGCGGTCACCACGTCACTGCCGGAACAGCTGGGCGGTCCGCGCAACTGGGACTACCGGTACTGCTGGCTGCGGGATGCCACGATGACACTGCAGGCGCTGCTGGCGGCGGGCTACACCGCGGAGGCCGCAGAGTGGCGGGACTGGCTGCTCCGGGCGGTCGCCGGCGACCCCGCGGACCTGCAGATCATGTACGGAATCCATGGCGAGCGGAGGCTTCCGGAAATGGAACTGCCGTGGCTGGCCGGTTATGAGGGATCCAGTCCGGTGCGGATCGGCAACGGTGCGGCTGAGCAGCTCCAGTTGGATGTGTGGGGTGAGGTGCTGGACTGCCTGGCCCTGACCAGGAATTCCCTGCTGAAACACACTGACGAGGCCTGGGATGTCCAGGTTGCGCTCATGCAGCATCTGGAAACCATCTGGGACCAGCCGGACAACGGACTGTGGGAGATGCGGGGACCCCGCCGCCACTTTACGCATTCAAAAGTCATGGCCTGGGTGGCTGCGGATCGGATGGTGAAAGGCGTCCGCGAGTCCGGCCTGCCCGGTCCGGCAGAGCGCTGGGAGGCGCTGCGGGACACCATCCACCGGGAGGTCATGGCCAACGGCTTCGACGCGGAACGTAACACCTTCACGCAGTCCTACGGCCGGCCGGAACTTGATGCGAGCCTCCTGCTTATCCCGCGCGTGGGGTTCCTGCCGCCCGACGATCCCCGGGTGGTAGGCACCATCGACGCCATCCTGAATGAGCTGACCGAAGACGGGTTTGTCCTCCGGTACCGCCCGGCGGACAGCGACGACGGGCTTCCCGGGGACGAGGGGGTTTTCCTGGCGTGTTCGTTCTGGATGGTGGAGGCGCTCCTGGGGGCCGGCCGCCGTCGGGAAGCCACGGAGCTGTTTGAGCGGCTCCTGGAACTGCGGAACGATGTGGGCCTGCTGAGCGAGGAGTGGGCGGTCCGGGCGGGGCGCCAGCTGGGCAACACACCCCAGGCGTTCAGCCACTTCGGGCTTGTGACTAGCGCACTGGAGCTGCATCAGGATACGGTTCGCCGGAGTGATACGCCCATACCCCCGGAAACGGAGACTGTGGCGTGACGGCTTGCAATTGGGGGGATTGCCGCACTTCTCCTCAACCGAATCAGTAAGTATACTTACTAACACTTCACGGCGCGCTCCCAGCACAGCGCAGTGACTGACGGAGGGGTGGTTGGAATGGCCGGTTATTTTGAACTGGTGGATGCACCTGACGGTGGCTACAGGATCAGGATGTTGGACGGAGCGGGGGACCTGATGGCAATTTCGGTGACCTTCCCCACGAAACGGGCGGCGGTGGCCGGCGTGGCCATGGCACGCGAGATTGCCGGGACGGGGCTGATCCGGGACCGGAGCCGCGACGGCGCCGGCACGGTGATCCGTGAGCGGGTCCGGCCGGTTGTCTCCGCCAAGGAGGGGGCTGCGCCAAGGACGAAGAGGCTTTCCGGGACCGCGCGGGCCGCAGCCGGCTGATGGACCCCCAGAGCCTTGGTCCGGCGGGGGGTGCGGGGCGGCGCCGGGGTGTCCTGTTTGACATGGACGGCACCCTGGTTGACTCCTCCTACTTCCATACGCTGGCGTGGTGGCAGGCTTTCCGCCAGCAGGGATACGACGTGCCCATGGCGTCCATCCACCACTATGTGGGCATGGGCGGCGACCGCCTGGTTGGCAGCCTCCTTCCGGAGGGTCGGGACAAGGAGGCCGACGCCGAGATCATGGCCAGTCACGCTGCCCTCTTTGCCAGGAACTGGCCCGCCCTGCGCGCCTTTGACGGGGCGCGGGACCTCTTGGCGCAGTGCCACGCCGGAGGCCTGGCGGTGGCCCTGGCGTCCTCCGCACGCACGCAGGACCTGCTGGCAACCCGGCGGGCCCTCGGAGCGGATGCCCATATCCATGCGGCAACCAGCGCCAATGACGCGAAGGCAAGCAAGCCTGCTCCGGATATTTTGGTGGCGGCGCTGGAGGCCGTGGGTGTCCGGCCGGCGGACGCTGCCTACGTGGGTGACGCGGTCTGGGATATGCAGGCAGCGGCCGCCCTTGGCATTCCGGCAGTGGCCCTGACCTGCGGCGGAACAAGCGCTGCGGAGCTCAAGGAAGCCGGCGCCGTCGAGGTTTACACGGGTCCGCGCGACCTTCTGGACAACCTGCAGGAAAGTGTCATAGGCGCCCTCCTGGCGGCGTCCACGCCGCTGGATTAGCCCATCGGCGGCAGGTCAGCCCGCGGGCGTGCCCTCGGCCGCGGCGGTGTCGTCGGCGACGGCAGGCTTTGCCCAGGACACCACAACCTTGACGGAGCCGTCGTCGTTGCGCTCCACGTCAGTGACCACTTCCTGCACGGCGGCGCCCATGGCGAGGATTTTTGCGCGGTACGTGGTGACGAGTTCCTCCAGGCTGGATTCCGTCCACTCCCCGGGACGCATCCGGGTGGAAATCTCAACAGGCTCCGGCTGGTACAGCGACATGACGGTCCTTTCCGCTCGTTTATGGCGCGAATAACGTGTGCTTCCTACGCTAGGAGGCTTCCCGCCTGACTACAAGGAAATTTAGTCAGTCTGCTTACTTTATTTCGTGAAAAGGGTTAGCGTCGGATGACCCCCGTAAGTCCGGACACCCACAGGAAGGCAGATGATGAAGGCACTGACGTGGCAGGGAAAGCGCTCCGTAAGCGTGGAAGAGGTGCCGGATCCGGTGATCCAGGAACCCACGGACGCCATCGTGAGAATTACTTCCACCGCGATCTGCGGCTCAGACCTCCACCTCTACGAAGTCCTGGGGCCATACATGCACAAGGGCGACGTGATCGGGCATGAGCCCATGGGAATCGTGGAGGAGGTGGGAAGCGCCGTCACCAACCTGAATAAGGGAGACCGAGTGGTCATCCCCTTCAACATTTCCTGCGGCCACTGCTACATGTGCCGCCAGGGTCTGCAGTCGCAGTGCGAGACCACCCAGGTTAAGGACAAGGGGTCCGGTGCCGCGCTGTTCGGCTATTCGGAACTGTATGGCTCGGTACCGGGCGGGCAGGCTGAATACCTCCGCGTTCCGCACGCCGACTACGGACCGGTCAAGGTGGGCCATGAGCTGCCTGATGAGCGCTACCTCTTCCTCTCGGATATCCTTCCCACCGCCTGGCAGGGCGTGGAGTACGCCGATGTCCAGCCAGGAGGCACCCTGGCCGTCTTCGGGTTGGGCCCGGTAGGCCAGTTCGCGTCCCGGATCGGCGTGCGCAAAGGCCTGCGGGTGATCGGTGTGGACCCGGTTCTGGAGCGCCGCGGGATGGCCGGAAGGCATGGAGTGGAGACCCTGGACTACAGCAAGGACCTTGCCGCCGAGTTGCGGGAGATGACGGACGGAAGGGGTCCCGATGCCGTGGTGGACGCCGTCGGCATGGAAGCCCACGGTTCCCCGGTGGCCGGCTTCGCGCACCAGGCCCTGGGTCTGTTGCCGGACAAGCTCGCCCAGAAGGCCATGGAAACAGCCGGCGTGGACCGGCTGGCTGCCCTGCACACGGCCCTGGACGCTGTTCGCCGCGGCGGCACCGTGTCGCTCAGCGGCGTGTACGGGGGCCAGGCCAGCCCGATGCCGCTGTTGAGCATGTTCGACAAGCAGATCCAGCTGCGGATGGGCCAGTGCAACGTCCGCCGGTGGACGGATGACCTCCTTCCCTTGGTGGAGGACGATGCCGATCCGCTGGGTGTGATGGACCTGGTCACCCACCGCTCGGGCCTGGACGGTGCACCTGCGCTCTACGGGAAGTTCCAGAAGAAAGAGGACAACTGCATCAAGGTGGTCCTCAACCCAGGGGCCTGATTTCCGCCTACAGGGCCTCAGGAACGGGCCACGTCCACGACGCAGAACCGGTTCCCGTCCGGGTCCGCGAGCACAATGAAATCGGGCTCTTCCGGATACAGGTCCCAGTCCACGCGCGAGGCGCCAAGGTCTAGCAAACGGGCCACCTCTGCCGCCTGGTTGTCCGCGTAGAGGTCCAGGTGGATCCGAGGGTGTTCCTGGACCGGAGTCTCGCTGAGCATCAGGGCAAGCCGGGCGCCGCTGCCGCCCCCGTGCGGCATCAGCACCACCCAGGTGTCGTCGCCGTCCTCACGGGGGACGTAACCCAGTGCGTCGCACCAGAAGGCCGTGGAGCGGGCAACGTCCCCTACACCGATAACTGTGGTTCCGATCGTGAGCATGTTTGAATGCTTCCCCCCAGGGGGCCGGCAGGCAAGCCCCTTGGTATCTGCCGCGGCGGGAGGCCCTCAGCACAGGGAGTTCAGCGCTTGCTCGGCGACCGATTCGAGGTCAAAGATCAGTGGGTTGGCTTCCAGCGTGGGCGGTTCGGGCGGGTACGCCACTGCGAGGGTAAGTTGTCGCGTGCCGTCTTCGCTGGTCATCGAGACGCTCCCATAACCGTCAATGTCCCCCGGGTGCCCGTAATAGAGCCTGTTGGTGCAGGTGTCATTCCATTTCCACAGGCCCAGTCCGTAGAAATCGCCGTCGCGCCGCAGCATCGCCGTCCTGCTTTCGTTACGGAGGAGCTTGCCCTGAAGGAGCGCCGCGTAGAAGGCGTTGACCTCCGAGACAGTGGACACCGCACCGCCGGACGCCAACTCTGACAGCCATGCCGGCTGGGTCACGTCCAGGCGCTGGAGGTTCACCGTGATGTAGCCGTGGACCATGGCGGAGGGCACGTCCCCGGGCTGGGGAAGGCCTGTTGACTTCAGCCCCAGGGGATCTGCAATGTCCGCCTTCAGGACGGCATTGATGCTCCGGCCGCGGAGGCGCTGGACAATCAGGGCGAGAGCGGCGTAGTTGGAATTGGAGTAGTCGAAGCCCTGCGCGAGCCTCTTTTCCCACGGCGCCGTTGCCGCCAGTGCCAGTTGCTGCTCCAGGGAAAGGGGCCTGTTCATGACGTCCTGCCAGGGTCCCAGGGCAAGCAGGGGAGCTGTGAAGTCCGGCAGGCCGGATTCGTGGATGAGCAGCTGCCGGACCGTCACCGGGCCGGGCGGATGCAGGACGGTGCCGAACTCCGGGAGGTATTTGCTGGCCTGGTCGTCCAGGTTGATTTTGCCTTCCTCCACCAGCTTCATGACGGACACCGCCACCATGGACTTGCTGATGCTGCCCACCCTGAAGGCGTCGGAGACTGTTGCGGCTTCGCGCGTGTCGAGGTTCCGGACGCCGGCGGCGTGGGACCAGGTTTTTCCGCCGTGCCTGACCTCGATGAGGACCGCCGGGGCTCCGTCGTCGATCATCGAGCGGCTGAAATCTTCCAGCGCGGCGTAGGTCCCCTGATGCTCATCCGGTGGGCGGGGCCCGGCCGTGCAGCCGCCCAGGGCGGAGGCCAACAGCGCTGCGGACACAGCCGCCGCGATCCTGCCTCTGATGCGGTGCAGCCTGCTTCCGGGCATGTCCTTTGACCCTTCGGGCCGGCGCCTCGGCCCGTGCCTGCGGTGCCGGCACCTCCATGCTCCCCGGACTGCAGAACGGGGTCAATGCCCCGGACGCCCCCATTAACCCATCCAGGTAGCAGCAAGTGTCGTTATGAGGCTCCATAACGACACGTACTGCTACCAAGCTGGGATGCGGGAGGGCTTAGGTGAGGCGGATCTGGCGGTTCATGTCCTTGTACAGCAGGTACCGGAACTCGCCCGGGCCGCCGGCGTAGCAGGCCTGCGGGCAGAAGGCGCGCAGCCACATAAAGTCGCCGGCCTCCACCTCAACCCAGTCATTGTTGAGCAGGTACATCGCCTTGCCCTCCAGGACGTACAGTCCGTGCTCCATGACGTGGGTCTCCGGAAACGGGATCACCCCGCCCGGCTGGAACGTCACGATGTTTACCTGCATGTCGTGGGCCAGGTCGTTGGAATCCGTGAAGCGGGTGGTCTTCCAGGCGCCGTTGGTATCCGGCATCGCGGTGGGTTCCACCTCGGCATCGCTGGTGACGAAGGACTTTGCCTCGTAGCCCTCAAGCCGTTCGTAGGCCTTGCGGATCCATTGGAAGGAGACAATGTCATCCGAGACGTTCTCCAGGCCCCAGGTGGAACCGGCGGCCAGGTAGGCGTAGCCGCCTTCCTCAAGCTGGTGAAGTTCGCCGTCGAGGGTCAGGTTGACCTTGCCCTTGGTGACGAAGACGACGCCTTCAACACCTGCCTCGAACTCGGCTTTGGGAGCGCCGCCGCCGGGTCCGATTTCGACAATCAGCTGGGAGAACGTGGTGGCAAACCCGGAGATCGGGCGGGCCAGGATCCAGGAACGGGTGTTGGAGAATCCCGGCAGGGTGCTGGTCACGATGTCGGTCATGACGCCCTTGGGGATGACCGTGTACGCCTCAGTGACGATGGCCCGCTCGGTGGTGAGGTGGGTCTGCGGCGGGAGCCCGCCCTGCGGATAGTAGTACTTGCCCATCAGAGGATCCTTACTTCGAAGTGGTGGGTGCCAGCCGCGGGTGCGCCAGTGCGGTCAGCTGGGAAAGTTCGACGCCGGCCAGCGCCTTGACCTCGTCGGTCCGCACTGCGCCGCACTGGACGCCGCGGAGGACAAAGGCGGCCAGTGCCCGCGCCGTGGCGGGTTCGTCCATGACCCCGCCCTCGGTGCGTTCCACGTAGTTGTGGAGCCGGGCGGCCGCGGCCGGAAGCCCCTGCCGGTAGAAGGCATAGGTGGCCGCGAAGCGGCTGGGCAGCTGGGCCGGGTGCAGGTCCCAGCCCTGGTAGTAGCCGCGTTCCAGGGAACGCCGGACCAGCCGGCCGTGCAGCTGCCAGGCGTTCTCCACGTTGTCGCCCACCGGGATGATGTTGGTGGACCCGTCCGAAAGCCTTATGCCCGTGCCTGCGACCGCCAGCTGCATGACCTCCTTGGCGAAGTCCGCCACCGGGTGCTCCATTGACTGGTACTCGGCGGAGATCTGCAACGACGCCGAGTAGTCGTACGTGCCATAGTGCAGTCCGCTGATCCGCCCCGGGACCGCGTGCGGCAGCTGCGCCACCGGGGAGGTTCCCTCCGGACCGAGGATCAGCTGCGGCGTTTCGACCTGCACCTCGAAGCGGAGCCGGCCGGCGGGAAGCCCGTGGACCTCCTCCAGCCGGGACACGGCGTAGTCCATGGCCTGGACCTGCGCCACGGTGGTGACCTTGGGCAGGGTCAGGATCAGTCCGGCCGGGAGTTCGCCGGCGGACGCGAGCCCGGAGACGAAGAGGTCCAGGGTGCGCAGGCCGCGGGCCCTGGTAGGGGCCTCGAAGCATTTGAACCGGATCCCGATGAACGGCGGCGCGGAGCCGGCCGCGACGGCGGCGGCCACGGCGGTTGCCGCCGCAACAGCGGCGGCGTCCTCGGCGTCGTCGCCCCTGTCCCCGAAACCGTCCTCGAAGTCGAGGCGGAGGTCCTCGACCGGTTCGCTTTCCAGCTTCGCCTGGACCCGCAACGCTACTGACCCGGCGAGTTCGGCGTCCTGGCCCAGCAGCCGGCCGAGCCGTTCCAGGCCGCCGTGGGCCGCCGCCGTCGCCAGCGCCTGGGAACCCCAGTCAGCGGCGAGCGACGGCGTGAACCGGTCGGCAGGGACATAGACGGTGTGGACGGGCTGGCGTGAGCCGTCGTCGCCCGGGTAGTTCCGGTCCAGCAGCTTGTCCGTTGCGGCCAGCTGGGCGTCGATGTGTGCGGTGTCCGCCGCGGACAGCGACGGCGTGGGGGAGACCGCCATATCTCAGCCCACCAGTTCGTAAGCCGGGGTGGTGAGGAAGTCCGTGTAGTCCTCGGACAGGCAGATGTCACCGATCAGGTCGCTGGCCGGCTTGTAGTAGCGGCGGAAGGCCTCGTCACCGAATTCGGTGCGGAGCCGTTCGGTTTCCTCGCCCAGGATCCGCTCCACCAGTTCCCTGGTGACGGTGTTTCCGGTGTCGGCCAGGACGGACTTGTTGCGGATCTGCTGCCACACCTGCGAGCGCGAGATCTCCGCGGTGGCGGCGTCCTCCATGAGGTTGTGGATGGCCACGGCGCCGTTTCCGGAGAGCCAGACGGCTGTGTAGGCGACGGCGACGTACAGGTTCAGGCGCAGGCCGCTTTCGGTGACCTGGCCGTCGGCCGAGGCGATGTCGAGCAGCTGGTCTGCTGTGACCGACACCTCGGGGCGCTGCTTGTCCAGCTGGTTGGGGCGGTCGCCGAGGACGGCGTCGAACACCTCGCGGCAGGTGGGGACCAGGTCCGGGTGGGCCACCCAGGAACCGTCGAACCCGTCGTTGGCCTCACGGGTCTTGTCAGCGCGGACCTTGGCGAAGGCCGCCTCCGTGACCTCGGGGTGCCGGCGGTTGGGGATGACGGCTGCCATGCCGCCCATGGCGAACGCGCCGCGCCGGTGGCAGGTCTTGACCAGCAGCTCGGTGTAGGCACGCATGAACGGCGCGGTCATGACCACCGAGGCGCGGTCCGGGAGCACAAACTCCTCGCCGGCGTCGCGGAAGTACTTGATGATGCTGAACAGGTAGTCCCAGCGGCCGGCGTTCAGGCCGGACGCGTGGTCCCGCAGCTCATAGAGGATCTCATCCATCTCGAACGCGGCCGGGATGGTCTCGATCAGCACGGTGGCCCGGATGGTGCCCTGGCCGAGGCCCAGGAAGTCCTGGGCGAAGACGAAGACGTCATTCCAGAGCCTTGCCTCGAGGTGGCTTTCCATCTTGGGCAGGTAGTAGTACGGGCCGTGGCCGTTGAGGACCAGCTGCTTGGCCACGTGGAAGAAGTGCAGGCCGAAGTCCACCAGCGCACCCACGGCAGGTTCGCCGTCGATCAGCAGGTGCTTTTCCGGCATGTGCCAACCGCGCGGCCGCGCCACCACGACGGCCAGCGGCGCGTCGGTGCGGAGCGTGTATTCCTTGCCTTCGGCAGAGGTGTAGCTCAGGGTCCCCTGGGCGGCGTCACGGAGGTTCAGGATGGAGTCGATGACGTTGCCCCACGTAGGCGTGCTGGCGTCCTCGAGGTCCGCCAGCCACACCTTGGCGCCGGAGTTCAGGGCGTTGATGGCCATTTTGGCCGGTGAGGCCGGGCCGGTCATTTCAACGCGGCGGTCCTGCAGCGCAGCCGGGGCCTCCGCAACCTTCCAGTCGCCGTCGCGAACGTCCTGGGTTTCGGGCAGGAAATCCAGCTTGCCGGTGTCCGCAACCTGCCTGCGCTTGACGCCGCGGGCGGCGAGCAGCTCATTGCGGGTGCCGGCGAAGCGCTTGTGCAGCTCTTCGATGAAGGCCAGGGCCTTGGGGGTGAGGATCTCCTCCGCGCGTTCGATCGGCCGGGGGTCTGTAACGGTGATGGCCATTTCTGGTCCTTTCGTTTGACTGGAAGTCGGGCTGCGAATCAGGCGTTGGCGAAGGCGGGCACTGCAGCGGCAGCGGTTGCCGCGTAGGCGGCGGCAGCTACTGCAGCGGCGACGTCTGCGGCGACATGGGGATCGAAGACGCTGGGGATAATGTAACTGGCATTCAGTTCATCATCAGCCACCCGTTTGGCGATAGCCTCTGCGGCGGCCACCAGCATCTCCGGCGTGATGTCGGACGCGCCGGCGTCCAGGAGACCGCGGAAGAAGCCGGGGAACGCCAGGACGTTGTTGATCTGGTTGGGGAAGTCGCTGCGGCCGGTGGCCACCACGGCCGCGTACTTTGACGCGATGGTGGGGTCGATTTCCGGCGTCGGGTTGGCCATGGCGAAGACGATCGCCTTGTCCGCCATCGAGGCAACCTGTTCCTCACCGATCACGTGCGGGGCGCTGACGCCGATGAACACGTCCGCTCCCCTGAGGGCCTCGTGCAGCGTGCCGGAGAAGCCCTCCTCGTTGGTGTTCGCGGCAATCCAGGCGCGGTGTTCGTCGTCGTACTTCTCGCCCGAGTGGATGGCGCCGGACCGGCCGGCGGCAACGATGTGCCGGGCGCCCTGTGCCTTCAGCAGCTGGATGATGGCGGAGCCGGCAGCGCCTACGCCGGAGACCACAATGCGGACCTCGTCCAGTTTCTTGCCGACCACCCGCAGTGCGTTGACAAGGGCGGCCAGCGTGACGATGGCCGTTCCGTGCTGGTCATCATGGAAGACCGGAATATCCAGTTCCTCGCGGAGGCGGTTCTCGATCTCGAAGCAGCGCGGTGCCGCGATGTCCTCAAGGTTGATGCCGCCGTAGACGGGGGCCATGGCCTTGGCGATCATGATGATTTCCTCGGTGTCCTGGGTGTCCAGGCAGACCGGCCAGGCGTCCACGTTGGCGAACTGCTTGAACAGGGCGGCCTTGCCTTCCATGACCGGCAGCGCGGCGGCGGGGCCGATGTTGCCCAGGCCAAGGACCGCGGAGCCGTCGGTGAGGACGGCGATCGTGTTCCGCTTGACGGTGAGGTTGCGGGCCGCGGCCGGGTCCTCGGCGATGGCCAGGCAGACGCGGGCGACGCCGGGAGTATAGGCCCGGGACAGGTCGTCGCGGTTGCGCAGGGCTACTTTCGGGACGACCTCCAGCTTGCCGCCGAGGTGCATCAGGAAGGTGCGGTCGGAGACGTGCTGGACCGTAACTCCGTCGAGCGCGTTGAGGGCGTCCTTGACGCGGCCGGCGTGTTCGTCGTCGGTGGTGTTGCAGGTGACGTCCACAACCAGGGTCTCGTGGTGGGACTCGGTGACGTCCAGTGCGGTGATGGCTGCGCCCGCTGCTCCGACGGCTGCGGCCAGTTCGCTGGTGGCGGAGAAGCTGGACGGCGCTTCCACGCGAAGGGTGATCGAATTTCCGGGGCTCGGGTTCGCCATTGAATGTCCTCCTGTTAGGCCCGTTGCCGGGCTCTTTCCTGATCCAGTTGTTTTCGTATTATGGATATTATTATCTACTTTGTGGAATTACAAGCCTACTGGGTTCGTCGACTGGGGCGTTGCCGTGATGTATCTTGGGAGATCTAGGGCAATTCTTTTCACGATGCGGATAAGAGTTGTCGGAAATCGAGTCCTCAGGAGACTGGTACATGGCTGAAAAAGCCTCGGGAGGCGTGCAGTCCGTAGAGCGCGTCTTCGAACTCTTGGAACTGATCACGGATGCCGGCGGGGAAGTGACGCTGAGCGAACTTTCGTCCTCCACTGATCTGCCGCTTCCCACCATCCACCGCTTGCTGCGCACCCTGGTCACGCTGGGGTACATCCGCCAGCTGCCCAACCGCCGGTACGCGCTGGGGCCCCGGCTCATCCGGCTTGGCGAAGGTGCCAACAAGCAGCTGGGTGCGGTGGCGCGGCCGCAGCTGAAGACCCTGGTGGACCGGTTGGGGGAGACCTCCAACATGGCGGTGCTCGACTCGGACATGGTCATCTATGTGGCCCAGGTGCCATCCCTGCACTCCATGCGCATGTTCACCGAGGTGGGCCGCCGCGCCCACACGCATGACACCGGCGTGGGCAAGGCGATCCTGGCCCAGCTCGACGACGACGTGGTCCGCGGCATCGTGGCCCGCACCGGCATGCCCACACCCACGTCCAAGAGCATCGGGGACGTCGAGTCCCTGCTGGCAGACCTGGGCAGAATCCGGGAACGCGGCTACTCCATCGATGAGGAGGAGCAGGAGCTCGGCGTGCGCTGCTTCGCCATGGCCGTGCCCAACGCCCCGACGCCTACGGCCATCTCCGTGTCCGGGCCGGTGTCCCGCGTGGACAAGTCCTTCGGTGAACGCGCCGTGCCCATGCTGCGTGAAGCGGCCCGGGCCATCTCGGACGAGTTCAACCGCAACTGAGCCCAACCGCACCCGGGCCCAGCGCGAACGTACACTTAAGCCCCTTCCCACCAGCGCGAACGTACACTTGAGGCCCCGGAATCCGCGGATTTGGGGCCTCAACTGTACGCTCGCGCTTTGGGTGGTGGGTGGTCAGTGGTCAGACTTCGACGACGACTCCACCGGGACTTCCTTGCCGTCGCAGTCGATCAGCTTGCCGCCTTCGTAGCGGTCGCCGTCGGCCAGGCACTTGAGGTCATCCTCGCGCACCACGCGTCCGGTGCCCGCCACGAACACCGACTGGTTCTCCGAGTTGCCGGCCTTCAGGTGGTTGAAGAGCAGGTTCAGCGCGATGGCCATCACGGCGGCCGAGCTGATGCCGGAGTGGAAGATGGTGCTGAACCAGGACGGGAACTGGTCGTAGAAGGCCGGCGCCGCGATGGGGATCATGCCGAAGCCGATGGACGCCGCCACGATGATCAGGTTCATGTTGTTCCGGTACTCCACCTTGGACAGGGTGCGGATGCCGCTCGCGGCCACCGTTCCAAAGAGTACGACGCCGGCACCTCCCAGGACGGGCGTGGGCACCGCTGCGACCACCCGGCCCAGTACGGGCAGCAGGCCGAGGACCACCAGGATGACGCCGCCGGCGGTAACCACGAAGCGGCTCTTGATGCCCGTGATGGCCACCAGCCCCACATTCTGGGCAAAGGCGCTCTGCGTGAAGGAGCCGAACAGCGGCGAGATGGCGCTGGAGAGCATGTCTGCGCGCAGGCCGTCGCCGATGCGCCGGGAGTCTACTTTGGTGCCCACGATCTCGCCGACGGCGATGATGTCCGCCGAGGTCTCGGTCAGGGTGACCAGGATGACGATGAGCATGGAGATGATGGCCGCGATGTGGAACGTGGGCGGGCCGAAGGCGAAGGGGGTGGGGAACGCGACGATCTCGCCCTGGCCTACCTTGGAGAAATCGGCCATGCCGGTGACGAATGCGATGACCGTGCCGATGATCATGGCCAGCAGGATGGACAGCCGGGAGATGGTGGCGCTGCCGACCTTGCTGAGCAGCAGCACAATCCCCATGGTCGCGGCGGCCAGGCCGATGTTGGCCATGCTGCCGTAGTTAGGCGCCTTGTTGTTGCCGCCCATGGCCCAGTTGGCGGCCACCGGCATAAGTGTCAGGCCGATGGTGGTGATGACGGTGCCCGTGACCACCGGCGGGAAGAACCGGATGATCTTGGAGAACAGTGGGGTGATGGCAAGGCCGATCAGCGAGGCCACGATGACCGAGCCGAAGACCGACTGGATGCCCCCGCCGCCGTGCACAATGGCCACCATGGTGGAGACCCCGGCAAAGGAGACGCCCTGGACGAGCGGAAGCTTTGAGCCGAAGAACGGGATGCCGACGGTCTGCAGGATGGTGGCGAGGCCGCCCACAAAGAGGCAGGCGGCGATGAGCAGGCCGATGTCCTGTGAGGACATGCCGGCCGCGGCGCCGATGATCAACGGTGGGGCGATGATGCCGCCATACATGGTGAGGACGTGCTGGAAGCCGTAAGCGAAGCTGCTGCCAATCGAGAGGCGCTGGTCCTCGGGGCGGTCAGAGGGCCGGCGGCCGGGCTTGGCGGGGCTGTGGGACTTTTTCTTGAGGTTCACGGCAGACTTTCTGGTTCATGGCAGACGTCTTTGTCTGGCTAACGTGGTCTGGCTAAAAATGTGGGGACTGGACCGTTGGATCTTTCCCGGGGGAAGGGCCTGCCGGGACCTGGAAAGGTCCGCGGATCCCGGCAGGCCCAATCACCGCGGGCGGTCTAGCAGAAGCCGGCGATGCCGGACCAGGCGATGTCCGCCGGGGTGGCGTCGTCGCGCTGGACAGTGGCCTCGATCAGGCCGTAGGGGCGGTCGGCTGCGAAGAAGACCTCGTTGGGGTTGTCGAGGCCGAACGGCGAAAGGTCCACCAGGAAGTGGTGCTTGTTGGGCATGGAGAACTTGATCTCGTCGATCTCGCTGTGGGCTTCCAGGACCTTGGTGCCCATGTCGAACAGGGTCTGCTGCAGGGCGTGGGAGTACTTCTCCGTGAAGCCTTCGAGCAGGAGGCCCTTGACGTCCTCGTAGCTCTTGTTGAAGTCAAGGGTGCTGAAGTCGGTCCCGGTCTTGAAGCGCCAGCGGGCGGAAACATCCGTGGCCAGGATGCGGTCAGTGGTTTCCGGGAGGGTGGTGTATTTGTCCTTGGGATAGCCCACGAAGCCGGACTGGGTGGACTTCAGGACGGTCAGGTCCTTGAGCCCGGAGATCAGGTGGGTGGTGGCGCCGTCGCGCACCAGGACAGCGGTGCGGACCTCCTGGCCGTTGCGCACGAAGGAGTGGTCGTGTTCGCTGCCGTGGGCCTGGATCCTGTCCCAGCTGTAGGACTCGGCTTCCCAGCGGCCGCCGGTGACCCAGTCGAAGCTGGAGGTGAAGTGCTCGCCGAGGCGCAGGAGGAAGGCCTCCGGGGAGCCGACGCCTTCGCGGGCAAAGGCGTAGATGGTGTTCTTCTGGGTGTCAGTGGCCACCACGTGGGCGTTGTCGCCCTCGAGGTGTGCGGCCTTGAAGTCGCCGCGGAGCTGCGAGGTGACGTTCAGGTCTTCGATCTCGTGGCGGTCGGTGTCGCGGGTGATTTTGACGACCCGGACTTCGGCCTTTCCGTACTGGTTGTGGCCGAGGATGATGTTGCTGCTCATGGTCAGATTCCCAACTTCAGGTATGTCGGACAAGGTCCCACATAGAAATTAAGCGCGCGTTTCCCACGCGTTTCTAGTACCGTCGGCCCAACAAAAAATGAGCCGACATCGATTGATGCCAGCTCATTACGACCCTGCCTGCTGCTCCCAGGTTACGTGACTTGCGCCACGAGTTGGTTCCCAGAATAGCCCAGCCATCCGGTGGTGTACATCACAATCTGAAAAATCAGTTTGTGACCGGCCGCCTCCCGGCCCATTGACGAACCGAGAGAAGGCCGTCTACGCTATTTCACATGGCAAAAGTTATTTTCCGCCTTACGGAATACCATCACTACCTCGGAGGAGGATCAGATGTACCAGCAGGACACAACGCCGGTTGCACCGGCACAGACGGGCACACCTTCAGTCCAGGAGTTCTACCTCCCCCTCGGAGGCGGAACGGATCCGGACTTTTATCTGCCCGCAGACCGGGAGCACGTCCCGGGCCGCTTCTCGCGCTGGGTCCACGCCCTGCCTGGCTTCGGGGGCCCGCGTTCCAGACAGGTCTGACGACGCGAATCTTCACTGACGACACGCAAAAGGCCTGGCGCACCCCGAATACGGCGGTCGCCAGGCCTTTTGCGTGTCGCTGGGCGTTTTGTGCGTCGCCAGCCTCAGTCGCCGGTGTCAGGAACCAGGCCGCCCCGGCCATTCCTTGCCGGCCCAGGGGTCGTAGTCGGCGATGAGCTCCTCCTGCGGTGGGCGCTCCGCTTCGGGCACGTGCTGCAGGTTCACCCGCACCCGGTACCAGAGCGAGCTCGATCCGCGCATCCCATCCACGAGCACGTCGGCGGGGTGCAGGGCGGGTACGACGCCGGCATGCCGGGTCTTCCACTCGTCAAGCGCCGCATGCGCCTCAGGCTTGGTCCTGGTGCGGGCCACCTCGATGAGCGGCATCACCGACTGCCGGCGGCCGGAGCCGTCACCGCTGCGGGGGGCCTTCTCTGCAGGGCCGAGCTTGGCCGCCAGGGCCAGTAGCCCATCAAGTGACCCCACTGCGTCGTCAATGCCGGCGTGCGGGTCGCCCACCTCGGCGAAACGCTCGGGCACTGTGCGCACCGTGAACTGGTCAGGGCGGATGGCCCGGACCTCGTCCCAGCCGAGCGGCGTCGAGACCCGGGCGTCGGGCAGGGGCCGGATTGAGTATGCGGAGGCCACGGTGCGGTCCTTGGCGTTCTGGTTGAAGTCGACGAACACACTCTCCCCACGTTCCTCCTTCCACCACCGCGCGGTGGCCAGTCCCGGAGCGCGGTTCTCCACTTCGCGGGCGAGCGTCTCGGCAGCGAGCCGCACGTCGCGGAAGGACCACTGCGGTGCGATGCGCACCAGGATGTGGAGTCCGCGCGAGCCGCTTGTCTTCGGCCATCCCGCCAGTCCGACGTCGTCGAGCACCTCCCGCGCGACGTAGGCGACGTCGACGATCTGGGACCAGTCGACTCCCGGCATCGGATCGAGATCGACCCGGAGCTCGTCGGGGTGCTCAAGATCCTCGGCGCGCACGGGGTGCGGGTTCAGGTCCAGGCAGCCAAGATTCACCACCCACGCCAGGCCCGCAGCATCGCGGATCACAGCTTCTTCGGCCGACGTTCCGGACGCGTAGTGAAGGGTGGCCGTGTCGATGAAGTCGGGGTGGTTTTCCGGCACGCGCTTCTGGAAGAACGGCTCGGCGTCGATGCCCTTCGGGAAGCGCTTGAGCACCATGGGCCGGCCCGCGGCGCCCCGCAGCGCCCCATCCGCGACGGCGAGGTAGTACCGCACCAGGTCGAGCTTTGTCAGCCCGGGCTCGGGGAACACCACCTTGTCCGGACTCGAAATGCGTACCTCGGTGCCGTCAATGTCGAGGATCTCGGCCGGGGTCTTGGACGGGCTCATGCCGCCACGCTAGCAACGATCGGATGAAAGTGGGATAGGCCCATTCGACGGTTCCCTGCACACTCGACGTCGCTGGACGTCGTGTGGGCAGGGAACCGTCGAAACGGTGCACCTAGCCGTTCACCAGCCGGCGGGCCGCGGCGGAGTGCTCCGCGATGAGCCCGGCGATGTCCAGGCCCGGAATCTGCCCGTCCAGCACGCGCCATTCGCCGGCCACCATCACCCGGTCTGCCCGGTCTGCAGCGCACAGCAGGAGGGCGGCGACGGGATCGTGGCTGCCGGAGAAGCGCAGGCCGTCCAGCCGGAACAGGGCAAGGTCCGCCTGCATCCCCGGCGCCAGCTGCCCCAATCCGGGGCGGCCCAGGACTGCCGCCGATCCCCGCGTGGCCCAGCCCAGCGCCCGCTCCACGGGCACGTCAGCCCCGTAGCGGAGCCGCTGCAGATACAGTGCCTGCCGGGCCTCCAGGATCATGTTGGAGGCATCGTTCGACGCCGACCCGTCCACTCCCAGCCCCACGGGAACTCCCGCGTCCTCCAGTTCCAGGACCCGCGCGGTGCCGGATGCCAGCCGCATGTTGGAGGTGGGGCAATGCGCGACGGCGGTGCCCGCGGCTCCCAGCCGGGCGATCTCGGCGTCGCTGAAGTGGATGCCGTGGCCGAGCCAGGTGCGGTCCGTCAGCCAGCCCACGCTGTCCAGGTAGTCCACGGTGCGCAGGCCGAACATTTCCCGGCAGAAGTCCTCCTCGTCCAGGGTTTCGGCCAGGTGGGTGTGCAGCCGGACGTCCAGCCGTTCGGCCATCAGGGCGCTTTCGGCCATGATTTCCTTGGTCACCGAGAATGGTGAGCAGGGGGCCAGCGCAATCTGGATCACCGCGTTATCGCCGCGCTCGTGGTACTGGCCGATCAGCCGTTCGCTGTCCGCCAGCACCACTTCCGGAGCCTGCACCGTCGACTGCGGCGGCAGGCCGCCGTCGTCCGTTCCCAGCGTCATGGAACCGCGCGTCAGCGTTGCCCGCATCCCGAGCCGTCGGACAACGTCCACCTCCACGTCGACGGCATGTTCCAGCCCGTCCGGGAAAAGGTAGTGGTGGTCGGCCGCAGTGGTGCAGCCCGAGAGCAGGAGTTCGGCCAGCGCAACGGTGGTGGCCAGTTCCAGGTCCTTCGGCGTGAGCCGCGCCCACACCGGATACAGGTTCTGAAGCCACGGGAACAGCGGCGCATTCGCCACCGGGCCCCAGGCGCGGGTGAGGGTCTGGTAGAAGTGGTGGTGCGTGTTGATCAGGCCAGGGAGCAGGACGTGGTTGCCGGCGTCGTACGTCTCCTGGCACGGTGCCGAGGGCTGCTGGCCGGCGGCAAGGACCTCGATGATGACGCCGCCGCTGATCACCAGCCCGCCCGAGGCGTCCAGCTGGTTGGCGGTGAAGGCCGCTTGCGGATTCCGGATCCAGAGGCGGGTGGCTGGGGTGCATGAGGGGATGGCGGTCATGGAATTCCTTGGGCTGGAAGGGTCAAGATGGCGATTCCAGCTCAGTGAAGCCCTGTCTGCTGATCCAGGTGGCCGAGGCTGCGGGCAGCGGCGGCTGGGGATCAGCGTAGGGGCGCCGCCTGCGGCCCGTCAACAGCCGCGGATTGTGACCGCCGGGGTGAAGGCGAGGAAACGTCGATTTCACATTGCGAAATTAAAATTCCAGAAAACTATGGCGCAGGCCACACCACGGTGCTAATCTCGAACTTGCCAAAGGCGGGCACCCGGACTTCGGGAAGCTATCTACCAGGCGCAACTTAACCTTCACAGCACATGCTGAAGCCTGGTAACCGTCGCATCTGGTTCTACTGGTCCCGCAACGGGATACCGGCTTCCAAGCAAAGGGAGTCGCATCATGAGTACCACCGTCACGGCCGAACAGTATTTGGCCCGATCCATCCAGTTGGCCACGGCCAACGTCCTGAACAGCGGGGGCCCGTTCGGGGCCATGATCGTCACGGCGGACGGACAGGCGTTCGACGGCGTCAACCGCGTCACCGCCGACAACGATCCCACCGCCCACGCCGAGGTCACCGCGATCCGCACCGCCTGCCGGGAACTGGGTACGTTCGATCTCACCGGCGCCGTCCTCTACACCAGCTGCGAACCATGCCCGATGTGCCTGGCCTCCGCACTCTGGGCCCGCGTCCAGCGGGTCGTCTTCGCCGCCGACCGCCACGACGCCGCCTCCGTCGGCTTCGACGACGCCGTCTTCTACGAATACTTCGAGAACCGGGACAGGGATTCCCTGATGCCGGTGGCCAAGCTCACGCTGGACGATCCCCAGGCGCCCACGCCGCTGGAGCCGTTCAACACCTGGAATACGCTCGAATCCAGGATCGACTACTAGGGCCCGGTGGCAGACATGACCATCCTGGATCATTCCCACGAGGAGCATTCGGCTCCGAAGCCGGCCCGCACTGCGGCACACACCGCAACGCAGGCACCCACCGCAACGCCGGCCCCCGCCCCGACGCATGGGCCCAACACCCCCAAGTCGCCGGCGTCGAAAGCCCTGGACGGCTTCTTCCAGATCACCCAGCGCGGCTCGACCATCGCCCGCGAGTTCCGCGGCGGCCTGGTCACCTTCTTCACGATGGCCTACATCGTGATCCTGAACCCCCTGATCCTGGGCGGGTTCGCGGCGGATAACGCACCCACTGACGTGGCCGGCGGCTGGCTCTCCGCAGCGCAGGTGGGCGCAGTCACCGGTCTGACGGCCGGCGTGATGACCATCCTGTTCGGCCTCGTCGCCAACCTCCCCTTCGGCCTGGCCGCCGGGCTGGGCATCAACTCCTTCCTCGCCGTCTCGGTCATCCAGGAAGTCACCTGGGCCGAGGCCATGGGACTCGTGGTCATCAACGGCATCCTGATTGTCCTGTTCGGCATCACCGGGGCCCGCACCGCCATCTTCCGGGCCGTCCCCAAGGAACTTAAAGCCGCCATCACGGTGGGAATCGGTCTGTTCATCGCCTTTATCGGGTTTGTGGACTCCGGCTTCATCCGCGCCACGGTGGCCGGCCCGCCCGTGCAATTGGGTGACGGCGGCTCCATCACCTCCATCCCCACCCTGGTGTTTGTGGTGGGCCTGTTGGCCATGGGCATCCTCGTGGCCCGCAAGGTCCAGGGCGGACTGCTGATCGGCATCGTGGCCACCACGTTCCTGGCCGCCGTCGTCGAAGCCTTCCTGAAGATCGGCCCGGCCAGCGCCACCAACCCCGGCGGCTGGCACCTGAACACCCCGGTCCTCTCCGGGCAGCTGGTCTCCGCCCCGGACCTGGGCCTCGTGGGACAGTTCGACATGTTCGGCGCTTTCGGCCGGATCGGCGGCCTCGCAGCCACCATGCTGGTGTTCACGCTGGTCTTCACCAACTTCTTCGATGCGATGGGCACCATGACGGGCCTGGCGAAGAGCGCCGGAGTGGCTCACAAGGACGGCACCTTCCCGCGGCTTAAGGCAGCCTTCATCGTCGAAGGCTTCGGCGCCGTGGCAGGCGGTGCCACCTCGGGCTCGTCCAACACGGTGTACATCGACTCCGCGGCCGGGATCGGCGAAGGCGCCCGTACCGGCCTGGCCTCGGTAGTCACCGGTGTGCTGTTCCTGGGCTCCATGTTCCTCACCCCGCTGACCAGCGTGGTGCCGCTGGAAGTGGCCGCCGCGGCCCTGGTGGTGGTGGGCGCGATGATGATGGCGCAGATCCGCGAGATCAAGTTCAGCAAGTTCTCTGTTGCCCTGCCTGCGTTCCTCACCATCGTCACCATGCCGCTGAGCTACTCGATCGCCAACGGGATCGGCGTGGGCTTTGTGTCCTGGGCCATCATCGGGGCGGCGTCCGGGAAGGCGAAGAAGATCCATCCGCTGATGTGGGTGGTCAGCGCCGGCTTCCTGGTGTACTTCGCCCGCGGACCGATCAACCTGCTGCTGGGCGCCTGACCGCATTTCACTTCACAACCGCCGGACCGCAGCTTGGTCCGGCCCCCGATAGGAACGACAATATGGAAACCACCGCCGCCCCGGAAGAAGGAGTGCCGCCATGCTGGACCTGATACCTTCGCTCAGTTCGTGGCCGCCCGCAGTGGCGGGCGAACGGTTCGCCGTGGCCACCGTTGTTGCCGCGACCGGCTCGGTGCCGCGGCCGGTGGGCACCTCCATGCTGGTCGCCGGGTCCGGGGCCGTCCTGGGCAGCTTGTCCGGCGGTTGCGTTGAAGGCGCCGTCGTCGCCCTCGCACTGGATGCAATCGACGACGGCGGCACGCGCCACGGGACGTTCGGCTACAGTGCCGCCGACGCCTTCGCCGCCGGACTCACCTGCGGCGGCGAGCTTCGGATCCACGTCGAGCCGGCCGGCCGCAGCCTGCGCGATGCGCTGGTACGGCTCGCAGCGGTCCGGCCGGGGGAGCCCGTTGCACTGGTCCGACTGCTGGATGCCGGCGGCAGCGGCGCCGTCGTCATTCCGGACCCGGCCACGTTCAGCGTGGCCGGGCTCCCGGAAGTTGCAACGCTGCTGGACCGGGCGGGGGAGCCTGACGTACACCACGCCGGTGTGGCGCAGCTTGAGTCCTTCATTCGCAGCGGTGGCACGGGCCTGGTGCACATGGAAGCACCGGGCACCTGCCCCACGGGACCGGACCCTGCAGCGCGTGAAAACGCGGGCGAACCCATCGCCCTCCTGGTCGAGAGCAGGCTGGCCCCGCCCCGGATGCTGGTGTTCGGCGCCAACGACTTTGGGGCGGCCCTGGTGCCGGCCGGCAAACTGCTTGGTTACCGCGTAACACTGGTGGACGCCCGTCCCGCCTTCACAGCACAGTCCCGCTTCGCGTGCGCCGACGACGTCGTCACCGACTGGCCGCACCGGTACCTCGCGGCAGAAGCCGCCGCCGGCAGGCTCGACCCGCGCACCGCAGTCTGCGTCCTGAGCCACGATCCCAAGTTCGACATCCCGCTCCTGGAAACGGCCCTGACCCTGGACCTGGCCTACGTGGGTGCCATGGGGTCGCGCCGCAGCCACCTCCAGCGGGTTGATGACCTCCTTAGCACGGGGGTGCGGCCGGAGCGGATCGCGGAGCTGCACTCGCCGATCGGGCTGGACCTCGGAGCCGTCACCCCGGCCGAGGTTGCCGTATCGGTCACCGCGGAGCTGATCGCATCGCGGGGCCGGAAGTCCTCATGCACGCCGCTGCGGGAGACCTCCGGACCCATCCACCAGTCCGCCGTACAGCCGGCAGACAGGCCCGCCCAACGCCCGGCGGCCACCCTCAGCCAGCAGGAGATCGCATGGACATGAACACCATCGAGGCAGTGGTCCGCACCACGGACCCGGCCGACTGGCGCGACGGCGATGCTTGGCTGGCCGGCGGCACCGTCCTGTTTTCCTACGGCAGCTACGCGTTCGGGCCCGAACCGCTCAAGCGCCTCCTGGATCTGGGCTCGGCCGGCTGGACACCCGTCGCCGTCACCGACGGCGGCATCGAACTGGCCGCCACGTGCACCGTCGCGGCACTCTACGCCCTCCCGGAATCACCGGAGCTGGCACGGCGTAACTGGCCCGGGGTGGACCTCTTCCGGCCCTGCTGCGACTCCTTCGTGGCCTCGTTCAAGGTCTGGAACATGTCCACGGTGGGCGGGAACATCTGCACCGCACTGCCTGCAGGACCCATGACTTCGCTCTTCGCCGGGCTCGATGCGGAGGCCACCATCCTGGGGCCCGGCCGCACCACCCGCACCGTCCCCGTGGCCGACTTCGTCACGGGGGACGGGACAAACTGCCTGGCACCCGGCGAGCTGCTGCGCAGCATCCACCTCCCGGCGTCGGCCCTTGCCTCCCGCGTGGCGTTCCGCCGCCTGTCGCTGAGCAACCTGGGACGCTCCGGCGTCCTGCTGGTCGGAAGGCTCGACGGCGGCACGTCCATGGTCCTGACCGTCACCGCCGCCACCAAGCGGCCCGTGCAGCTGCGCTTCCGGCACCTGCCGGAGGCCGCCGAGCTGGCCGCAGCACTGGACGACGCCGTTCCCCAAAACCTCTACCACAACGACATCCACGGGCTGCCGGCCTGGCGGCAGGACATGACGTACCGCCTCGCCGAAGAGATCCGTGCCGAACTCGCTGCCCCCGACCGGGCACCGCTCGTGTCCGGTGACTTCTGGCCGCCGCAGGCGCCGCGCACGTCGCCGCGCGGGCCCGGCGGGCCGCCGGCCGCGCCGCGGCACATCCCACAGCAGGAAGGGGCCTGAGCATGGCCATCGAAATCAACGGCGCCACCGCCGCAGCCGAACCCCGTCCGGGGCAGTGCCTGCGGACCTTCCTGCGGGAGCAGGGGAACCTGGGCGTCAAGAAGGGCTGCGACGGCGGGGACTGCGGTGCCTGCACCGTGCACGTGGACGGCACCCCGGTCCACAGCTGCATCTACCCGGCCGTCCGCGCCGAAGGGCACGCCGTCACCACGATCGAAGGGCTGGCCGGGACGTCCGGCGCTGCCGGCGGGGAGCTGCATCCAGTCCAGCAGCAGTTCCTGGAACGGCAGGGCTTCCAGTGCGGATTCTGCACCGCCGGCATGCTGATGACCGCGGCCACGTTCACCGGCGACCAGAAGGAGAACCTGCCCCGCAACCTTAAGGGCAACCTGTGCCGCTGCACGGGCTACCGCGCCATTGAGGACGCCGTCTGCGGGCACGCCGGCCACCCGGACCCGGCCGGACCGGGTTCCGGAATCGCAGGCGAAGGCCAGCCCGAACCGCGGCCCGGCGGGATGGGCGACGACGTCCCCGCCCCCGCCAGCCGTGCCATCGTCACGGGCAAAGCCCGGTACACCCTGGACGTGCCCGCCGACCAGCTGCCGGGCCTCCTGCACCTGAAGCTCCTGCGCTCGCCGCACGCCCACGCCCGCATCCTCAGCATCAACACCGAAGCTGCACTCAAAGTGCCCGGCGTTGTTGCCGTTTTTACACACGAGGATGCCCCCGCCCAGCTGTTTTCCACCGCCCAGCATGAGCTCTACACGGACGATCCGGACGATACCCGGGTGCTCGATGACGTGGTGCGGTTCCGCGGGCAGCGGGTCGCCGCCGTCGTGGCCGAATCTGTACAGGCCGCTGAGGCAGGAGTCCGGGCGCTCGCCGTGGAGTACACAATCCTCGACGCAGTGTTCACACCGCAGGACGCCATCCGTCCCGGAGCTCCCGCCCTCCACGGGGAGAAGGACGCCCTCAGGGCCCGGATCGCCCGGCCGGAGCAGAACGTGGTGGCCGAACTCCACTCCGAACTGGGCAGCGTGGACCAGGGATTCGCCGCCGCCAGCTTCGTCCACGAACAGACTTACCAGACCCAGCGGGTCCAGCACGTCGCCCTCGAGACCCATGCTTCCATCGCCTCGGTGGACAGCGAGGGCCGGCTGCAGGTCCGCACGTCCAGCCAGGTCCCGTTCCTGGTGCGCCGCACCCTGTGCCGGGTCTTCGGGCTGCCGGAGGAACAGGTCCACGTGGTGGCCGGCCGCGTGGGCGGCGGCTTCGGCGGCAAGCAGGAGGTGCTGACGGAGGACATCGTGGCGCTCGCGGCCCTGAAACTGGGCCGGCCCGTCCAGCTCGAACTGACCCGGACGGAGCAGTTCACCGCCGCCACCACCCGGCATCCGTTCACCATCAAGCTCAAGGCCGGTGCGAGTGCGGACGGACGGCTGACTGCGCTGAAGCTGGACGTCCTGACCAACACCGGGGCGTACGGCAACCACGGGCCGGGCGTGATGTTCCACGGCTGCGGCGAGTCCCTGGCCGTCTACAAGTGCGACAACAAGAAGGTGGATGCGCAGGCGGTCTACACAAACACTGTCCCGTCCGGAGCTTTCCGTGGTTACGGCCTGAGCCAGATGATCTTCGCGATCGAGTCGGCCATGGATGAGCTGGCCATCGGGATCGGCATGGATCCGCTGGAGTTCCGCCGCCGGAACATGGTCCGGGAAGGGGACGACATGCTGTCCACCCATCCCGAGCCGGAGGAGGACGTCCACTACGGCAGCTACGGTCTGGACCAGTGCCTGAACCTGGTCCGCGACGCCTTGGACCGCGGCGCCGACCGGTACCGCAAGGCGGGATTGGATGACCTCGGCCCGGACTGGGTCACCGGCGAGGGCACCGCGCTGTCCATGATCGACACGGTGCCGCCGCGGGGCCACTTCGCCCATTCCAAGCTTCGGCTCCTTCCGGACGGGACCTACCAGGCCGACGTCGGCACCGCCGAGTTCGGCAACGGCACCACCACGGTGCACGCCCAGCTGGCCGCCACCGCGCTGTCCACGGAAGCCGTACGGGTTGCCGTCCGGCAGTCCGACACGGACCTGATCGAGCACGACACCGGCGCCTTCGGATCGGCCGGCACCGTGGTCGCAGGGAAAGCGACGCTCGCCGCAGCCGAGGAACTCGCCGTCCGGATCCGCGCGTTCGCCGCCGGGATCCGGCAGATCCAGTCCTCCGGCTGTGTCCTCGACGGCGACACTGTGGTGTGCGAGGGAACGCCCGTGCCGCTGTCGGAACTGGCGCACGCGGCCGCGGAAGCCGGCGTCGAACTTTCCGCCGAAGGCCGCTGGGGCGGCACGCCAAGGTCCGTGGCGTTCAACGTGCACGGCTTCCGGGTCGCGGTTAACCGCGGCACGGGGGAGCTGCGGATCCTGCAGAGCGTGCAGGCCGCCGACGCCGGCGTGGTGGTCAATCCGCGGCAGTGCCGCGGCCAGATCGAGGGCGGGATCGCGCAGGCGCTGGGCGCCGCGCTGTATGAGGAGGTGGTGGTGGACGACGCCGGCAAGGTCACCACGGACATCCTGCGCCAGTACCACATCCCCACCTTCGCCGACGTGCCCCGAAGCGAGGTGTATTTCGCCGACACGAACGACAAGCTGGGTCCGCTGGGTGCCAAATCGATGAGCGAAAGCCCGTTCAACCCGGTGGCGCCTGCCCTGGCGAACGCCATCCGGGACGCCACCGGGGTGCGGTTCGCCTCGCTGCCCATCGCGCGGGACAGGATTTACCTTGGCCTGAAGGGGGCGGGGCTGGTCCCCAGGGCAACGCGGGGTCACATAACGCCCAAAGAAGCGCCTCAGATGGGCCGGATCTGACCCCGCGTTGCATATAGTCGGGGGATGGAACAGCGCAGATTAGGCAAAACCGGACGGAACGTCTCGATCGTGGGGCTGGGCACCTGGCAGCTTGGCGCTGACTGGGGCAATGTGGACCCCGGACAGGCGCAGGCCATCCTGGCCGCCTCCGTGGAAGCCGGCGTCACGTTCTTCGATACAGCCGACGTCTACGGTGACGGCAAGAGCGAGCAGGCCATCGGCACATTCCTCAAGGACAACCCCGGGCTGGACATCACCGTGGCCACCAAAATGGGCCGCCGCATGGACCAGCAGCCCGGGAACTACACCCTGGCCAACTTCCGCCAGTGGGTGGACCGGTCCCGGAAGAACCTGGGAACGGACAGCCTGGACCTCGTCCAGCTGCACTGCCCGCCCACTCCGGTCTACAGCAACGCCGAGGTGTACGACGCGCTGGACACCCTGGTCTCCGAAGGCGCCATCCGCAACTACGGCGTCAGCGTGGAACGGACTGACGAGGCCCTCGAAGCCATCCGCCACGAAGGTACCGCGTCCGTCCAGATCATCCTCAACGCCTTCCGGCTGAAGCCGCTGGATGAGGTCCTGCCCGCGGCGAAGGCCGCCGACGTGGGCATCATCGCGAGGGTTCCGCTCGCCTCGGGCCTGCTCTCGGGAAAGTACACCAAGGACACCTCCTTCGCGGAGAACGACCACCGGAACTACAACCGCACCGGCGAGTCGTTCGACGTCGGCGAGACCTTCTCCGGTGTGGACTATGGGCTGGGGCTGAAGGCTGTCGCGGAGTTCGAGCAGCTGGTCCCGGACGGTGTGGGCACCGCGCAGGCTGCCATCGCCTGGATCGCCGCGCAGGACGGGGTGACCACGGTGATTCCCGGGGCCCGCAACGTGGACCAGGCCACCGCGAATGCTGCCGCGGCCGGTGTGTCCCTCAACGGCGAATTCGACGAGGGCGTGCGCTGGATCTACGACCACTACTTCCGTGAGGCCATCCACCCGCGCTGGTAGCGCGGCCGCATTTTCCATTGCCGGCCTTTTTCCGAAGCGGATCACAAAATCACTTGCGGGCATGGAACGCCAGTCGCGCCGCGCCGAAGCATTCCGCGTCTTACGTGCTGGTGCTTGGTTACTGTCGGTGCGTTGCGGTTGCGGCCGCACCAGCGGAGGGCTTCGCACGCCTGGAAAGGTGGGCGGCCAGTGGTGACAAGGACGTCCGCTGGATCGTGCGGGAAAACCTCAGGAAAGCACGGTTGGCCCGGGCCCGGGCGCCACAACTTCTTCGATCACAGCATCCCGGCCAACGCCCAGCGGCGCCACAACCTGGAGCTCTATCTCCAGGAGATGCTGGGCCGGACCCCGAAGGTACTGCTGCTGGGCGAAGCCCCCGGATTCAGGGGCATGGGGATCACCGGCGTTCCCTTCACCAACCGCACCATGTTCGACGGGCCAGCCAACAGCTTCGGACTGTTCGGGCCGGGGAAAGACTATACGGTGCCGGCGGAGGCCGCGCGTGTCGCGTCCGAACCGACCGCAACGGTGATGTGGGAAGTGGCAGGCGCTGGCGGAACTGTTCGGCATCGAAACGTTGGTGGCCGTGGGCAACGTGACACCGCAGCCTGCTGGGGAGCGGCGTGGACGCGCCGAAGGTCAGGCACCCTTCCCATGGCGGGCGGTCCGGCTTCAAGCGGGGACTTGAGGAATTGCTTCTCGCGGGCCTGGACGGCTAGCGCAGCAGGTGGAGCTGCTCCGGGGTGTCAACATCCTGGCCGGTGGACTGGTCGCTGCAGTCCACCTCGTCCACCAGCCCAGGGTGGGCCAGCAGGAAGCCCCGTGCACCGGCGTCGCCCGTCACGGTTCCTGCAACCGCCTCCCGGAGTTCGACGTCGATGAGCAGCGGGTGTCCCCGGCGCAGCGTGCCGCCGTCTCCGCCACCGTCGCGATACGCCGCGGCGGTGATCCGCCCCGGGCGGTGGGCGGCAAGCAGCCGCCCGACCGTCCGGAGGGTGAGGCCGGGCTGGTCCACCAGCGCAACCAGCAGGTGGTCTCCAGGGTCGGCGGCCGCGTTGCCCCGCAGGAACGAGCTGCCCATTCCGGACTGCCAGTCTTTGTTGACCACGGTCCGGTAGCGGTCCAGCTTGGCGATTGCCGTCACGTCGGGAGCGCCGGCGCCGAGCACCACCACCACCTCGCGGCAGCCGCCGTCGAGCAGTGCCCCTGCGATGGACTCCACCAGCGGCCGGCCGCGGTAGGGGAGGAGGGCCTTGGGTCCCTTCCCCAGCCGCGTTCCGGCGCCTGCAGCGAGGACAACAGCGGTGGTCCGGATCTCAGAAATGTTCCCCATAGCCACACCCTAGCCACCCGACTTGGCAGTTGACAGCAGTGCCACGACCCGGCACCGCCACGAACTGCCAACTCGATGGATCAGGCGTCGCCGCCTGCTCCTCCGGTGGTGCCGGCCTTGACGTCCAGGAGCTTGTAACGGTCCATCGCGTACTGCGGTGCGCCCTCTTCCACGTCCCCCCTCGCCGCGAGCAGCTGCAGCGTCTTGACCACGATGGAGTGGATGTCGTTCTTGAAGAAGCGGCGGGCCGCGGCGCGGGTGTCGGAGAAGCCGAAGCCGTCCGCGCCGAGCGAGGCGAACTGGTGCGGCAGGAACTGGCGGATCTGGTCCGGGACAGCCTTCATGTAGTCGGAGACGGCCACGACCGGTCCCTGTGCGTCGGCCATTTGCTGAGCCACAAAGGGGATCCGGGCCGGTTCCCCGGGGTTCAGGAACGCTTCTTCCTCTGCCGCGAGGCCGTCGCGGCGCAGTTCGTTCCAGGACGTGACGGACCAGACGTCGGCGGAGACGCCCCAGTCCTCGGCCAGGACGCGCTGGGCTTCCAGCGCCCACGGCACCGAGACCCCTGAGGCCAGGATCTGGCTCTTGGGACCTTCAACGCCCGACGCCGACACACGGTAGATGCCCTTCAGCACGCCTTCGACGTCGAGGTCCTCGGGTTCGGCCGGCTGGGTGATCGGTTCGTTGTATACCGTGAGGTAGTACATCAGGTTCCGGTCTTCCGATTCCGGCCCGTACATCCGCTCGATGCCGTCGC
>DATFAE010000155.1:0-13523 GCA_035254945.1 Arthrobacter sp. | reverse complement strand
AGGCAAAACAAAAGGGCCCTCCGCCAAGAGAGGCCCCTCTGCCGCCCCGGGGTGTCTCAGGCCCTCGGTGCTCGGACCCGAATCAGGTGGTCCTGGATCCGAGCCTATCAAATTTCCGAATTTCAAAAACTTCCGCCCCGGCGGCTCCCAGCTGAGCGCCGGTCACCTCCCCCTTCCTTCCGGGCCGCTGCGCACTGCATTGGTTCTGATGCCCTGGGGCGGAACACCCATCTTCGCCGGCACTCCGGCGCGGCCGCGCTACTCCCTTGTGGACCCCCGGCCCGGCGAAGTTTTACTTGCGCAGCGCCCGGTCGAACTCCTCCTGCCACCTGTCGTGCTCGCGGTTGGTGTAGAACCTCTTCGTGATGCTCCATCGGGGAATGATCCGATCCGTGGGCGGCTCCGACTTCAGCCAGAGCCACCGGATGGACATGAAAACGAAAGCGAGCATCAGGACTGAGAAAAGAATGGATCCCATGACCCATTTTACCAACGCGCAGGGCCCCCGCCTATAGCAGACGAGGGCCCCTCCATGCGACAGTCGGTCGGATCGACCGCAGGGTTAAGATACCACATCCTGCTGCCGGCGCCAGCGATAACCTTCGATTGCATTCTTGAGCATCCAGATGTCAAAGGCGGCCGTCAGCAGGCTCAGCCAGGCCGGCTCGATACCTGCCCCGATGGCCATGCCGAACGGGATGACGGCCGTGAGCAGCGCGAAGGTCCAGAGCCCCACGTTCACCCTGGCGTACCTCATCTTCGACGGTCGCCGGATCGACCACTTGACTTCCGAGAACAGGCTGATCACCCGGCGCACGCCGTTGCGGCAGCGGAACCGCAGCCGGTTCCGCCAGCCGCTGATGTGGAAGTCCACGATCTCGGTATGGCCGGCCTTGGCGTCCTCCTCGGTGGCGTACCGCATCCGGTACCCGTCCAGCGGGCCCCGGAAGACCATGGTCTCGAAGATCAGCGGCCTGCCACCCGGCCCCCTCCCGGCGTACAGGCCGGTCCAGACGGTGGAAACCAGGACCGGCTTGCGGGCCACCATGAGCAGGTCTGTCCCGACCTCCAGTTCGCGGACCTCGCTGTCAAGGCTCCAGCCGGCAAAGTCGGTTGGATTGCCGGCGCGGTCATAGTACAGCGACTGGCCCGTGAGCATCGTAAACTCGTCGCGCCTCGCAGACTCGTCGCTCATTCCGGCCCCCCATGCACGCGCACGACCCGCTCAAAGGCCTCCTTGATGGACCGCTGCGACCCCTCAGGGTCGCCCTTGATGTCCACCTCCACGATCTCGTCCGCCGCCCTCACCAGCGCAGCGGGGATCCTCGACCCCGGCTGCACCAGGCAGATGATCGGCTTGTCCATCAGTATCGACAATCCAAGTTCAACGGCGAACTTGACGTCAGGCTCCGCCCCGGCCGGCACCATGTTTATGGTGGCTGCCGAATCGTTCAGTATTGGAATCAGTACTTTCCGTACGTGCTCTTCCCATTCCCGGTAATCGGGATCATCCCAGACTTCAGACATGCTTTTGTTCCCCAACTTTCTACGCTCCCTAAAGCGTGTCCCCCATATCCTAAGCCACGCATACTGACTGAAAAATTTGTTGCGGCGCTTATACTAGTTTTGAAGGTCGGGTCGTAGATCTAAACCCAACCTACAGTTCAACCTGCACCGGGGTATCGCTACCGACGTGGGGTTTGAAAAGAGCCGGAGTTATAGCCCGACTCGCTTGCCCCGGCCGACCAAGGCGCGGCCGGGTCCAGTCTTACGGAAGAAGGAAGCAATGGGGCGAGTATTCAACGGCAAGGACGTCCGCAACTGGAAGGTTGTGGGCAAGGATGGCCAGGTCCTCCGGTATCCCAACGGGAAGCCGATGAATGACCTCGACGGATACAAATCCGCCAATGAGCTGGCCCGCGCAAACGGTGGTACCGCCGTGCGGGTCTGATTGAAATATGGATGAAGTTCTCTGATCGGAGGCCACTATCTCCCGTGCAGGGTTAAGCACACCCGCAGGTTTCAAGTCTTGACCAGACATCAAGGCCGCTGTAATCCGCATTGCCTGGCGGTGGGGGAGGTACTTCCACAGCTCCCCCACCATCAGTGCCAACGGAAGGGAAACCATGAGGCTCTACAACGCGATCTGCGCCTGGCTCGAAGCCACGGCATTGGAGAAGCTGGCCAAGGCCGGCGCGGAGGAAGAGCCCCAGCCTGAAGGCAACAACTTTGCCCAGGCTGAGCACGCACACAGTTTTTCAACAGAGCCGGAATTGCATGCCGGCTGGCGCCCCGAACACACAATGGATGTGTGGGAGGACCGGCGCCGCATCAGTCTTCGCTGGCACCCTAAAGGGTAGCAGCGGAAAAATAACCGCACTGCTGGCTCAATCATGCCGGCTACTTGCAAGGGTGCGGTTACCCGGTCTCGTCCAAGTGGCAGGACACCGCGCGCGCGGAGATGAGGTTCGAGTCCTCGACTGGGAACGTTGCAAAGGACCGCAAATCCGATGCATCAGAGGGTGGCAGATCGGGCAAGATAGGGAACCAGGAGTGGGAACCCTTGAGCCTAATGCGCAAGTGTGACAGGTAATCGACGGGCAGAAGTCCCCACGGCAAGTGCTGACGGGCAGTCGCAGTAGACCAGGTTAGCTACCAAGGAAAAACCTAACGGGCCCAGCAGCCCCCATTTGACCGGCGGAAAACATTGGATGAAGCTCCACCGCCGTGGGAACTCATCATTCCCCCCTCACCTCATTCTTATCGACGCGGCTTCCGCCCGTTATGAATCAGCGACGGTCGCTTTTCCGGCTGATAGAACATAACGGCCTGCACCGCAAATGCGTGGCCGGCAATTGCCTCCTCCTCCGTGGAATACCGATCCATGTATTCGTCCATGGGCCCACCGAAAATCATCGTCTCAAAGATGATTGGCGGACCTTCGCCAAAGGCGTGGTTCAGCCCGAGATAAACGGTGGAGATGCGGCCCAGCGACCCAAGGTCGGTCAGGTCCACATGGCGGTCACTGCACCGCCAGATCCTTTCCCACTCCTGCACGGTAATAGGCCTGCCCTGCCGGTCGAAGTACCAGTTTTTCATAAACCCTCCCCAGTCCATGGGACCCAGCATAGAGGAAGATCAAATGGAAATCTGCCAAGAATGCCCCCTGGCCACCTGGTGCCAGGAACGCTGCTAAACCAACCAATACACCCAAGCCGAGCCCATCCGGGCCGGCTTTTTTCATGCCCCAATAAGGAGCCATCATGGCAAACGCACTCTTCAACCCGGGCCGTGAAGGATTCCTCGACGGCACCATCGACTGGGACACCGCAGTCATCAAGGTAGCCCTCGTCCGGGGATACACCTACAACGCGGCCCACAAGTTCGTCTCCGACGTCACCTCCAACTCCGGCGTCCTGGCAGCCACCAGCTCCGCACTGTCATCCAAGACAGTCGCCGACGGCGTGGCAGATGCCGCAGACGTGACCTTCACCGCCGTTGCCTCCAACGGCAGCAACCACTCGGTGCTGATCTTCCAGTCCTCGGCAGTGACCGGCGGCTCCGACGTTGCAGCGTCAGCACAGCGGCTCATCGGCTGGGTGGACACCGGAACGAACTTCCCGGTCGTCCCCAACGGTGGCGACGTGACCATCGCCTGGGACAGCGGATCCAACAAGATCTTCAAGCTCTAATGCCCGGCAGGGCCCCTAACGGTAAGGCCCTCCGGTGACTGTCTACAACCTCTTCCCCCTAGCCACCACCACCGTCCCACTCAACCCCGCTGAGGACGACCTCGCGGTCACGGTCGGGACCGAGTTCTGGGCGGATGCGTCCGGATACACGATCACCAAGCTTCGCTGGTGGGTCCCCAACAACTCCACCGCCCTTGACCTCTCAAGCCGGCAGGGCGCGATCTACGAGATCACCGACGAGAACGCCTCCCCCGCCGTATACACAATGGTGGGGAGCGTAGAGAACTTCCCGACCGGCACGGCTGGGCAGTGGTGCGAGGTCACCCTGTCAAGCCCCATTGCCATGACGCCGTACATGCGCTACATCGTGGCGGTATACCACCCGTTCGGCCAGTATCCCGCATCCGGCGGGTACTTCGTCTCCGGCGGTGAGGGCGCAACTTCCCTGGTCCAGGACGGCCTTCACAGGCCAAACAGGGCAGGGTCGTTCCTCGGCGAACTTCAGGGCCGGTACGAATACGGCTCCGGGATGCAGGTGCCGAAATCGTCGTTCAACGGTGCCAGCTACTTCTCGGACGTCGAGGTCACCGACGAAACCTCGGGCGTAACGCTCAGCCCGTCCGGCATCGCCTCGGCCGAAGCCTTCGGCACCGCCGTGGCCACTGCCACCCTCACCGCCGAGCCTGGCGGTATCGCCAGCGGCGAGGCCCTGGGCACCCCGGTCGCCAGTACCACCCTGACGGCCACAGCCACGGCGATAGACACGCTGGAAAGCTTCGGCACCCCGGCAGCCACCGCCACACTGACGGCAACCGCCGACGGCATCGCCTCGGAGGAGGCCCTCGGTTCGCCGGCGGCTTCCGCCACGCTGACAGCCTCCCCGTCCGGCATCGCCACCGACGAGACGTTCGGCACGGCAACGGCTTCCGCCACACTGACGGCAGCCCCCGACGGGATCACGTCCGCCGAGGCCTTCGGCACACCAGCTGCCGCCGCCGGAACCCTGACAGCCTCCCCTGACGGGATCGCCTCCACGGAGGCGTTCGGTACGCCGACCGCCTCCACCATGTTCACCGCTTCCCCGGCTGGCATTGCCTCGGCGGAGACCTTCGGGGACCCGGCAATGTCCGGGACCCTCACGGCAACTGCCGAGGGCATCGAATCCGCAGCGGCGTTCGGAACCCCATCGGCCACCGGCCCGGCCACAACGGCCACCGCCACCGGCATCGGCACGCTCGAAGTCTTCGGCACGCCGACGGCCAATAAGCGGATCACCCTGCGGCCCACTGCCATCGCCAGCGCACTGGCCATGGGCACACCCTCAGCTATCCACACGCCCGCCAGCGTGACCGCCACCGCAGTGGCCATCTCGTCCCTGGAAGTGTTCGGCACCCCCGCCGCCTCCGGGTCGCTCGGCGTCCCCCAGGGGCGCGACTACGCCGGCAGCATTCCACCCTCCAGGTACTCCGGGACCTACTCAAACCACCGATGGGACGGATCCCTTGGTTAATGCCTACCCACGCGAAAGCGTCGAGTTCCAGCCGGTCAACGTGACCCAGGACGGCATCGCAGTCACCAGTGGCCTGTCCTTCGCCGTCGTGGCTGACGGCACCCGCCCGACCACCTTCACCGCAGCCACCGTCCTGGACGGCAAGTCCGGCGTATTGCTCACCGGCCTGACCCCCGGCACATACCGGGTCTTCGCCAAGCTGACAAACAGCCCCGAGATCCCGGTCATCGACTGCGGCTATTTCTACATCACCTAGAGGAGCACCTTGAAGATCACCGTGTACAGCCTGCCAAACTGCGTCCAGTGCAACCAGACAAAGAAGCTCATGGACCGTGAAGGCATCGAGTACGAAGCGGTGGGACTCGAAGATCACCCCGACAAGGCCGCCGAGTTCAAGGCCGCCGGCCTGCTGCAGGCGCCCATTGTGGTGGTCGGCAACGACGGCCGGCGCTGGACCGGCTTCCGCCCCGATCTGATCAAGGAACTCAATGGGCCGGTGGAAAGATGAACGGCGTAGGGATGCCTGGGCAGGTTCAGACAGGAAGTCCCGCCTGCCCGCTGACTGGGAACGCCTGCGCAATGTCGTGCTTCAGCGCTGCGGGCGCCGCTGCCAATGGCGTGACGACGCTGGGCGCTGCTACCAGCCAGCCACCGACGTCGATCACATCACACCAGGCGATGATCATAGCCTCGACAATCTGCAAGGCCTCTGCCGCGCCCACCACCTGACCAAAACCGGCAGGGATGTCCAGGCCAAGCAGGCCGAGATCCGCAAGCTGCGACGGCTCCCTGAGGAGAAGCAGCCCGGGATCATCGACGGCCCGCCCACCCCTACACAACACCGAGGATTCTAATGCCAGGACCAGTACCCAAGAGGAGCGAAGAACGCACCCGCCGCAACAAGCCAGAGAACGAAGGCGGTGTATCCCTCAGCAAGGGCAACCGCGTCCCGTTCAAGGTCCCCCCGGTGGACAGTGCCTGGCATCCCCGCGCCAAGCAGTGGTACCGCTCGCTGTCCCGCTCCGGGATGCGCGAGTACTACGAGCTTTCCGACTACGAAATGGCCCGCCTCCTCTGTGACGCGTTGACCGAATATTACAAACGGCCCACAGCGATGATGCTCGCTACCATCCTGCAGGGCATGACCTCCCTCGGAGTTACCGAGGGTGAGCGCCGCCGGATGCGGATTGAGCTTGAAGACCCCAAAGAGTCCGAGACCTCCGCTTCCATCGTGGCAATTGACACATACCGGCAGCAGTTGGGGGTCCAGGAGGCCTGAACCTGCCCGGTTGAAAGGGTGGGGCCAGGTGCCCAACGCTTCACTGATACCCCCGATCGGGGGTGATTAACATTCCTTCACTCACGCAAGAGGAAATCGACGCTCTCGACCCCACGGCCGAGAATGCCGCCATATACTTCCCGCCGTCGTTCATCGGCCCCACATGGCAGAAGAACGCCGACGGCAGCTGGCTGCTCCCCGAGAGGACTCTCGGCTGGGAAGTCCTGGGCTGGGTCGCCGAATGGCTGACCTTTTCCGACGGACGACCCTGGATGGCCACCGCCGAACAGGCACGATTCATTCTTTGGTTCTACGCCATCGACCATCGCGGTAAGTTCAGCTACCGCAAGGCAGTCCTTCAGCGCATGAAGGGATGGTAGTTAGGGGCAAAGACCCCCTCGCCGCCGTCCTCTCCATCGTGGAGCTGATCGGCCCGAGCCAGTTCTCACACTGGAACGCCGACGGCAATCCCGTCGGCCGGCCGCACCCTGACGCGTACGTCCAGGTCACCGCAGTCTCGGAGCAGCAGACGGAGAACACCCGCGATGTGTTCCCCGGCCTGATCCCCACGCGCACCCGCATGGCCTTCGGCATGGACGTCCAGAAGGAAGTCATCTACGCCAACGGCGGCAAGCAGAAGCTGCGCACCATGAGTGCCAACTTCCGCTCCGCAGAAGGTGGCCGTGTCACATTTTGCATTGCCAATGAGACCCACCACTGGACGCCGGGCCAGCGCGGCCCCGCATTCTATGAGGTCATCACCAACAACCTGACCAAGGTCCAGGGCCGCCTGCTCTGCATCACCAACGCCTACGAGCCCGGCGAAGATTCCGTGGCCCAGCGCGTGCGTGAGGAGCAGGAGCGGGTCTGGGCAGGCCTGGCCAAGCCCTCGGGCTGGCTGTATGACTCGCTCGAAGCGCACCCTGACGCCCCGCTGTCCGAGGAGTGGGCCCCGCACATCGTGGCCACGATCCGTGGTGACGCCGTCTGGCTCAACGTCGAAGACATCGTCCAGGAAATCCAGGACGGCTCCAAGCCCGTCGCCGGCAAGCGGCGCATGTGGTTCAACCAGATCGTCTCCAGCGGAGATTCCCTGGTCACCGTTGGTCAGTGGGACGGCATCCTGGAGCCCGGCTGCTACGGCGACAAGCGCGACCTCAAGCCCGGTGACGCCATAGTCATGGGATTCGACGGGTCAAAAACTGATGACGCGACCGCCCTGGTGGCGATCCGGATCTCAGACAACCTCATTGTCCCGCTCGGCATCTGGCAGAACCCCGACCCCTCCCAGCAGTGGCATGTGCCCGTGGAAGAGGTCGAGTCCGAAGTCCACCTGGCCTTTTCGATGTTCAAGGTATACGCGTTTTTCGCGGATACAGCATATTGGGAAAGCCAAACGGACGGCTGGAGCGATAGTTACCGTGAGCAACTACTTGTGAAGGCCAGCTCCCGCAGCACCGTCGGCTTCGACATGCGGTCCAACAAGGCCAAGATCTCACAGACCACCGAGGCGTTCGTCGCCTCGATCGCCGACAAGCGGCTGAAGCAAAACGGTGACCGCCTCATGCGCGTGCACGTCCTGAACACCAAGCGCCGCACCAATTCCTACGGCCTGTGGTTCGGCAAGGACTCGTCTGAGTCCCCGCGCAAGATCGACGGTTTCGCCGCCGGCTTCCTCGCCTACATGGCACTCGTTGCCCTCGCCGAATCCGGGAAGAAAATCCCCAAGGAATACTCCCGCCGGCTCTACACATTCAATTAGGAGAACCCACTTTGGCCACCATGGATGAATTTGCCAAGGGGCAGCGGGACCGGGTTTACGCCAATCCCGACGTCAAGGCCGGGTCCTTCGACCTGAAGCTGGTCGAGGACATGTTCCTCACCCTGAGCCATGACCGCACCGAGTACGACCTGTGCCACGACTACTTCGAGGGCAAGCAGCTGTTGCCGTACGCCCCCCGCAACGCCACCGCCCAGATCAGGGATCTCCAGCAGCGCAGCATTGCGAACTGGATCCCACTTTTGGTGAACCTGCCGAGCCAAATGTCCTTCGTGGACGACTACCGCCGGCGCCAGGGCGGGATGCTGGAGAAGAAATCCAAGGCCAAGACGGCGGAGAATACCTCCACCGAATGGCGGCTCTGGCAGCGCAACCGGATGGACGGGCGCCAAGCGATAGTCTACCGATCGGTCCTGCTCTACGGCCACGCCTTCGTGTGCGTGAACAACATCGACCCGAAGAACATCACCTACGACATCCTGTCCACCAGGAATACGGTGGCGTACTTCAGGGATCCGGTGAACGACATCCGCCCGTCGCACGTCCTGACTATCAAGTCCTACCCGCGCAGCGAGAAGGTCCCCGGCCTGGCCATCCTCTGGGATGACGAGTTCCGCTGGGAGATGACCTACACGATGGATGGCAAGTTCATTGTCAAGGGCAAGCCCTTCAAGCACAACCTGGAGAAGTGCCCGGTCGTCCGCTACACCTGCTTCCTTGATGACGAAGGCCGCACACGCGGCGTCGTCAAGCCGGCCATCCCGCTGCAGGACCGCCTGAACCAGGCCACCTTCTCCACGAACGTGACCAGTGACTTCGGCGCGTTCAAGGTCAGATGGGCCGCCGGCCTGATGCCCTCCTTCCGGAAGGACGAGAACGGCGACATCATCCTGGACGCCAACGATGAGCCGATCCCGGAGCCGATCGAGGTCTCCCAGGCTGCGCTCTTGCTCAGCGATGATCCGGCCACCAAGTTCGGGCAGCTGGACGAAACCCCCCTGGACGGCTACATCAGGCAGGAGGAGCAGGCAGCCCGGAACTTCACGACCCTGTCGCAGTTCCCGCCGCTGGCCTCCATCGCCAACCTGGCCAACCTCTCGGCCGAAGCATGGTCCGCCGCCGAAGCGCAGTTCATCCGCTGGATCGACTCCCTGCACATTTCCCTGGGCGAGTCCCACGAGGAACTGATGCGCCTGGGCGCTCTGGCCTCGGGTGACAAGGAAGGTGCCGACAGCTACGGCGGAGAAGTCCGCTGGAGGGACATGAGCACCCGCACCGTCGCCGTCATGATGGATGCCCTCGGCAAGGCCGCGCAGATGCTTGACGTCCCGCGCAAGGGCCTGTGGCCGCTGATCCCCGGCGTCACCAACGGCATGCTGGATGACTGGGATGAGCTGCACGAGGAGCAGATCGTCGAGGACGAGGCACGCGATCCACGGATGCAGCAGGCCAAGGCCGCCGGCGCCCAGAAGATCCCGACAGCCAACGCCGCCCAGAAGAAGCCCCTGAGTGGCAACGGCGGCTGAGGTCCTGGCGATTGAGCAGCTCCACCAGGCTGCTCAGGCCCGCCTCGGTATCGCCGCCGCCTACCTTGCACTTGCCGAGTGGGAGGGCGTCAATGCCCTCAATGCGGAGGAGACGGCCACAGTCTGGATCGTCACCTCGCTGCGCATTATCACTGCGGTACGAAAGATGTCCCGGAAGCTGGCGATCGCCTACTACCAGCTTTCCCGGGCCCTGGAGTCGGGCACCATCCTCGGTGCACCCATCGACTCCCCCGCTACCGGCGTCACAGTCGGGCAGCTGCGGACCACGTTCCGTGACATTGCCCTCGACGTCGCCTCACTCCCGGCGCCGCTCACCCCGAGCGCCGATCCCGACATCCGTTGGTTTGAAGAGGAACTCCAGAAGAAGGAGATCCCGGATTCCCAGACGCCGGGCCGGTTGATCCGGCTCCAGGACGCCCAGGTTGATCCGCTCATCCAGAACCTGCTTGATGTCGAAGGCTCCGACAGCAGTTCCCCTGTCTCCATAGACAAGTGGGACTGGGAGCCGGAGCTGTCCTTCGATGAAGTTGACGAACTGTTCCGCGACCTGCTCTGGAAGCAGGCCGTGAAGCGGGCCGCCGACAAGGCGAGGGCACTACGGGCCAGCCAAGAGCTGAGTCCTGATCGGGCAATGACCCTGATCGAACAGTCCCACGATGCGGCTGGATCCCTGGGATCCGGAACCGTCGATGAACTGGGCATGGAAGGTGGCCGTCAGGCCATCGACAAGGCTATCCGCAAAGACAAGCGGATCAAGCTCGTCGCCCGTGGGACCAGCTCAGATCCCTGCGCATTCTGCTCAATGCTCGCCAGTCGCGGCTTTGTCTTCACCGGCGAAACCTCCGGTGTCGGCGATGCCGAGGACGGCAGCGTAGGGGATGAGATCACGCTGTACCACCCCAACTGTCATTGCTTCCCGATTGTCCGGTTTGTCAACACCTCGGACACCCTGCCCCCGATGAACGCCTACTTCCAGGAGATGTGGCCGACCGTCACCGACGGGTACTCGGGCAATGACGCACGCAAGGCCTGGCGCCGCTGGATCTATGCCCAGCGCAAAGCCAACCCCGACACCCCCCACAGTCCCAGGAGGACCTGAAATTGTCTGAGCAGCAGACGCCGGGCCAGGAGCCCACAGAACCCGCTACCCCCGAAGCACTGGATCCCTGGGCGGCATTCCCCGCCGAGTTCAACTGGGTCCGGAAGGAGCTGGAGGACACCCGCAAGGAAGCAGCTGAGAAGCGCGTCCTGGCCAAGGATCTCCAGACCAAGCTGGCAGATGCCAAGACTCCGGAGGAAGTGAAGCAGCTCACTGCTGCGTATGACACCAAGACCGCCGACCTCGAAGCCCAGCTCGCCCGTGAGCGTGTGGCCCGCCGAGTCGGCCTCGACGAAGACCTCGTTGAGTTCCTCACCGCCAAGACGGAACAGGAACTCCTGACCCAGGCCGCCAAGCTGGCCCGGAAGAAGGAGCCTGAGGAGCCCGTCGTCGTCACGGTCCAGGAACCCCGTGGCGGACTGGACCCATCCACCAAGCCCGACGAGCCCAATGGGTTTGCCGAGTATGAACGCTGGAAAGCCAGCCGCCGCTAAAAACCACCAAGCGCCCCCGGGCGCTTTTTTCATGCCCTGAAAGGGACTCGAAATGACCTACACTCCGCACCTCAAGGTGAAGCCGGCTGTCCTGGTCGAGGCCGCTCTGTCCGGCCTCAAGGACACCCTGGTGATCTCCAACACGGTGACCAAGCGCTCCGACCTGAATACTTTCTTCAAGTCCGAGGGTGACACCATCAGCCAGCGCGTCAAGGGCACCGTCCCTGTGCGTACCTACACGGCTCGCAACGACCGCTCCCAGCCCATCATCACGGACACCTACTCCGAGACCGTCGTGACCGTCACCATCTCGGCTGACCGTCCGTACTCGGCCATCAAGATGACCGACGAGCAGAACGACTGGGATTTCCAGAACGGCTGGGGCGACATCATCGAAGCCCAGACCAACTCCCTCTCCAGCTACCTGGAGCACGGCGTGCTGAACCAGATCCTGGATGCTCCGTACGAGCGCATCGTCAAGGTCGCAGCCACCGACCCGACCAACCAGTCCCGCTTCTACAACGCTGTTGTCGAAGCCAAGAAGGCGCTGCGCCTCATGCGCTGCCCCGAGGACAACCTGGTCTGCGTCATCGGCCTGGACTTTGAAGAGGCCCTCCTGAAGGACAACCGCTTCCTGAAGGATCAGGGTCGCGGCGACGACGCCCTGACCACGGCAACGCTCGGCACCATCGCCGGGGTTACGTTCATCAGCTCGACGCACGTACCTGCCGATGAGGCTTACATGTATGCGTCCAGCGCATTCATCGTCTACACGGGAACCCCCTCCATCCCGCGCTCCGTGCCCTACGGCGCCAAGGCTTCCGCCGGCGGCTGGGCACTCCGCTGGATGATGGACTACGACACCGCGTATCTCACCGACCGCAGCGTCCTGGATTGCTACTCCGGCTACTCCTACGTCGAGGACCACCTCCAGGTATTTGACGGCCGCAGCAACGATGTCATCTCCGAGGACAAGTACTTCGTCCGTGGCATCCGCATCGTCCTGAACACCTCCTCGGTGGCCGCCAAGGCCCCGGGCGACGGCGGCACCACAACCCCCGGCGGCGAGGCCGGCTCCTTCCTGGACAAGGTCTACCACCAGCTCCCGGTCACCCCGACCGAGCACATGGGCGCTCCTTGGCCTCTTGGTGGCAACTACCCGGGTGCGAAGGCAACCGCTACGGGTGCCATCACCAAGTCCGGCTCCACCATCGGCTCCATCGCGGTTACGGCTCCTGGCTTCGGCTACACCTCCGCTCCGACGGTGACCATCTCCGGCGGCTCCGGCACCGGCGCAACCGCGACGGCCACCATCGTCAACGGCCAGGTCACCGCCATCACCGTCACGGCGGCGGGCTCCGGTTACACCGGCACCCCGACCGTCGCCATCGCAGCCCCGTAGGAGCAACCGTGCCAGCACTCGCAACAGTGGCCCAGGTGGCTGCTCGCATTGGCGAGCCCATCTCCACTGCAGAAGATGTCCAGCTGGCCATGGCCTGCCTCGCCGAGGCGTCCGAACAGATCAGGCACTACGCCCAGCAGCCCTACTGGACCGCTGAGACTGCCCCTCCGGTCGCCGTCACCATTTGCGTGGCGGCGGCGGCCCGGGGCGTCTTGAATCCTTCAGGATTTGACATGGAGCGGGGTGATATGGTCACGTTCAATCGCCAAAAAGACTATGTCTCCGGCGCGAATCTGACGGCCCAGGAAATCACGATCATCAAGGCGCTCGGCCGGCAGGGCAACGTCCGCTCGGTCAGCCTGCACAACTGTGACCGGCCAGTCCCGCGTTCGCACACCAACCCGGATGAACCCATGGGCCGCACCCTGGATAACCCGACGTTCTTCGGATACTTCTGATGATGGCCCGCTCCCGCCTGCTCGATAAGGGCAGGGAGAAGATGCTCATCTATCCCGAAGTCGAAGTCACCAACAACCGTGGCGACAGCGTCCGGGTACCGGCAACAGTGCCGGTCGAAGTCTGGGTCACCTCCTCCTCACAGCGGCAGGGTGACGCCGAGATCCCCGGCCAGGTGTCGATCAAGTCAATGCGCTGCATCACCAGGGACGCCCCCGTGGGCTCCTGGGCACGCATCGTCTTCCGGGATGAGGAGTGGGACCT
>DATFAE010000154.1:0-1577 GCA_035254945.1 Arthrobacter sp. | reverse complement strand
GGCCGGCCGCAGCGGTACCCGGGCAGGACGCCCGGGCGGAGAAGAGGAGAAACGATGACGGCTTCCGGGGTTACGGGCAACACCCACCACAGCAGCCAGCAGGTGCCGGCCGGCAATGGAAAGGTACGGCATCCTGTCAGTGGCGGACCCGTCGTGCAGCTTCCGACGGCGTTCGGCGACTTCATCGCCCAGGCCTGGACCGACCTTGTCACCGGCGCGGAACACCTTGCGGTGAGTTCGCCCAACCCGCCAAGGGACGGCAAGGCGCCGCTGGTCAGGCTCCATTCTGAGTGCCTCACCGGTGACATCTTTGGTTCCTACCGCTGCGACTGCGGCGAGCAGCTGGCCTATGCCCTGGAAATGATCCGGGAACACGGAGGCACCCTGCTGTACCTGCGCGGACAGGAAGGCCGCGGGATCGGGCTGGCCAACAAGATCAAGGCCTACGCCCTCCAGGAGGCAGGTTTCGACACCGTGGAAGCCAACGAACAGCTGGGCCTGCCGGTGGATGCCCGCTGCTACAACGCGGCCGCCCAGGTCCTGGCCGAGATGGGGCTGCATGAGGTGCGGCTCCTGAGCAACAACCCGGACAAGCAGAACAGGCTCGCCAAGGCGGGCGTGAAGGTGGTGGAGATGGTTCCCACCGAGGTTCCCTCGCGCGACCAGAACATCCGCTACCTGCAGACCAAGAAGGACCGCATGGAGCACCGGCTGACGCTGGACACCCATGTGGTGGGGGTACCCGGCGCCGCCGCGGAATCCTTCCCGCCCGAAACTTTCCAGCACGAACAAGACTGAACGGAACCCAACACATGAGTGGCCACGGCGCACCCGACATCGACCTCACTACCCTCAACCCGGCGGAAACGTCGCAGCTCAGGCTGGCCATCGTTGCCGCGAGCTGGCACACCCAGATCATGGACGGCCTGCTGGACGGCGCGCTCCGCGCCGCCAAGGACGCCGGAATCAGCGAACCCACCGTCCTGCGGGTGCCCGGAAGCTTCGAGCTCCCTGTTGCTGCCGCGCGGCTGGCACCGCACTTCGACGCCGTGGTGGCCCTCGGCGTCGTGATCCGCGGCGGCACGCCGCACTTCGAGTACGTCTGCCAGGCGGCGACGTCGGGACTCACCGACGTCAGTGTCGCCACCGGCGTGCCGGTGGGCTTCGGAGTCCTGACCTGCGATACCGAGCAGCAGGGCCTTGACCGCGCCGGGCTGCCCGGATCCAGCGAGGACAAAGGCCACGAGGCCGTCACCGCCGCCCTGGCCACCGCCGTCGTGCTCAAGCAGTACACCTAAGGCGCTGACGGGCGCGGTGTGTCTTCACTCACATCGCGCCCGTCACGCAACGGCCCGACAGGCGCCCTCCGGCCCGCAGCAAGTAGGCTGTAGGGCGTGAAGAATTTCGAGACGCTGTTCGCTGAACTGAGTGAGAAAGCAGCCACCCGCCCGGCAGGCTCCCGCACCGTCGCTGAATTGGAGTCCGGAGTCCACGGCATCGGCAAGAAAGTCGTGGAGGAAGCAGCCGAAGTGTGGATGGCTGCAGAGTACGAATCCGATGAAGCCGCGGCCGAGGAA